>JAZKZC010000166.1:0-13889 GCA_045612465.1 Eubacteriales bacterium
CCATCTGTCCTCGTCGTAAAGCCAGTTTTCAAGACCTAACTTTTCGCCCTTGTCGGCAACGGCGTTGACAAGCTCAAACCATTCTTCGCCGAGATACTCCGTAACAAGACCTGTTCTGGAGTGCATAAAGTAGCCGCCGAAGCCCATTTCCTTAAGCACGTCAACCTGACGCAGAAGCTCATCCTTTTCGAGCTTTCCGTTCCATGACCAGAACGGCTTGCCTCTGTAATAGACACCGGGTGATTTAAAATCATCGTAAATTTTCGACATTTCACATTACCTCTTAATTTATTTTCTGTATTTTTATACTGTTACGCTGACGGTAAGATACGTTCTTTCCATACAAACGCCGTGTATCTCCACGGTGTAATCTATGATTATTTTACCGCCGTTTATATCAAGGGTGTTTTCAACGCTTTTCGTCGTTATGCACATTTCAAGCGGGAACACACCCGTTTCGTACGTTGACATACAGCGTGAATTTTCCTTAAATATCATTGATGTTGAAGCTGAACCGCTTCTGGTCATTGTAACGGTGTCGGGGTCCTCCTCGGTGAATTCGAGCACGGTGTGCGCACCGTCCATTCCCGTCAGCTCCGTTTCGTCATAGCTTACGGTAATTTTGCCGTCTTCAAGGGATAAAACACCCTCGGTCGATATTTCTATCTTTTCTTCCTTTTCATCCTCGTTCGGGGGAGAAAAAAAGTCACCGTCAAGCTTATACTGCTTTGAAATTATCTCAATGGATACGTTTTTCTTCATATTTTACCTTCGTTATAATAATTCACAGTAATTATATCATATTTTTTTTCATTTGTCACCATATAATTTAAAAAAGATAAGGGTTTTTTATGTATTTTTTGAGGATAATAATTAAAACGAATCAAAATACAGGAGAGCTTATGCGCTTTATTACAATAATATCACTTACCGTTTTATTGCTGAGCGTTTCGGTTTCGGCATTTTCAGCGGAAAAATACGCAGGCGAGGAGGTTGAGGAAATACAAAGGGCACTGCGGACACGCGGTTATTATTCGGGAGTTTGCGACGGTGTATACACACGCGAGCTTGAAAAAGCCGTTTTGTCATGGCAAAAGGATAAGGGCATACCCGAAACGGGTGTATGCACATCATACGAGCTTTCGATTTTGGGAATAGAGGAGAAAACTCCGCTTGAAAACGAAGACAAAATACTCGCCCTTGCCTCGTATCTTTATGAAAACGCAAAGGACACACCGAGGATTTACAAAGAAAAGCTTTGCCAAAATGTCTTGAGATACTCAAACGAGCTTCCGACACAGCCGTTTATGTTCGACAAAGAGTGCCTGCGATGTGCGTTTGAATCGTTTATCGTAATTGAAAATGGAAAACGGTGACACATTTTTGTTCATTTCATTCGGACGAGCAAAGTAGTTCGCTGTACAGCGAACTACACGCCCCTACAAAAACGCCGTTCAATTCGGGGTGGTGTTGTTGTAGGGGCGATCATCGATCGCCCGTTTCAAATCCATTTCATAACGCCTCATCCACCACTATCGTGGTCCCCCTTCTCCCACCGGAGAAGGCGTTTAATTCAACGTGACAACGGCGCATCCATGTAGTTCGCAACGAGTCGCGAACTACCGTAGTTGGCTTTGCCAACTACATGGCTTTGCCAACTACACGGCTTTGCCAACTACATCGGACAAAAAGGCGCATATTTCCTACGGAAATATATTTATCGTTCGTTTAATTCGTGGTGGTGCAAAGGCTCGCCCGCACGGAGAGCTCCCGACGAAGTCGGGTGAGAGGGCGAAACCCATTTGCTTTCACTTCATCGTACAAAATCTGCATCACACAAATTTATAACCTTTTTTTGCAATTTTTCAGCGTATTTCATCGATGTATACGCTCCGCCGCTGTTGTGCTTGACGTAAACGATCACAAGGTCGGAGTTCTCCGTCATCCATCGGTTTTTCATAGTAATGGCAGATTTAGGATGTACACCGTAAAGTCTTTCGGGAATTATAATGCTGTCATAGTATTCTTTATAATATTCTATATCGGCTACGGTATACGGAAGCACCAACGTCATTTCACTGTTTTCTTTCCCGAACATTTTTTGCGCGCGTTTTATTACAGATGCCGCATATTCATCAAATTCACCGTTACGTCCGATAAGAAATGACACATACGGCTTCGTCTGTATCAGTTCATTTATCATCGGTGTCAGCTTATTTTCCAATTCAACTATATCATATACTGTTCGATGACCAAATAAGGAAATATAAAAAACGTCCATTTTTTACCCCATTTCCGCTTATATAAGCACTTTTTTTATAAAAATCACATTTTTAGTATATAAGATTTTGATAAAAATATCAATAGTCTGTGGAATTTTATTTGTAATACTTATAGACTATATTTATTAAAATACAGGCGGTGGAACTATGAGCGATATTGCAACAATTTTAGGGCAGCGAATAAGATATTACAGAAAATCTGCAGGGTGGAGTCAGGAAACACTTGCAGAGCTTTCGAGATGTCATTCCACATATATCGGTCAGATCGAGCGCGGAGAGAAAAATGCAACCGTAGAAAGTGTTGAAAAAATTGCATCTGCATTGAACATTTCCTTATCAACACTATTTGCGGATATCGGTGTTAAGGATGAAAAAATATATGAAGTTCCGCCCGAATACAGGGAATTTATTTTGAATAAATCAGCGGAAGAACAACAACGCATATACCGAATACTGCTTGAAATAGACAACTACAAGAATAATTGAATAAACGGCTCATTGCGAAGCAATTTCCGCAACGAGCCGTTTTTTAAATAATAAATAACAAAAAAAGAATAAAGAATAATTTCTATTTAGGTTTATTTTCGTTCACTTCATTCGTTGTGATAACGGCGCATCCATGTAGTTTGCGACGAGTCGCAAACTACCGTAGTTGGCTTTGCCAACTACATCGGACAAAAGGGCGCATATTTCCTGACGGAAATGCTTGACGGCATTAAATGCGTAAACGGACATAAAAAAAAGGCGCGGTGCGCCTTTTTTTTGATGAATTTATACCTTTCTCCACGTTGAGGGGGAGAAAAGGACGAGAATTGGGAAAATTTCAAGTCTGCCTGCGAGCATATCCCAGATGAGAACGAGCTTCGAGCAAACGGAAAATCCTCCGTAATTCGCCATAGGACCTGCCGAGTCGAAGCCGGGGCCCATATTGTTGAAGCACGACACGACCGCGGATATATTTGTTTCAAATGAAAATCCGTCTATCGATACGATGAAAAAGCTTCCCGCGATCAAAAGCACGTACGCGCAGAGATAACCGAGCGTCGAACGGATTATCCTTTCATCCGTCGGCTCACCGCTTACACGGATGAGCTGTATTTTCTGCGGGTGCAGAGTTTGCTTTATGCTTCTGAAAAACGATTTGAGGTACAAAAGCACACGCGCGCATTTGATACCGCCGCCAGTGCTTCCCGCGCAGGCGCCGACGAACATAAGCAAAAACAGAATACCCTTTGAAAAAGCGGGCCACAGGTTGAAGTCTGTCGTTGCAAAACCCGTCGAGGTGATAAGGCTGGCAACCTGAAACGCGCTGTGACGCACCGTTTCCTCAAGCGTGCCGTACATTCCGCGCACGTTCACCGCGATAAGCGCAACGCAAGCGACAAACAGACCGAGGTAGAATTTCAGCTCCTCGTTTTTGAAAACGCTCTTGAAATTGCCGAGCAAAAGCAGATAAAAGCAAGTGAAATTGATACCGAAAAGCATCATGAATACCGTGCACACGTTCTGAACGTACGGTGTAAGCGATGCCATGCCGTCGGCGTTGATGCTGAAGCCTCCCGTGCCTGCCGTGCTGAGTGCCGTGCAGACGGAATCGAACAAGGGCAGATCGCCGAAAAGCAGGAATATTATGTTAAGCACCGTGAGCGCTATGTAAAGCAAATACAGTATTTTTGCCGTCTGGCGCATCTTCGGCACGATTTTCCCGACGCTCGGCCCCGGGCTTTCCGCGCGGAGCAGGTGAAGCGACGAGCTTCCCATCGGGTCTATCGCAAGCAAGAACACAAGCACGCCCATACCGCCCAGCCAGTTACTGAACGAGCGCCAATAAAGCACACCGCGCGACAGTTCTTCAACGTTCGGCACGACCGACGCGCCCGTTGTCGTAAATCCCGACACTATTTCAAAAAATGCGTCGATGAAATTCGGTATTTCGCCCGAAAGCACGAGCGGAAGACATCCCGAAAGACTCAAAAATATCCACGAAAGACCGACCGTGACAAAGCCCTCTTTTGCATAAAACGACCGCTTGGCATTTTTGCCGACAGCGTACATCAAGCCTGCCGTGAGAAGCGTCGCGGCGATGGAAATAAGGAACGAAAAACACGTTTTCATATTGCCGTCAACCGCGCATATAATAACGGGCGGTATCATGAACAGAGCTTCAAGGGCAAGTATTTTTGAAATGGTACGTCCTACAATTTTATAATTCATATATATCCCCGTTTATTCAAAAATATCACCGAACTGATGGACTGCTCCGCTGTTTGTTACGACGACGACGGAATCTCCCGGCATAAATGACGAATTACCGTCGGGTATCTCCGTTTTTCCTCTGCGCGTTATACACGAGATGAGCACTCCTTTTTTCAGCTTAAGCTCTTTAAGCGTTTTACCGCAGTTGGGAGTTGATTTATCAAGTCGGAATTCTATTGCCTCCGCCTTGCCGTCGGCAATAAGGTGAACGGCAACAGCCGCGCCCGTCTGGTTCTGCATTGCGCGGACGTATCTGACTATTGCGTTACAGCAAAGCTCCTTGGGGTATACGACACTGCTCTGCGGCAGAAAATCAAGTATTCCGTTATCGTCTATATGGTCAAGCTTCGTTACGATGTTCGGCACGCCGTGCGTATGACCGTAAAGGGAGATGATTATGTTCTGCTCATCCATTCCCGTCAGTGTAACGAGCGCGTCGCATCTGTCAATACCCTCACCCTCAAGCGTGAAAGCACTGCTTGCGTCGCCGTTTATAATATCGACGTTCGGAAGATTTGCGGAAAGCTGCAGGCATTTTTCTTCATCTTTTTCTATTATCGTTACGTTGATGCCCGATCTCACGAGTCTTTGCGAAAGATGCTGCGCGGTTCTGCTTCCGCCGCATATCATCACGTGATGCACTTTTTTGGTGATGATTCCGAGGTTTTTCAAAAGCACCGTAAGGTTGTCTGTCGGGGCGGTAACGAATATTCTGTCACCCTCCTCGATAACGAAATTACCCGAAGGAGTTATAACGTTTCCGTCACGAAGCACGGAACAGACGAGTATTTTGCACTTGACGACGGAATTAAGCTCAATGAGCGAACGGCCGCAAAGCTTGCTGTCTTCCTCGACGCGGAGCTCAACGATCTCCACCCTGCCCTTTGCAAACGTTTCGAGCTTTGAAAAACCGGGGTATTTGAGCAGACGCTCAATTTCAATCGCCGCCTGTTTTTCGGGGTTTATCGTCATTGAAAGCGCGAAGGTATCGCGCATATCGTATATCTGTGAGGAATATTCGGGGTTTCTTATTCTGGCAATCGTGTGAAGCCCTGGGTTTATCGCGTGCGCCGTAAGACAGCACAGAAGATTCACCTCGTCGGAGCCCGCAACGGCGATAAGCAAGTCGGCAGTTTCCGTCCCTGCCGCCGTCAGAACATTTTTTGATGCGCAGTTTCCGACGACCGTCATAACGTCGTACTGCTCGACAGCCGAATCAAGCACGTCGTTTTCTGAGTCAATAACGGTTATGTCATGTCCCTCCGACGTAAGCTGGCGCGCAAGAGTTGCGCCTACCTTTCCCGTTCCCGCAATAATTATTTTCACGTTTTTTCTCCTTGTAGCATAGGATAATGGTTATATTACCACGTCTGACGTTCGGTGTCAAGCGCGTTAAATGTTTTCTTTTTCGATTTTTTCGATAAGTCCTGCTATCGCGCCCTCGGTACACGGGCATACGACGTGGTCGCACATATCGATTATTTTCTGAAGTCCCGACGACGGGCAAGCTGAAACGTCAGCGTTTGCAAGCATATTTTCATCGTTTTCGTAGTCGCCGATGCAGTACGTTTTAACGTCACCGAGAAAACGCTTCAGGTATTTCACCTGCGCGCCCTTCGTTGCGCCGGGAGCGAGAAGCTCCAGCATCGTACGGCAGGAGTACGTTTTTTCAAACTTGCCGGGCATCGTTGCGTTTATAAATTGATTGACCGCTTCAAGCTCCTCTGCGCCCTCGCCTGCCAGAACTATCTTGTTCCAGCCGAGAAGATTCATATCTTCAAGCTCGGTCTGTACGACCTCCTCAAAGTAATTTTTAAGCTCGCGGTATATGAAATCGTTGCCTGCGGCGGCAAGATAACCGCTCTGGCAGTTGATGCGTATGCCGACGGACGGGAATTTTTCGTGAAGCACCTTCAAAAAGGGCATCGTTGCCTCGCCGTCAAGGCATATTTCGTTATGTCTTTCGCCCGTTTTTATGTCGTAAACGTAGCTTCCGTTGCAGAGTATTGACGGCGCGTTCACTATCTTGTCGTATCCGGGAACGATAGTGCCGATGTTGTAAGCCACGCGCCCCGATGCGAACGTGAAAAGTCCGCCGTTTGCCTTGAAGTATTCTATTGCTTCGTTATTTCTTTTTATTCCCGCCTCGGAGCCCGTGTACGTGCCGTCGATGTCGGAAATTATTATTTTACCTGAAAATTTCATTTTTCGTATCCTTTCAATTATACGTCAAGCTTCATATCGCCCTGCTTTATCCAGCCTGCTTTACGCATACCCTCGGAGATTCCGAGGCTTATTGCCGCGGGCAGAATGAAGTAGATGAGAGCAATTTTAATAAGCACCGTTTTTGTATCCTCGCCCGCCGACGTCATATCTGTAAAGGAAAGTATCGGCCCTACAAGCCCTGCCGTGCCCATTCCCGAGCCTGCGGGTGCATTCGTCATTTTAAAGACCATCGTTGACAGAGGGCCGAGCACCGCGCTTGCGATTATCGGCGGTATCCATATACGGGGATTTTTTATGATGTTCGGCATCTGGAGCATACTTGTGCCCACGCCCTGCGCAAGCAGACCGCCGAGCTTGTTTTCGCGGTAGCTGATGACCGCGAAGCCTATCATATTCGCGCAGCAGCCGACCGTCGCCGCGCCCGCTGCAATACCCGAAAGACCGAGAATGACACCGATAGCCGCCGAGCTTATCGGAAGCGTCAGAAACATACCCATAAGCACGGAAACGATAAGTCCCGTCAGAAGCGGCTGCGCGGAAGCGCCGTATTCAACGAGTCCGCCGAGCCAGCCGTTGAACTGCGCTATCGGTGTGCCCGTTATAAGACCGACCACACCGCCCGACACGACTGCCGTCAGAGGCGTTAAAATAATATCGATCTTCGTTTTTCCCGCGATAAGTCCGCCAAGCTCGATACAAACGTAGGCGGCGATGAATGCGTTTAAAGGATCGCCTGCGCCCGACAGCGACACCGTCTGCATATCGGGTATTTTTGATGCAAACGCGCCGATGAATCCGCACGCGGCGGCGGAAAATATAACGAGGGGTTTTGCGTTGAGTTTAACAGCCACACCGCATCCGATGCCCGCGCCCGTTGCGACCTGCGCCACGGCGCCGACGTTTGAAAGCATCGCGCCGATGTTACCGGGAATGTATGCGCCGAGCTGTTTTAGCATCGTTCCGACGATGAGCGTTGAAAAAAGTCCGAGAGCCATACCCGAAAGTCCGTCAATAAAAACTCTCGTAAGGTACGCTTTTAAAAGTCCCCAGGGGGTATTTCTTGTTTTCTTTGCCATTTTTATCTCCCATTCGGCTGAAACCGTCAGCCGATTTCAGTATATAACTTAAAATTTAAATTACGTACAGTGATTATATAACAAATTTTCCGAAATGTCAATATCGTTAAATATTCCATCCTCCGAGCCGAAGCGGCGAAAAAGTCATCGTTTATAAATATTTCATAAATACTTCCACTTAATTCACAAATAACGCAATTTTAGTGCATTGAATCACAGTGTAATTATGTTATATAATAGTTAGAAATCCAACAAGAAAGAAGGCATTTTTTTGCACAAACGGCACATAGGTAAGGAACTTGGCAATCTTACCAACCGTATAAGAAGATACATAGACGGAGAGACAACGAAATACGGCATAACTCATATGCAGGCGATGATAATCAGATTTCTGAAGCACAATGGCGACACGCCCGTGTATCAACGCGATATTGAAAAAGAATTCGACATAAGACGTTCATCTGTAACGAGCGTTTTGCAGCTTATGGAGAAAAACGGCTTCATCACAAGAACCTCGCAGGAAAGCGACGCAAGACTGAAGCAGATACACCTGACGGACGCAGGGCGCGAAGCGGGTGAAAAAACACGCGGGATCTTACACAATATGGACGAAAAGCTCACGGCAAGCATAACAGCAGAAGAAAAAGAACTGCTTTTTGATATTATCGAAAGGCTTGAAAAGTGTATAACAGAGCTTGAAAAGGGAGAAACGGAGGACAACATATGATAAAAAAGCTCGCCCGATACATCGGGGAATTCAAAAAATCGACCATGATAACACCGATACTTATGATCGGTGAGGTGTCACTTGAGATACTTATACCGTATCTTATGGCGTCGATAATCGATGACGGTGTTGAAAAAAGCGACATAAGGCACATCGTTTTAACGGGTATACTTATGATAACGATGGCACTGTTTTCGCTTCTGTTCGGCGCGGCGGCAGCCGTAACGTCGTCAAAGGCGGCGGCAGGCTTTGCGAAGAATCTGCGCTTTGCGATATTCTCGAAGGTGCAGAATTTCTCATTTGCAAACACGGACAAATTCGCAACGTCGGGACTTGTAACGAGAATGACGACAGACGTAAACAACGTGCAGATGTCGTTCCAGATGCTCATAAGAATATGCGTACGCGCACCCCTTATGCTGATACTGGCTCTCGTTATGGCATTCCGCATAAACAGTAAGCTTTCTTTGATGTACATCGGCGCTATCCTGTTTTTAGGTCCTGTGCTTATTGTCATTGCAAAAAAGGCATTTCCGAGATTTGACTACGTTTTCCACAAGTACGACAAGCTCAACGAAAGCGTGCAGGAAAACCTCACGGGTGTGCGCGTCGTTAAGTCCTTCGTAAGAGAAGACCACGAAACAAAAAAATTCCACAAGGCTTCAAACTTCATTTACCAAGGCTTTGTAAATGCAGAAAAGGTCGTTGTTATGAACGGCCCGTTTATGAACCTGACAATGAATATCTGTATGATACTCATTTGCTGGATAGGTGCGCATATCATCGTCGGAACGAACAGCGTTGAAATGACGACGGGTAACCTCACAAGCTTCCTTTCGTACACGGTCAACATCCTTATGAACCTTATGATGATATCCATGGTGTTCGTCACAATGACGATCTCAAAATCATCGGCAGAGCGTATTCTTGAGGTTCTCGACGAGGAGCTTGACATAACAGACCCCGCAAACCCCGTAACAGACGTTAAAAACGGACAGATAGTTTTCGAAGACGTATGTTTTTCATATTCCAAAAACAAGGACAATCTCAACCTTGAGCATATAAATCTGAATATACCGTCAGGCACGACAGTCGGTGTAATAGGCGGTACGGGAAGCGGTAAAACGACTTTAGTTCAGCTCATTCCGCGTCTTTACGACGTGACATCGGGTAAGATAACCGTCGGCGGTGTTGACGTGCGTGATTACAGCATCAAATCACTCCGCGACGCTGTTTCTATGGTTCTCCAGAAGAACGTTCTTTTCTCCGGAACGATTAAAGAAAATCTCCGCTGGGGCAACAAAGAAGCGACGGATGAGGAAATAATCGAGGCTTGTAAGTCCGCTCAGGCGCACGACTTTATAATGTCGTTCCCCGACGGCTACGACACGGTCATCGACAGAGGCGGTACGAACGTATCGGGCGGTCAGAAGCAAAGACTTTGTATTGCCCGCGCGCTTCTGAAGAAGCCCCGCGTGCTTATACTTGACGACTCAACGAGCGCCGTTGACACGGCAACGGATGCAAGAATCAGAGATGCTTTTGCAAAATATATCCCCGACGTTACGAAGATAATTATTGCACAGCGTATCTCCTCCGTAGCCTCTGCCGATATGATAATCGTGCTTGACGAGGGTAAGGTAAACGGCGTCGGCACACACGACGAATTGCTTGAAAACAACGCTATTTACCGCGAAGTTTACGAATCACAGATAAAGGGGGCAGATTTCGATGAATAAGATGAAAACTCCGCCTCACGGTATGCCTTTGAGAAAGTCAAACCCCATCCCGACTCTGATGCGCGTTCTGCGCTTCGTTGTCGAGGATTACCCCATTTCGTGCCTGCTCGTGTTCATCTGCCTTATCGTAAGCGCAGTGACGACGGCATACGGTACGATGTTCTTCAAAACGCTTATCGCAGATTTTATTGAGCCGATGCTTAAAACTCCCGAAACGGCACCGTCGTATTCCGACCTTGCGTTTGCACTTTCAAAGGTTGCCATCGCTTACGGTTTCGGAGTTCTGTCCGTGTTCGGTTCGAACAGAATTATGGTAAACGTTTGTCAGGGTACGCTTAAAAAGATACGTGACAGACTGTTTGAGCATATGCAGAAGCTCCCCATAAGATATTTCGACAAAAATTCACACGGCGATATAATGAGCGTTTACACAAACGACACGGATACGCTCCGCCAGCTCATAAGCCAGAGCATTCCGAATATGATATCGTCCGTTGCAACGGTCGTATCGTCCATTGTGTCAATGTTCGTGCTTTCCCCGCTTCTTACGCTCATCGCGCTTTTCGTGGTGCTCGGCGCTGTCGTCATCACGAGAATTCTCGGCGGAAAGAGCGCAATGTTCTTCCGCGCAACGCAGAAGAATCTCGGCGCGGTCAACGGCTATATCGAGGAAATGGCTGACGGTCAGAAGGTCGTAAAGGTGTTCAATTACGAGGACGATTCGATTGAAACGTTCAAGCGCCTCAACGATGAGCTGTACGTGACGACCAAAAACGCAAACGGCTTTGCAAATATCGTAATGCCTATTATGGGTAACCTCGGTTATCTCAACTACGTTCTCGTCGCTATCATCGGCGGTGTTATGGCAGTAAACAACTTCGGCGGATTCGGTATATCCTCGCTCGTTCCGTTCTTGCAGTTCACAAGAACGTTCAATATGCCGATAACACAGATCTCCCAGCAGATAAACTCAATAATTATGGCTATGGCGGGCGCTGAACGTATATTCGCCCTGCTTGACGAGCCTGTTGAAAGTGACGAGGGCTACGTAACACTCGTAAACTGCAAGGAAGAAAACGGCGTCATCGTCGAAACAGAGGAGCGCACGGGCAAATGGGCTTGGCGCCATCCGCATCAGGCTGACGGCACGGTAACTTACACACCCCTTGCGGGCGACGTCGTGTTTGACGGCGTTGACTTCGGTTACACCGATGAGAAAATGGTACTTCACGACATCAAGCTTTACGCACGTCCCGGTCAGAAGGTCGCATTCGTCGGCGCAACGGGCGCAGGTAAAACGACGATAACGAATCTTATCAACAGATTCTACGATATTCAGGACGGTAAGATAAGATACGACGGTATCAACATCAACAAGATAAAGAAAGCTGACCTCCGCCGCTCGCTCGGCGTGGTGCTTCAGGAAACGCACCTGTTCACGGGCACGGTTGCCGACAATATCCGTTACGGCAGACTTGATGCGACGGATGAGGAAATTGTTGAAGCGGCAAAGCTCGTAAATGCCGACTACTTTATCAGCCACCTGCCGCAGGGCTATAACACGATGCTTACGGCAGACGGCGCAAGCCTTTCCCAGGGACAAAGACAGCTCATTGCCATTGCGCGCGCGGCAGTTGCAGACCCGCCCGTTCTGATACTTGACGAGGCAACGTCAAGCATCGACACGAGAACCGAGGCGATAGTTGCCGCAGGTATGGACAGTCTTATGAAGGGCAGAACGGTGTTCGTTATCGCCCACAGACTTTCAACGGTACAGAATTCCGACGTAATTATGGTTCTCGACAAGGGCAGGATCATCGAACGCGGAACACACGACGACCTCGTGGCGCAGGGCGGTACGTATTATACTCTCTACAACGGCGGCAAAAAATAATATAACAAACCGTACAGAATGGACGGAAACGTATTTCCGTCAGAAAATATGTGCGCACCGACGAGTTGAACTCAATTTGAAAAATCGTTTTTCGCAGTCAAACAAATAAAGAACCAAGACATAAAAAGAACCAAGACATAAAAATTTGTCTTGGTTCTTTTTGTACGGTGTATTTTATGTTTGCATACCGCATCGGGCGCGTTTTTATTACTCAACGGCATCGAGAAATTGACGGCAAATCGGATCATTCGGAAATTTTTTCGCAAGTGCGAGTGCTTTTTCGAAATATTCGTCCTCCTCCGTCAAAAATCCCAGATTCAGATAGAACTGAACAAGGCTCGGCGCGATTACCGCCGCGTCCTTTTTTATGAGCCTTTCTTTTATCGCTACTGCCTTTTTATAGTATTCTTCTGCCTTTTTCTTGTCAGTGTCAGTGTATAAAGCGCCGATGTTATTGTAAATGCCTGAAAGACGGCTGTCGAATTTTTCGGGGTCATCCTTTGCGAGCTTTTCGCATATCTTCACCGCTTTGGTGAAGTATTTTTCGGCATCTTCTTTCCGTCCGAGTTCCCCGCATAATGTACCCATATTACTGTAGCTTGTCACCAGATACATCTCAAACCTTGCAGGGTTTTCCTGCGCCAGCTTTTCGCGGAGCACTATTGCCTCTTTATAGTATTTTTCGGCATCCTCATAATTTTTCTTGCTGTAATACAAAGTGCCGATGTTGTTATAAACGTCTGCCAGATACGGCTCAAAAATCTCGGGCTTCGTTTTTACAAGCCTTTTTCTTATCTCTATTGTTTTCAGATAGTATTTCTCCGCCTCATCCTCACGACCGAAGCGTGAATATAAAACCCCGATGTTGTTATAGGTCTGCGACAGGTCGGGTTCAAACCGTTCGGGATTTTCCCGAGCGAGTTTTTCCCGAAGATTTATCGCCTTTTTGTAATATTTTTCGGCTTCGTTCCTGTTTTTGCGGTCGTTATAAAAAACACCGACGTTGTTGTAGATCTGCGCAAGATACGACTCAAAATTGCCCGTGGCGGCTTCTGCAAGCTCCTCGTATATCTCTATTGCCTTTTTGTAATATTTCTCGGCTTTTTCCGGTTCTTGGTGTTCGTTATAGAAAATCCCCGCGTTGTTGTAGCTGTCCGCAAGGTCGGGAACGAATTTTGTAAAGCCGTTTTTCACAAGCCTTTTTCTTATTTCGATTGCTTTTTTGTAGGCTTCTTCGGCTTTCGTCTTCATTCCGCAGTCGCTGAAGAAAAGTCCGCTTCCGTTGTAGCATCCCGATAAGTAATATTCAAACTTTTCGGGGTCTTCTTCTGCGAGCTTTTCGTACATTTCGGTCGCTTTTTCGTAGTATTTTTCCGCCTCGTCCTTTTTCGATGCAATGTCCTTGCAGGCCATGCCGAGGAGGATATAAACTCTCGCCGTTTGCTCGTCGCACGATGCGACAGACTCTGCGTCTTTCAAAATGTCATACGCTTTTAAATGCTCGTTCTGCTCGATGAGAAAGAAAGCAAAATCGCATACTGTGCCCGCTTCAACGCTTTCACTAAGGGCAACTTCCGTTATTTCACGGTATATTTCCTCAATTTCATCGAAGCGAAAGGGGCGGTTTATCATCGCTGAAAGAACGTCTATTTTCGTTCTGCCCTCGCGGATAAATATTTCCGCGTCCTT
>JAZKZC010000167.1:0-7874 GCA_045612465.1 Eubacteriales bacterium
GACATTAATTGTATGACTTTGAAGACTCATATCGGTAATGAAATCGGTCGCTTTCGCTCACGGTGAAATAATTTCCCCGCAGAAATTGTGAAATTTGATGCTATCGCATCAAGTGAAATGAAATAAATTCCCACGCGCCGCAGGAAAATCACTTGCAAATCAAATATCACGCACTGAAGGTGCATATATCGCCTCAAGGCGAATATAACTGAAAACGACAGATTCCGAGAGGAATCTGTCGTTTTCTGGCGCGCCTGGGGGGATTCGAACCCTCGACCTACCGGTTCGTAGCCGGGCACTCTATCCACTGAGCTACAAGCGCATACAGGTGTTTTTTCTGTACCTGAATATAATATCACAAAAATTCACTTTTGTCAATAGCAAAAGTGAATTTTGTGAAATTTATTCGTTTGTTTTTATTCTTTGTTGAGGTAAGACCTTACGAGAATATTAAGAAGCTCATCTCTGTCGATCTTTCTGATGATACCTCTTGCATTCTTATAATTCGTAATATACGTGGGGTCTTCGGAAAGAATGTATCCGACGATCTGGTTTATAGGATTGTATCCCTTTTCTTTGAGCGCCTGATACACGTCCCTCAACGCTTGCTTTGTTTCCAATTCCTTTTCGTGAGAGATTTGAAAAGTTATGGTCGTATCCTTGTCGTTTGCCATCGGTATACCTTTTCCTTTCGTTTTTGTAACTTTATGCAATTATACCACAAAATTATGAAAATATCAATAGCCAAAATCAAGAATTTGATAATTTATATTCAAAAGAATCGACAAGAGCCGTAAAGCACGCCTCAATTATGTCGTGCGAAACACCGACCGTCGTCCAGTTTTCAACACCGTCGGTCGATTCTATGAGAACGCGAACCTTTGCCGCGGTAGACGTTCCCGAATCTATTACACGCACCTTGAAGTCCGCAAGGCGCATTTCCGACACCTGCGGATAGAACACGCAAAGCGCACGGCGGAGCGCCGTGTCAAGCGCATTGACGGGACCGTTTCCGAGCGATGCCGATATTTCCGTCTTGTCGCCGACCTTTATCTGTATCATCGCACCTGCTGTCATACCGCCCGAGCCCGACGGATAATCGTCTGTCGTTTTATACAAAAGCACGTCGAAATGCGGTGTGTACTTGCAAAGCGTTTTTTTGAGCAGAAGATTAAGCGATGCTTCAGCCGCTTCGTAATGGTAGCCGAAAAATTCCTTTTCTTTAAGTGCTTCAAGCGCGCACATAAGCTCGGGCGAATCCTTTTCGGCATCGGGAATTATTTCCCTCACACGCTCCAAAAGCGTGTTTCTGCCCGAAAATTCCGACAAAAGGAACTGTCTTTCGTTGCCGACGAGTGCAGGGTCTATATGCTCAAACGACGGCGAATGTTTTTTCACCGCATCGATATGCATTCCCGCCTTGTGGTGGAAAGCATTACTTCCGATATACGGCTTATTGCTTCTGATTCCGATATTGGATATTTCAGATATTTTGACCGCCGTCTTTTTAAGCTTGCGCATATCACACGGAAATTCAATTCCGTATTTGAACTTCAAATTAGGCATTATAACCGAAAGGTCTGCATTTCCGCATCTTTCCCCGAAACCGAGAAAAGTACCCTGTATCTGCACGGCGCCCGCCTTTACGGCAAGAATGGAGTTGGCGACAGCGCACCCCGTATCATTATGAAAATGTACGGAAATTTTTGTATCGTTAAATACTTTGCACACCGTTTTCGTTATCTCGTACGCTTCGTGCGGCATCGTTTCGCCGTTCGTATCGCAAAGGCACAAAACGTCAGCTCCCGCGTTTTTGGCGGTCTTCAGCACTTCTATTGCGTATTCGCGGTTCTCGTTATAGCCTGCGTAAAAATGCTCCGCATCGAAAACGACCTCATCCGCAAACCGTTTCAGATATTCGACCGTTTTCTTTATAATCGTAAGATTTTCTTCTTTCGTTATCCCAAGCACCTCGCGTATATGTAAAACCGACGTTTTACCGAAGATGCAAAGCACGGGGGCGCCGGATGACACGAGGCTTGCAAGTGCGGGGTCGTTTTCAGGCTCTATACCGTGTTTGAGCGTTCTTCCGAAAGCACAGAGCTTTGCGTGCGAAAGCGTTTGTGTTTTCATCTTTCGGAAAAATTCCTCATCCTTGGGATTCGATGCGGGAAATCCCGCTTCTATATAATCTATACCGAAATCGTCGAGTGTTTTCGCAATTCTGACCTTGTCGGACACTGAAAAAGAAACACCGTGTCCCTGCGCGCCGTCGCGCAGAGTTGAATCGTAAATTTCAATTTTCTTCATATCAAATAACTTTCATCGCAAGATTCTTTACGTAAACCGCGCCTCTGTTATGGTTCCACAGCTTGACGTAACCGCTTGCAAAATACGACAGGTCAAATCCGAGTGCGATGCTCTGTATACATTCCTCGAAATTATCCTCGTAAGTATACACGCCGATAAAGGAATTTGCACCGTCGTTTTCTATTTTAAGCTTGTATACAAGCACATTATATCCGTCATCGCTTCCCTGATAAACGTTTATGACGTTTGCCGCGCGGTCATCCTCAATACATACGCGTCGGAAAGAATCAGTAAACGAAAACGGCAGGACAAATTCAAAAATGCCCTCGTTCCACGTCGTGTCAGACGTACCTTTTATACCCATAACACCGTTTTTGAACGACAGCCAAAGACCGTTATCCTCATCGGCGATACCGCCCTCCGTATCTATACGCAGACCTGCAAAAAGCGTCTGCCATTTTTCATCGTTTTCGGTTTCTTTCGTGTTAAGCTCAAACTCAAATCTGTATGCTTCCTCGGGGCCCACCGTCGTAAGATACGTAACGTCAAACATATTTTCGCCGTCAACGCCCATATATCCGTCCTTGTAAACGGGTTTGCCCGTCACAGACCAATTTTCGTCAGTGGCGAGTATCTGCTCATTCATCGAAGCCGTTTCCCACGCATCGTCGTATTCCGCGGGCGCTTCCGTCACAATGCTCGGCTTTGTGCTTTCAAGTATCTGCTCCGTCTGTTCGTCGTCGGTCGCAGGCACCGTGTCCTCGCTCGGTGATGACGTAACATCCGTCACACCTGTATTTGTAATATCATCTTTTCCCGAGCATCCCGTTAAAACGATAAGCAACGGAAGAATCGCGCAAAGAATTTTCACAAAATGCTTCATTTTTTATCCCTTTCAGAATTCAATAATATCGCTTAAAACCGCATTTGACACATTGAAGCCCTGCGGTGTAAAGCGCACGTTTTCACCGTCCTGCATAAGACCAAGTGATATATATTTCTTAATTTTTCCGCCGTAACAGCGGTCAAAATCCTTCCCTGTCAAAGCCTCGTATTCAGACTTTGAAACACCTTCCGCCAAGCGGAGATTAAGCATAATATATTCCGCCTCGGCAACGCTTGAATCCGGAAATTCCTCCTCGCAAAGCGCTGTTTTTTCCTCACATTTACCGAAACAATAATCGGTATACAAATGAACATCGTGGGTATACGTGTACCGCCGTCCGTTATAAAACGACGAAGCTGACGGGCCGAACGAGATGTATTCATCTCTGTGCCAATATTTCAGATTATGACGGCTTTCAAAGCCTTTTTTGGCATAATTGGATATTTCATATCTCTCTATACCGTTATGAAAAAGCGTATCCGTACAGATTTGTGTCATTTCAACCACTTCGTCATCGTCGGGAAACGGGTATTTATCCGCATTTTCAAAAAGCGGTGTTCCCTCCTCAAGCTTCAACATATAGGCTGACAGATGTTCGGGCGAAAGCGACAGCGCAAAATCGAGCGTTTTTTCAAACGATTCCGCCGTCTGATACGGTATACCGTACATAACGTCAAGGCTGATATTGTCAAATCCCGCACGTCTTGCGTTATCGACCGTATCTTTTACATCGGCAGACGTGTGTATCCTGCCGAGAGCCGAAAGCTCATTTTCATTTGCCGACTGCATACCGATACTCAAACGGTTGAAGCCGTGCTTTTTCATAAGAACAAAATCGTCAAAGCTTGCCGTTTTCGGGTTACATTCAGCCGTTATTTCGCTGTTTTCATCCACGTCAAACGCTGTTTTCACCGCGTCCAACACACGGCAAAGACGCTCCGCGCCGAAATAAGTCGGCGTGCCTCCGCCGAAATAGACCGTGTCGCATTTAATTCCGCTGTACGCGCTTATGTGCTTTATAAGTGCCTTTTCATAGGTATCGGCAAATTCCTTGCCGACACCCGAATAAAAGTCACAATAAGCGCATCTTTTCACGCAAAACGGAATGTGTATATAAATTCCGACAGCCTTACTCATCAAGCTTAAGCACAGCCATAAACGCTTCCTGCGGCACTTCGACAGTACCGAGCGAGCGCATACGCTTTTTACCCTCTTTCTGCTTTTCAAGCAGTTTTTTCTTTCTTGTGATGTCACCGCCGTAGCACTTCGCAAGGACATCCTTACGCATTGCCCTTACCGTTTCGCGTGCGATGACCTTGCCGCCGATAGCCGCCTGAACGGGCACCTCGAACAGCTGTCTCGGGATATTATCCTTGAGCTTTTCAACTATCTTTCTCGCTCTGCCGTACGCTTTGTCGGTGTGAACGATAAACGACAGCGCATCGACAACGTCGCCGTTGAGAAGCACGTCGAGTTTTACAAGCTTACTCGGCTCATATCCGTCAAGCTCATAATCAAGAGAAGCGTAGCCCTTGCTCCTGCTCTTGAGCGCGTCGAAAAAGTCGTAAACTATTTCGTTGAGCGGTAATCTGTAGTGAAGCTCAACGCGCGTTGAGTCAAGATATTTCATATCGTAGAAAATACCGCGTCTGTCCTGGCAAAGGTCCATAATTCCGCCGACATAGTCAACGGGGGTCATAATGTTACCCTTGACCATAGGCTCATACGGAATGTCTATTTCGTCGGGCGTCGGGTAGTTGAGGGGATTATCTATAAACACCGTTTCTCCCGAACGCTTCTGAATTTTATAAATAACGCTGGGGGCGGTGGTTATGAGGTCTAAATTAAATTCTCTTTCAAGTCTTTCCTGAATTATCTCCATGTGGAGAAGTCCCAGAAATCCACAACGGAAGCCGAAGCCGAGCGCGGCTGAGGTTTCAGGCTCATACGTAAGGGACGCATCGTTGAGCTGCAATTTTTCAAGCGCATCCTTCAAGTCCTGATATTTTGCACCGTCGGCGGGATATATGCCCGAATAAACCATCGGCATACACTTTTTAAATCCTTCGAGAGGTTCGGACGTGGGATTTTCCGCAAGTGTTACCGTGTCGCCGACACGTGTGTCGGAAACGTTTTTGATGCTTGCTGTGATATATCCGACGTCGCCCGCGCGTAAAATGTCCGTCTTTTTAAGACCGAACGGTTCCATCGTTCCTATTTCAACAACGTCAAATTCAGCGCCTGTGTTCATCATTCTGATGCGCTGTCCGGCTTTGAGTGAACCTTCCATAACACGGATGTAAACAACGACGCCGCGGTACGAATCGTAGTAAGAGTCAAATATAAGGCACTTCAGCGGTGCGTTTTCATCTCCGACGGGACACGGAATAGCGTCAACTATCCTTTCAAGAACCGCGGGGATATTAATTCCCGCCTTTGCGGATATTGCGGGCGCTTCGTCTGCGGGAATACCTATAATATCCTCGATTTCCGCCCTTACACGCTCCACATTTGCCGCAGGCAGGTCTATCTTGTTGATAACGGGAACGATTTCAAGATTATTGTCCGAGGCAAGATATGCGTTGGCAAGCGTCTGCGCCTCTATTCCCTGCGTGCTGTCAACGACGAGAAGCGCGCCCTCGCAAGCGTTGAGCGAGCGCGACACCTCGTAGTTAAAGTCTACGTGTCCGGGGGTATCGATAAGGTTGAGAGTGTACGTTTCACCGTCCGGCGCATTGTATTCAAGCTTTACGGCGCGCGCCTTTATCGTTATTCCTCTTTCCTTTTCGATGTCCATATTGTCGAGCAGCTGCTCTGTCATATCACGGCTTGATACCGTCTGTGTATATTCAAGTATTCTGTCCGCAAGAGTGGACTTGCCGTGGTCTATATGCGCGATAATGCAAAAATTTCTTATTTTCTTTTGTCTTTCTGATGCGTTCATCCGATACTACTCCTATTATAATGGCACCATTATACTATACTTTTTCGTACAAATCAACAGCTTTTTTTATAATTTTATATAAAATATTGTTATTTTAAATAACTGTACTTGACATAACCGCCTGCGTGGTTTATAATATATTATGATAATTTATAAAGAAAGGAACAACCTATGAAAAAGTTTTTAGCTTTATTCCTTTGCGTGCTTATGGCAGTTCCGCTTTCATTTTTCGGCTGTAACACAGAGAAAAAGGGCAATGATGAGGGTGATGCAACTCTCGGTCCCGTTTCGGGTGTTGCTGACGAAAGAATTGAGCTTGACGTTCCCGATATCAATTTCGGTGACGATTACACCTTTACGATATTCGGTGCAGGCGGAAGCGGTTGGAATGCCGAGGATATGCTTTGCCCCGAGGAAGATTCCGACGACGTGCTTGACCACGCAAAATATGCCCGTTACAAGGCTATTGAGGATATGTACGGTATAAAAATATCGACACAGCTCAAGGATGATATATATACCGTTGTAAAGAACAGTATATCCTCAAATGACAAGAGCTTCGATATGATTTATATGAATACATATAACACAGCGAGCGCTGCAACGAGCGATCTTCTTTACAACCTTTACAACGTCGAGTATCTCAATCTCGATGCCCCATGGTATGACCAGAACTACAACAACGGTATGTCCATAGGAACAACGCTTTACTCAACGGTAAGCCACATGCTCACAATGGATATGCATTGCACGTGGGTAATGATGTATAACAAGGAGCTTATCACAAAGTACGGTCTTACAGACCCCTACGATATGGTTAAAAACAACACCTGGACGTTTGACAATTTCGTAGCTATGCTTGAGGGTGTTTCCACCGATAACGGCGACAGCATCTGGGATGAAAATGACACGTACGGCTTTGCCGCACACAAGGGCTCTGCACGTAACTTTTTCTACGGTGCGGGTATGACGGTATGCGCCAAGGACTCCGCAAACTATCCCGTGCTTTCGATAGATAACAACCAAAACATAGCAAAGCTTCAGGAAAAGGTCGTCAACCTGCTTCACAACGATAACAAGACGCTTTTCCAGGGCGCGGGCGATGAATTCAGCATTGCCGAAGCATTCCGCGACGGTCACGTACTGTTCCTTGCGGAAATAGCGGGATACCTTAACTTCTTCAGAGATATGGAGCAGGATTACGGTATCGTTCCCTACCCCAAGTATTCGGCTGACCAGAAGAGCTACTACACGACAAACGACCCGTGTATTATGGTAATGTCCATCCCCGCATTCACGCACACATCCGAGGAAATACAGCGCATCGCAACTGTTACGGAAGCACTTTGCTGGGAATCCTACTACACACTCAGCCCCGCATATTATGAAGACGTGCTCGGCGGTAAAGGTACACGTGACGAGGGCTCTTATGAAATGATCGAGCTTTGCCGTAACTCACGTATTTACGATTTCGGTCTGTTTAATCCCGACATCACGCTTCACAACGCTTTCGAATCACTCATTGAAAACAGCAGTACAAACTACACGTCGCTTGTAAAGCGCCGTATAAAAGCTGCAACGGCTGAGCTTCAGGAAATAATTGAGCGTTACGAAAAAGGCTGATATATCAAACCATTCAAAACACCTGACGTTTCCGTCAGGTGTTTTTGCGTATATGCGTGTGTTTTTAAAAATAAAAATATGTAAATTTAAATATTTATATTATTCAAATTA
>JAZKZC010000168.1:0-10215 GCA_045612465.1 Eubacteriales bacterium
TGTCATAAATCAACTCCTTGGCTCACAGAACGACATGGCTACGATCCGACTTAACGGAGGAAAGCGACGTACCGAGCAAAGAAAGCATTAAAACATCCGAGAGTATCAAAAGAACGTCAGTGATGCTCATATACCATCCGACGAAATAAACATATGCAAATCCTGCCGCGGCTGTTATAAGACAAACCGTAACGGTTATGAAAAACGTTGAAATATAATATCCAAGCGCAAGTGTTGAGCGTTTCACGGGAGATATAAGCATATCGCTTACGGTATTGTTGGCTTTATCCTGCACAGATAACAGATTTGAACAAAACGCGACCGTAATACAACTTACCGCCAGAAGCGATGACAAAAGCTGTGCGGCGACCGTGCCGTTGATTATCTTTTCATCAATCTTTATCACGTCGGGGATACCCGATATAAATGAATCGCGATAAACGTTCGAAAGAAACGTAGCATATAAAACAAGCAGGATGAGCGGTGTTATAAGAGAAGTGAAAAACATCCCCTTGTCGCGGAAAAACATTTTGACGTTTCTTGAGCTTATATATGTAAGTGTGTTCATTTTGCACCGCCTCCACTAAGCTCTTTACCCGTTACGGCAAGAAAAACATCGTCCATTTTACCTTTTGTTATCTCAAAATCGGAAAACAGTTCGCGGTGATTTAAAATAAGCTCCGCTGCATAGCTTGTATCTTCGATAAATATTTTACAGCACGACTCACAAAAAACGTAAGGCAAACCTAGTTTTTTCACTTCGTTTTCGGTCACGCCGTAAAGCGTTACCGTATCCTTCGTATATTTGTTTTTCAGCTCAAGCGGTGTGCCTTCGGCAATTATCTCACCGCTGTCTATAATTACGATACGGTCGGATTCTGATGCTTCTTCCATATAATGCGTGGTAAGTAAGACAGTGAGTCCTTCCTTTTTTCGAAGCTCCTCAATAACCTGCCACAGCAGTTTTCTTGTTTGAGGATCGAGTCCCGTTGTCGGCTCATCAAGCACGAGCAACGACGGAGAATGGAAAAGTGCACGGGCAATGTCCGCTTTTCTGCGTTGACCGCCCGAAAGCTTGGCGACAGGTCGGTTCAATATTTCTCCCATGTCGAGAATCTTCGACAATTCAACCAATCTTTTTTTGAACTTTTCGCCTGTTATACCGTAAAAGGATGCTCTGTATTTCAAGTTATCATAAACAGAAAGAGGTGCATCAAGAACAGACGACTGAAAAACAACACCTATTTTGTCCTTAACCTTTTCACAGCTTTGTCCGCACACGTTGATAGTTCCCGAATCGGGAGCAAGGAGTCCGCACAGCATTGAAATCGTCGTAGACTTTCCCGCGCCGTTGACGCCTAAGAACGAAAAAAGACTTCCCTTTTCTACCGAAAAACTGATATTGTTGACCGCCTTGACATCACCAAAGCTTTTTGAAAGATTTTTTATTTCGATTATTTTTTCCATCTTCTCACCATCAAAC
Organism: Eubacteriales bacterium; assembly: GCA_045612465.1. Taxonomy (GTDB): domain Bacteria; phylum Bacillota; class Clostridia; order Oscillospirales; family CAG-272; genus RGIG7213. The sequence continues at coordinate 1,484 of JAZKZC010000168.1, forward strand.
AAATTCCTCGCTATTATACTACTCTTGTCGCTTTTTGTCAATTAGATTTAAATAAATATTGCAAAAATAAAAACCGAGAATCTCAGATCCTCGGTTTTAAAGTCATATTCTTTTTTATCGAATCAGTTCCAAGCACCCATACCGATACTCTTGACAAGTGCAGCTGTGTCTGTAGCAGCCATCTTGCCGCTGCCGTCAACATCGGCTGAAAGATATTCGGGTGTACCCTTTGCGTATCTTGCCTTAATGAAAGCCTTCAGTTTAGAAACGTCTGTAGCAGCGATACGACCATTGTTATCACAGTCACCGAGAACAATAAACTGGTATGTCTTGTTGACAGTACCATCGGTGTTAAGAAGCTGAATGGAGTAATCACGTGTGATTCTCGACACAGAAGTAACAACGCTACCGCTTGCATCAACTACCTGATAGAACATTGCATCAGTTGCAATATTACCAAGAACAACATGGAGATCATCACCTTTGAAAGAAGCCAATTTAACGATAATAGCACCTGCTTCTTCATCTATAATGTACTTACTGTCAGTTGTAAGTTCGATAGCTTCGGGTGCTACAACGTCATCTTCGCCGTCATCTCCGCCATTGTCTTCAACGTAGTTGTATGTAACTGTTGCAGCGGCAAGAACATCGTTACCTGCGTCTATGTGAGTGGAAGCCCAAGCTTCTTCGGTTGATCTGCAGTAGATATTTGTAAGCGCTGCGCAGCCGTCAAAAGCGTTTGCATAAATAACAGCAACACCTTCAATCTCCGTCTTTGTAGGATCCTTGACTGCGAGCTTTGCAATGCTGTACTGTGTCTTTGACATGTTGCTCTTTGCGTAGCATCTGATATCTTCTCTGCTCGATGTTGTATCCGTAGCAAGATATCTGTCGTTAAACTCTGGGAAAGTCCATGCGCCGTATTCCGCGTTGTATACCCAAACAGTGGAAATTTCATCGCCCTGAACCGTTTCGCCGGTCGTTTCGTCTACAACTTCCTTATAGAGAGGAACTGTTTCTGTGTACTGAAGACCTGTTGTACTGCTACTCGCCAAGTAAAAATACGACTTTGTTTCACCGTAATAGTAATAGAAACGGTAAGCGGCTTCGCCGTCAATCGTCGTAGCGGCTTCAAGATAGAAGTCACGTGCATTTGATGCACTGGGAGTTGCTTTCAATGAACCTGAAACAGTATTTGCAAAAATAGTACCGAGTGAATTTGTAGCCATAAGCTTATACGGTGTGTCTACAGCAAATTCCGTAACGGGAATGTAGGGGTGGTAAGCCGCTGTGAATACAATGCTTTCAAGAGCCGTGCAACCTGCGAAAGCATATTTACCGATTGAGATAACACCGTCTTCGATAATTACCTTCTTAATATTCTGAGCATGTTCAGCCCAGGGAGCAGGAGCGTCTGCACTGTAAGAATACATATAACCCTCACCGCTTATTGTAAGTGTGCCTTCATCGTCAAGCGACCATGTAAGTGCGCTTCCGCATTCGCCGTTTGCAACCTCTGCGGCAGTTACGGCTGACATGGAAAAGATTGCTGTTGCGATCATTGCAATGCAAAGAATGAGTGAAAAAAACCTTTTCATTTTCAAAATTCTCCTTTTCTTGTGATATTTTAGGTTCTCCGACAAATTATACATTAACGCGCCTTGATACATATATACTAACTGTAAACTTTCGGTTAATACGTTTTGGTGTATATTACGTGTATTTTATAAGCACCGTGCCGTCGTCATTATACGTTACGGCATCACAGTCAAGAGAAATACTGTCTACCGTTTTGAAATAATCTTCAACCGAGCTGAACGCGGGTTTGTAATTATCAATGATCCTTTCGGCATTTTCGGCGCTATTCTTCAAAAGCTCATACGCGATATATAGCTGTGATGCGGCGGAATTTTTGCAGAATCTCCACGACTCCGTCATTGTGAAATGTATGCTGTGGCAAGTACCGAGAGCACCTGCGGCATTGAACTGAAGCCCCGGCATAACTGCGGTAATATCACCGAAGTCAGAGCAGGATGAACCCCACGCATCGTAAGTGAATTCAACTTTATCTTCTCCGACAAGCTCAGAACAGCATTTTTCGGCAAGCTTCATCAGTTCACGGTCGTGATATTCGGGAGATGAACCGTGTCTGTCGTGAAGCTCAACACCTGCGCCCAGTGCCGCGGCGGCACCTGCAAGCGCTCTGTTTATCTTTTTGTTTTCACGTATCATTCCATCGATCGTCTTCCCTCTTACGTAGCTTTCCATAGCCATTTCATCGGGAATTATGTTTACAGACGACTGCACACCTTTCATTATCGGATGGAACTTCGTACGTTCGCTGTCAACGAACGTTTCGCGTAAATCGTTACAAGCCTGAAGTCCGAGCATTGCGGCATATTCCGCATTGACACCGAGGTGCGCGGCACAGCCTGCGTGACTTGCAACACCCTTATATTTAAATGTTTTAAGTATGCATCCGTGAAATCCGAGTGCGGCTTTGAATTCTATACCGTCATCATTTGTGTTCGTGTGTATCATAAGGGCAAGTCCGCGGTCGTTGAAAAATCCCCTGCTCATCAGTTCGACCTTTCCTGCCATATACGAAATTATACCCTTTTTCCTTAGCGACTCACGGTATTCAAGCTGTATCATCTCCTCGGCAGGTACTGCCACAAGACGTATTTTTCCGCACATTCCGTCAAGCATTCCGTCCTCTTTGAGTGCGGCGGCAATCCCCAAAAGCGCCGACACCTGCGCGTGGTGGCCGCAAGCGTGCGACATACCGTCAACAGCTTCTTTATGGTTGGCGATATCAAGCGCATCAAGCTCACCCATAATATAAAGCGTGGGACCTCGCTTTCCCGTGTCTATATCCGTATAAAACCCGGGAATATTTCCTGCGGGGGTTATTTCGTAGCCGAGTTCCCTGAACTTTGACACAAGATACTCATGCGCCTGCCATTCGGTATAGCCTGTCTGCGGATGCTCCCACAGCCATCTTTCGGCTTCAAGCACAAGAGATTTATTTTTTTCAACAGCGCTTAAAATAAGCTCTTTTCTTTTCATACGATACCTCACGTATAAGATTATACGTTATTATTATTTTACATTTAAGTTATGCGCCTCTGATTATATCGCCCTTTTTGACCTCAAACGGCATAACGATACTGAATATCATACCGGGGTGCGGCGCTGATTCTATTCTTTCGCCACCCTCGTTATACATTTCCCCGACCTCGAATATTTTTCCGGGGTTTCCGGGTGTCATAAGTTCAGCCTTCTGGCCGCTTATAACCTTATTTTTCTGCAAAAATACTGCCTTTTTCGTTTCGGGATCGTAAGACAGTGCGGTTGCTATATATGACTTTTCACGCAAATAACCGCTTTCCGTAACGGTTTTTGCGTCATTCATAGGTTCATCGAAAAAGTAACCCGTGTCATATTCTCTGTGGCTGACAGAGGAAAGCTCATATCCCCATACGGGATCGTATTTATATTTTTCGGGAGCTTTCATATAGCTGTCAAGCGCCATACGGTACGTATTTGTGACGACAGCGGCATAGTATGCGCTTTTCATTCTGCCCTCGATTTTAAGAGAATCCACACCTGCTTCAAAAAGCTCCGGTATATGCTCTATCATACACATATCCTTTGATGAGAAGATAAACGAACCCTCATCCGTCTGCATTATTTCGGGAACGTCATCGGGGCGTTTTTCCTCCTCAAGTCTGTAAAGCTTATAATTCCAGCGGCACGGCTGTGTGCAGGCGCCTCTGTTGGCATCACGCTTTACAAAGTGATTCGATATAAGGCAGCGTCCGCTGTATGAAATACACATTGAACCGTGTATAAACACCTCAAGCTCAAGTTCCTTCGGAATATTGGCTCTTATTGCTTTTATCTCATCGATATTAAGCTCACGACTCAAAACGATTCGCTTTGCACCGAGCGCCATATAAGCGCGGCACGCTTCGCTGTTGACAACGCTTGCCTGAGTTGAAATATGTATTTCGGCATTTGGAATAACGCGCTTCAGAAGCGACATAACGCCGAGGTCGGCAACGATAAAAGCATCGATGCCGAAATCCTTTATTTCATTCAAAAACGCTTCAAGACGTGCAAATTCATCATCACGTGGCATTGTGTTGAGCGTAAGATATACCTTAACGGCTCTTTCGTGAGCATATTTACACGCCTCCTCAAGTTCCTCATTATCGAAGTTATCGGCAGCGGAGCGCATACCGAACATATGACCTGCAAGGTATACCGCATCCGCGCCGTACAAAATAGCCGCCTTTAATTTTTCAAAATTTCCTGCGGGAGATAAAAGCTCCATATCATTTCTCCGATTGTATTTCTTTGATATTATTTTGATGCTCAGGGTATGTCGAAGCATATAGCATTTCACCGTTTGCACGTGAAATAAAATAGTAGTAGTTTGTTTCAGCAGGCTGAATTGCCGTCAGAATCGCAGTAGCGCCGGGATTACATACAGCACCGGGGGTAAGTCCCTTACGAAGATACGTGTTGTACGGGTGGTCTATTTTAAGGTCCTCGGGAGTAATTTCGTTTTTATGCGTTGCGAAAGCGTACTGGATAGTCGCATCACTTTCGAGATAAGGATACTGGCCGGGCTTTGCAAGTCTGTTATGGAATACGCTCGACACAAGCTCAAAGTCAGTTGAATACTTCGCTTCCGCCTGTATCATAGACGCGATGATTATATAGTCATCAAGGGTGAAATCGGATTTTTCGATAGCATCGTAATACTCGTCATTGAAGCGCGCTTCAAATCCGTTCAGGAGCGTTTTGATTATTCTCGTTTCGTTCCAATCCTTGAAAAACTCGTACGTATCGGGGAAAAGATACCCCTCAAGACGGTATTTACGATCGGGTGAAAGTTCCTTTTCGCTTAAAAGCTTGATGAATCTGTATTCACTGTAATCACCGTTCTGTATAGCATCAACGAAACCTTCCTCTGTTCCCATACCGTTTGATACGAACAGATCTATAATCTCATCTATCGTATAGCCCTCGGGAATAGTAAGGGTTATTATCTCACGTTCAACATTCTGCTTTTTGAAAAATGCAAGAAGCGCATCGTAATTCATATTAGAAGTAACTTCGTACTTACCCGGCAAAAAACCGTCTGTCCCCTCTTTAAGCTGAGCGTAATACCTGAAGATAGTGGGGTATTTTATAATTCCCTCATCTCCTAAAAGCGTTGCCAGCTCATTGACGGTAACGTAGTTACCGAGTGATATTTCAGCCGTAACCTCTTTTTTCTGGAATGCAAAAACGTCGTTGGCAATAGATATGGCAAAAAAACTGCACACGCCCGAAGCGATAAGAACGAATACGATGTATATAACAGCCATTACCGCGCTGTATACGGAGCTTGCAGTCTTTACAACGTACGGTCTTCCGAGTTCGTCCGTTTTGACGTTTGTATCCTTTTTCACTTTTTTCTTTTCTTCTTTTTCCAACACTTCGTTTACATCGGGGGTTTCGTGTGTATCCGAATGCTTGTACTCCGATGTGTTTTTGTTATTGGTATCTTTGCTGTTGTTTTTACTCATAAAATATACCTTTCTCAAGAAGCGGTGTTTATCTAAGCTTAATAAGTGATGCGACGGCAAAATATACCAGACACATCAGAAACGACGGGGAAAGCACCGATATAAAAAAATCACGTGCAGCAACGTTAATATCTTTTTTCGGGTGATTTTCTTTCTCATCAACCGTTGAGGAATATCTGTATACTATCTCCTCAGCGTGTGAAAGAGTGATGAACAGAAGAAGCAAAAACAATGCTCCCGCAATGAACACAAACAAAGCGACATTTTTCGGTCTTACTATCATCTGCCACAAATAATCTTCAAAAAATATAGCAAAAGCATTATTGAGAAAATGAATTATCATGCACGGAAAGACCGATTTTGTTATAAGCGCAACACCTGCTAAAATTATACCCGAAATAAAGTAAAGAGGAAAATCGGTTATTGAAAAATGAAGCATCGCAAACAGTGCCGATGACACCGTGATACTGCAGAATATACCGTACTGTCTGTACGATGACAGGACGATTCCTCTGAAAACAAATTCCTCGCACAATGCAGGACAAACGCAGTACACCAAAAGAACAAACACCGCATCTGTCGGTGAAATTCCTCCGACGGATACCGTCGGTGTATACTGAGCGTTCGAAAAATACAAACCGAGCAAGCGTATGAGAGCGCTTGACAAAAACAGTAACAGCGACGCGGGAATGACAAAAAGCAACGACCTTATGCCGAACGGCTTCAGGTTAAGCTTTCCGATATAGTCCGCACCGTTCAGCCTGCAGTAGAAAAGTCCCGGCAGAACAAACGTTATTATCTGCAATACAAGCACCGCAAAAAATATTTCGGAGCCGAACTGCCCGTCTTCTATCTTCATCTGACCCGCAAGCGACGTCAGTATATACGTTGCCAGAACGAGCAGCGGAACACGGTGATACGTTTTAAGTATGGGCAACTGAATATACCCCTTCCTCTGTCACGAGCGCATTTGCACAAACGTCAAACTTCCCTTTGGGAAGCGGTATATCGGATATAAGGCTTTTATACACTATACCGATTATAGAGCCTGTAAAATACGAAAGGTATCTGTCGTAAAATCCCTTTCCGTACCCTATTCTGTAACCGAATTTATCGTATGCCAATGCAGGAACAAGGCAAACGACACAGCTGTTTGATTTTTTACTGAATCTTTCATTCGTTTCGGGCGGTTCGGCAATTCCGAACGTTCCCTTCTGAAGCTCGTCAAGCGATGACACGTAATGAAAATTCATCTTGTTTGTTCCGGGAATACATCGCGGATATGCAACGCGCTTGCCGTCTTCAAGAGCTTTCAGTGCAATGGCATTTACGTCGATCTCATCTCTTACGGGTGAATACATAAGTATCGTATCACAGTATCTGTATGAAACTGACGAAATGAATTTTTCGCATATCTTACCGTCAAGTATCTTTTTTTCTTCTTCAGTTACGGACGAGCGTATCTGTTTATACGTCTGTCTTATTTTAGACTTTTCTTCTCTCAATTCATACACCGGCATACATTATTTCCTCAAGTATTCTGTCTGCTGTATCCTTGTCTTTTATTGCTTTTATTATCGCGTGGGAAAATTCTATAGCGCATCCCATTCCCTTTGCGGTTATTATGTTATCGCAAACGCTCACGCTCTGTCCCGTATATGTACATCCGTCAAGATATTTTTCAAATCCGGGATAGCAGGTAGCAGTCTTTCCTTTCAAAAGTCCGTTGATACCGAGTACCGAGGGCGCGGCGCAGATAGCTGCAATGACTGCACCCTTTCCGCTTGCCGCTTTCAGGTATTCGGCAACGTCTGCGCTTTTAGAAAGCGTTTGAGTGCCGACACCGCCGCCCGGAAGTATAAGACATTCGGCATTTGAAATGTCAAAGGCGGTAATATCTGAATTCATAATATCGGCATCAAAATCGATACCGTGTGCGCCTTTGATCTTCTTTTCGGAAAGCGACACCGTTTTCACATCAATATCCGCACGGCGAAGCATATCGAGCGTTACAAGCGCTTCACATTCTTCAAGTCCGTCCGCACAAAGCATATACACCATAAAATTTTCCTTTCTCCGCCAAGCGGAACAGTAACGTCTTTTGACTGCCGATCGTCAGTCAAGATAGACGGCTTCGTATATCTTCTCTGCTGATTTTCCGTTTTCCACCGCGAGGGCAAATACCTCGCGTCCGACGGTACGGAAAAATCCGTCGCGTTTACAGTATATTTCATACGGTTGACCGTCGTATGACAGCATATAACCGCAGATACCGTTTTCATCGGTTATAAATTCAACCGTTCTTTCTGTTTCGTTTACATAAAGCTCAAAAAGCTCGTACGGCAAGCACACCATACTCTGATTTTTTTCAGCATACAGTTCGTACAAAATACGCATATCGGACGCTTTTTCCGTTTTGAAATCGGAGCTTCCCGTCAGCTCATACACGTTTTTATATATTTCCGTATCAACATCGAATTTCTTATATATATCGTAATGGAAGCTTTCCTGCGGTACTGTAAATATCAGCTTGTCACCCTTTTGCATACACATTTTCACACATTCGGTGATAAGCACGCGGAAAACACCCTTTAGTCTGTATTTTGTAAGAACTCCCGCGCCGTATATATACGATGTATCGCCCTGTCTTACAACGTGTACGACACTTACGGGTTCACCGTTATATTTACCGATAATAACATCAACGTCATTTCTGCCGTTTATAAGCGCATAGAATTTCTCTGCATAATCAACTGCCGAAAAAATTTCACCGAAAAGCTTTTTTGCTGAATTCAGCTCATCGGAATTCTTACAGTAATCGACTGTAATTGACACTTTTATTCATTATCTCCTTTCGTCATTGCGTAATATTCTTCTCTTGTCATAAGAAGCTCACGCGGTTTGTTGCCCGACGGAGCGCTGCATATTCCGAGCTCCTCCATACGGTCGATTATCTTTGCCGCTCTGCCGTAACCTATCGACAGCTTTCTCTGGAAAAGCGACGTCGATACCTTGCCGGACTCAAAGGCAAATTCTATTGCGGGAAGAAGCATTTCGTCATCTTCTCCGTCCTTATCCGAATCGAAAGCATCGAACGCCGACTGCTTGCCTGCATTTATCTGTGATGCTTCTCTGTCAATCTTTTCTTTT
>JAZKZC010000169.1:0-11021 GCA_045612465.1 Eubacteriales bacterium
GACAATGCTCGCCCCTATGAATTTATAACGATATTCGTGTTTACACGAATATCATTTCATGTTTGCCTCGGCAAACATTTCATGCGGCTGTGCCGCATTTAATGCCAACGGCATTTCATCAGGGCGATTCGTGAATCGCCCCTACAAATTATTGGGTTTATTTTAATTGTTTAATTCGAGGTGATGCCGTTGTAGGGGCGATCATTGATCGCCCGCTTCAATCCCATTTCCACTCACTTCATACGGGTGATTCGTGAATCGCCCCTACAAATTATTGGGTTATTTTAAGCCTTCTCCGGTCGTAAACGCGAAGCGTGTCGGCGGGGAGATAGGTGGGACTTGTAGTTGACGAGGTCAACTACCGCTTGCGGTGGATGAGGTTTGAAACCATTTTCACCCATTTTATACGGGCGATCATTGATCGCCCGCTTCAATCCCATTTTCGCTCATTTCATTTGGGTCGTCGAGGCGCCGACCCCTACAAATTATCAGGTTTATTTTAATTGTTTAATTCGAGGTGATGCCGTAGGGGATGGCGCCCTCGACATCCCGCTTCAATCCCATTTTCGCCCATTTTATACGGGCGATTCGTGAATCGCCCCTACAAATTATCGGGTTTGTTTTAATTGTTCAATTTGTGGTGATGTCATAGGGCGGTGGATTTCTCCCGCCGTTTTCCTCTTAAAAGTATTAATTTTTTTAATATGCTTGACATTTTCGATTTATTTGCTATAATATAAGCATAGAAAATAAAATTTTTGTTTCAGGAGGAAATATGAAGAAAATAATTTCTATTTTTCTTGTTGTTGCAACTCTTTTGACAATGTCGTCAATTTCGGTATTTGCAGAAGAAAAGTTCGCAACAGTTCAAGCGCTCCAGTTCGCAAAAAACGCAGAGCCTACCATTGACGGTACGGTTTCCGTTACGGAGTGGGGTACACCTACGGTTGCAAACGCTGACGAAAAAAACACCGTTGTTGACCTTGAAATCCCCGGCTCCCGCATGGAATTCTCCATGTGGACGCGTTACAACTTCCAGGGCTTCTACCTTGCTGTAGTTGCATACGATGACCAGCACTGCAACGCAAAGGTTGTTGAAGACCGTAACAGCATCTGGAACGGCGACTGCTTGCAGGTTCGTCTTGATGCTTACGGCTGTACTGTTGACCAGGGACTTAACCCCACGTCAAACAGAAACGGTAACTGGCATTCATCCTACAATGAATTTGCATTTGCTCTCGGTGATGACGGCGTTACATACGCATACAGCTGGCACGGCGTTGTTGACCACGAAGACCTTACGGGCGGTAACGGCAGATACGTTGTAAAGCACAACGCTTCCAAGCAGGAAACGACTTACGAGCTTTTCATTCCGTGGGACGTTATCCTTCAGACACTTCCCCACGTTGGCACAAAGCTCGGCTTTGCTATCTCCGTAAATGACGGTGACAAGGACACAGGCCTTTACAAAAACCACATTGAGTGGGGTACAGGCGTTATGACAACGCGTGACAAGAATATCTACGGTTCAAACCGTCTTGTATTCGAAAGCACACGTGCAACAGGCGGCGACGAATTGGCTGACCCCAACGCACCGGTTACACTTCCCCCCATCGAAACACTCAGCGGCGACAGCGTTTACTTCACGTTTGATGATTACATCATCAAGCCCCTCAACGCTATGGGTAACGCAGGTACAAAGGATATGGAATACACCATAAACGAGGACGGTTCGGTACATATGGCTCTTACGGGCGCTGACCCCCAGCTCTGGATAGACGTCAACAGTAAATATGCTATCGAAGCCGGCGACTATCAGTACATGGCGCTTTACCTCAAGACAAATGAAATAAACTGGGGTGAAATGTTCTTCACAACGAACTCCGCTCCTACAATCGATGCAGGTATCTCCGTTATGACGGAATATGCAGAAGTTGAAGGCGGTCAGGTAGTCGTTCTTGACTTCCAGTACTTTATGAACGACGAGGCATCGGGCTTCACAGACGGCGAATGGAACGGCCGTATACTCCAGCTCCGTTTCGACCCCGTAAACGAAGTAGCAGATACACTTACATCCGAAATGACGCTTTACGCTATCGGTTTATTCAAGAACCTTGAAGATGCGCAGAAGTTCAACGTTGAAGGCTTCACGGTTGAAACAGACCCTGCCGCAACCTTCGCTCCCTCCGAGGATACGGACGAAGCACCCACAGAAGATACGGAAGCTGTAACGGATGCAGAAACAAACGCAGATACAAATGCAAACGATGACACAGCAGCGGCAACAGACGCTGAAACAACGACAGGCACAGGCGACGAAGAAGGCGGCAACACAGTCCTTATCATCGCTATCGTTGCGGTTGCAGTAGTTGTAATTGCGGCAGTTGCGGTTATCATTCTCAAAAAGAAAAAGGCGTAACTCATAATTAATACGTTATAGGGCGTTGAATTCAACGCCCTATTCTGTTAACTCTCCTGCCCTCCTTGTGTGGCGGAAGGATTACTGCAATGTTGTCTGCCTCGGCAGATAACATTTCATGTTTGTTCTGCAAACATTTTGGGCGGCTTTGCCGCATTTAATGCCGCAGGCATTTCATTAAAATAAACTCCATAATTTGCAAGGGACGAGCATCGCTCGCCCGAATGAAATGAACAAAAACGGGTTTCACCCTCTCACCCGACTTCGTCGGGAGCTCTCCCCCGGGGAGAGCCTTATAAGGAAATTTAATATTATGCAAGAACAATTTTCAAGAACGGAAGCGCTTATCGGCACGGATGCGCTGGAAAAGATAAAAAAATCAAGGGTGCTGGTCTTCGGAATCGGCGGTGTCGGCTCTTATACTGCCGAGGCGCTTGCGCGGGCAGGGGTAGGACATCTGACACTCGTTGACGGCGACACGGTCGCCCCGTCGAACATCAACCGCCAGCTTTACGCGCTTCACTCAACGCTCGGTATGCTCAAGGTAGAGGCGGCAAAAGCGCGTATCGAGGACATAAACCCCGATGCCGACGTTTTACCGCTGGGAGTATTTTACAGCGCGGAAAATGAAAACTCAATCGATTTTTCAAATTACGATTACGTCGTCGATGCCATCGACACGGTATCGTCCAAACTTCTTATCATCTGTCGCGCAAAAGCGCAGAATATCCCCGTCATAAGCAGTATGGGCACGGGAAACAAGCTTAATCCCACCGAATTTGAGATTACGGACATATACAAAACCTCCGTATGTCCTCTGGCAAGAGTTATGAGGCGCGAGCTTAAAGCGCGCGGCGTAAAATCCCTTAAAGTTCTTTATTCAAAGGAAGAACCGAAAAGCACCGTCGGCGGAAGAACTCCCGCAAGCATCTCATTCACCCCCTCTGCCGCAGGTCTTATAATCGCATCCGAGGTTATAAAGGACATAATAAAATAACACCGCTTAATTTTCAAAATATATTATTTCACAAGAGGTACACCAAAATGAAAAAGCTTATTGCGTTTTTGTCCGCTGCGGTTTTAGCGCTTTCTCTTGTTTCCTGCGCGGATAACGACGAAAAAATAACACTCGGCACGATTGCTGACGGCCCACTGGTAGATCCGTTTGCACAAATCACACAAGCACCCGCTGAAAATTCATCCGCCGTCGAAGATGATACATCAATAGACACAAAAGCGAATGAAGATACCGCCGACACGGAAATTTCCGACCTTGAGATTTCCGACACATCAGCGTCCGTCCCTACCGAAGAAGACGAGGGCCTTGCATCCGACAGACCGTCTTTGAATATTGAAATAGGCAACGCGACGGTAATTTTAAACGGCAAGGACATCACAAGCACCTGCTACGCTAGCGTAGATAAGGACAAAAAAACTGCCGAGATCGCCTTAACAAGCATTATGAAGGAGCTTGGTAAAACGGTCACGACCGAGGAAAACAAGATTACAATGCAAAGAGAAAACGGCGAAATTGTTTTCGACACCGCACTTCCCGATTTCGGTTTACCTCGCGTACCCGATTCAGCTTTCTTTGTACGCAAAATCGTAAACGGAGAAGTGGTTGTTGACCGTACGTCAGCGAACCCCTTTGTTCGCGAGGCAGGATATTCGATAAAGATAAATTACGATTCGGCAATTATACACATACTTCCCCTTGAATAAAGCGCATAATTTTATCCGTCAATATGGGGGATAATAATTGAAAACGAAAAGTTGTGAAAGTACACAATTTTGTTTATTTAATTCGGGGTGGTAACAGCACCCCTGCCATACAAAACGATAACAAGCAAGGCGCACCCGAAAACGGTGCGCCTTTGATTTATACTATTTGGAATTTCTGCCGTCTTGCCTTTTCGTCCGATAAAAATTTTAATTGACGGCTTTAGCCCCAGAGTCTTATAACGCGCTTGTAAGCAGCTTCAACCTGCTCGGTCGTATACTGCGGATTATCGGTGAGCATCGAATCGCGGTAGAGGTTTACAAACACGGTATTTGCGTTTGAGCCGACTCTCGTCATACGCTCGCATATCTCGCGTACCTTGTTGTCGTAATCCTCCTCCGCACGCTTATCAAGCAACGTACGGAGCATTTCTCCGAGAAGCTTCGTGTAAAAGCTTCCGTAGATGCTCTCTGCCGCTTCAGTGTTCGTGCCGACGATAGAATCGTAAAGAACCTGCATTTCGTCGGCATTTTTACACTCGGAAATCTTCTTTAACATTTCGTTATACATAACCGCGCTGTATGCCGAGTTACCGCTTGATGAAGCGGAACCCGACGACGAGGAAGAAGACGAGGACGATGAGCCCGAATATGCATTTTTCTGAAGCTCATACTCCTTACTTTTCCAGTAATTGTCCTGCTCTACCTGCTTTTTCTGCAGTTCAAGTTCTTCGTTCTTCAACGTCATTTCCGCAAGCTCCGTATCGGCATCAGCCTGCGCCGATGCTCTTTCCGTTTCAAGCTTGAGTATCTCCTGCTGGCGTTCTCTTGCAAGATTTTCCTTTGCGGCAACCTGCTCTGCGTTGAGCGCGCTTACGTTGTTTTCGTAATTAAGCTCCTGCTTGAGCCTTGCATCGGTACCGACACCGCTGTTTGCGTATCCGCCCTCGTTCACAAAATAATCAAGGTATTTTTCCGCCTTTGCTCTGTTTCTCGACAAGGTATCCCTTGCCTTGGCATATTCCGCCTCGTTTTGGGCAAGACTTCCCTCGTAATTCTGCTCCGTGAGCTGTTTGAGAGTATCGTAAACCTTATCGATATTCTCCTTTTTACTGCTGTTCAACAGCTTTGAAAGCATTTCATAGCTTTCATAAGATTTCGTATCTCTGTTGTAAGATGACAATTTATACCTCCTGTCTTACGTAACCGTATATAAGCACCGTACCGCATCCGCCCGCAACAGGCCCCCAGCCACCGCCGCCGTAGCCCTTGGGGTGAATGATGCTGTCATCAATGACCGCACCCTTTGCGCCCGTGCCGTAGCCGATGCTGTCACCGCCGCAGCCGTAGGAATTACCGTCATTCGGCACAGCATCGGTTGAGCCGATACCGCCTCCGCGTGCGCGTGCCTCGCCCTCATCGGCGCCCTCGCCGCCCTGGGCATATTCGTAAAAATCTACCTCGTCGCCCGCGTTCGTCATATACGTGCTTTCGCCGTCGTTGGGCAAAAGTCCCGAACGCGGCGCGCCGCCCTTGCCGACGCAGACGGTGTATTTTCCGACAAGCTCAACTCCGACGAGCTGTGTTACAGCGCCGCCACCGCCGCCGTTTTTTTCGCTTCCGTTGTATCCGCCGCCGCCACCGCCGACGAGCACAACGTCATAAACCCCCGTAAACGAGGGGAATTCCTCCGTGTCAAACGTATACATACCGTCGGTTTTATACTGCTTGAGCAGTCTTCTGCACGGAATATATCTGTACGCTCCATCGCCTGCGGCGGTGTTTGCAAGCTCGTCAAGTATCTGCGGTATCAGCGTGCCGTTGATATACTCCTTTATTTTTTTTGCGCCCTCGTCAAACTTGCTTTTTACCTCGTCAGCCGTGTATTCGGGAGCTGTCGGGCACGTCGGCAGGGACGCGATTATATCAAGATTTTCATTGAACGTTGATATTGCCAAATTTTATATTCCTTTCATTTAACTTTATCTATGTAATTTATACTGCACCACGATTTTATCGCACCGCCGAGCTCGCCCGTTTTTCTGTTTACTCTCTCGCCCAAAAGCACGCAAAGGTCGCCGCCTCTGTAAACGGGCTTGCCGAGCGAATCCGTGTCTTTCATTACAGTATAATCGTAATTCTTCACCCACGGCGAAAACGGATTACCGCCGGGGAAATACGTTACCGTTCCCTCTTTCAGGCGGACTATATCCCCCACTTTCACCGTTTTGTCCTCTCCGTCGGGAATACGTATCTTCTGCCCTATGATTATGAGATTGGGGTTTTCAATACCGTTGTACTCGGCAAGCTGCGACACGCCGACACCGAAGCGCGATGCTATTTTTGACAGCGTATCGCCCTTTTCCACGGTGTATACGTCTTCTTCCTGCGTATCTTCGTCACTCGGCATAAGGGAAAAATATTCGGCAAAGACCTCCGCCTCCGCGCGTGCTATCGCCTTTAAATTTTCGTCGTCAAGCAAAAACGCGCATTCCCTTTCGTTGGTGTGAAATCCGTGCTCGATGATAAACGAATATTTTACATTTCCGCCGACGGAATTGCGTATCACTCCGTAATAATCGTACTGCACACCACCGCTTTCGTACGTTCTCGTCATAACGCCTCTTTTGTAGGTGATGCCCGTTTTTGCCGTCATCACCGAGGTTACTTTATCGACGAGCTTCGTCAGAAGCTCACGGCTTTCGGGAAGCTTTACAGAGTAAAACGACGACACACCGCAAGCCTTTGCGCTTGCCGCCGCGTTTGAGTGAAGCGATAAAAACACCTCAGATGCGTTTTTCACCGCCTTGCTTCCCCTTGATGAAAGAGTTGGATCGTCGCTGACCTTATTTTTCGTCATTTCGACCTCTGCGCCGTATTTTTCAAGCTCTGCCTTTAAATACCCCGCCAGTCGGAACATTCTTTTTCCTTCATAATAATCGGGCAACACCCCTTTATTATCATTTTCGCCGTGTCCCGGATCAAGCGTTATTTTAAGCATCACTGTCCCCCTTATCCGAAATCGATTTTATAAAATCAAACGCACCGTTTGAAGAAAACGATACGAAAACGGCATTGACGGGGCAAAGAAAATACTCCGCCATACCGCCCGCCCCCGTAAAATACGTTGTGCCTATAAGAAGCACAAGGGCAAATATATACGACACCGCACGAGTCGGCATCTTGATGGGCAATTTATCGAAAAGCCCCTTAAAAAACTGTGTAAGAACACCCACAGATGCCGCCATACAGGAAAATCCCGCAAGCATCTGCCAGGTGAGAAGCTCATTTATCTGCAGGTAACATACCCCCTTTCACATTCCGACGAGGTGCGCCAAAACGTAACCGACAAGTCCCGACGCAAGTGCCGTCAGTACAGCGTTCACAAGCGTGTTCCATCTGTTTTTCGGCATCATTTCAAGAGTATCGAGCCTGCTGTCGTGGGCTCTCAACGTGTCGTTCGTATGCTTCAGCTCCTCTGTCAGAACGATAAGCGTTTCGTTCATCGTTTTTATTTCCTTCGTGACCTCTTTTATGTCGTTTATCTGGTGCTGCAAAGACCGTATCTGCATTTCATGTCTTTCCGCGGTCAAGGCCACTTCGTCAAATGTCATCAGTTTATCACTACCCTTTCTACTGTCGCGCGGCTGTCAGGGTACGGATTTTCAATTATAAGCCTTACGCTGTCGAATCGGCGCAGACGTATTCTGTGCCTTGTAAGCGCGGGCCTGCCCTCGCATTCAAACGTAAAATCGGAAAAATCGAGGGCGGAAAAGTCAAGCACTTCGTTTGAAAATTCTCCGTTTTCTCCGACAGTCACACGCTCTCCCTTGTTGGGAACGAGCGTTATTTTTATATTACTGCACGGCTCGGGCACGAGTGATGCGTAGAGCATATACAGTCTTTTTTTGTCTATGCGTCCGAAGTTGGCAAAGCCGCTTTGCCATATTGCCTTATATGCTCTGCCGTCATCGTTGTACACCTCAGAATCGAATATGTACACACCCGATGAATTTGCAAAAAGCACCTCTCCGTTATGCTCATACATAACGTCGGCATTAATACCGTCAAAGGCATACCAGACGTCAAGGCCGTAGTTATATATCATAACCGTGCCGAAATTGTATATCCACAGCTCCTTTTTGCTCTGATAGTCGAAAACTCTCGCATTTTCAAGGAAATAGCTGTGCAAAAGCGGCTCAATGCGCTCCGATATACACACAGCGTTTCTTTCGTCACGCACGTTCGTCGCGCGCCACAGATACACACCGTCCTCATTCACGGTCAGCGGTGAGTTATCAACGAGTGCCGCGCACCCGTGCGACACCCCGATGCTTCCGTTCAAAGGGAAAATGGGGAACGTTGGCTTTGTATAGCCGTCGTAGTCAACGCTCGACGGCGAAATATACCACGCATCGCCCGAGGTAAACACCGCAAGCGTTGAGTAGTGGCGGACGAGCGCCGTCACGTCGTACGTGCCGTCACCGACTTTTATGTAGTTATCCGCGGGAAAATAAAGCGGATCGGCACCCCTTGAGGTGACGTCCGAATAAAGTATCACACCGTCACCGCCGTAGGCAAACACACGGCTGTCAAAATCACCGCCGTAGATGCAAAAGCATCGTCCGGCAAGCGCCCTTTTGTCAACGTCTCCGCTCGACATTCTGAATGTTATCTGCAAGCTGTCAGAGACACCGCCGGGCGGCGCATCCCTGAATGCCACCGTATGCGTTGAAAGGTCGAATGTATAGCTCTCCCTCGGCATATCGGAGCCGTCACAGGTCACACATTCCACCGCCACGGAGCTTGACGGGAGCTGATATTCAATCGCCACACCGTCGGGCGAATACGACAAGGTCGCCACATCGCAAAGAATATTCAGCGACTCGTGAACCGTACCGCCTCCGCTTGGTGAGCAAGTGACGGCAAGCGTCGGCACATAAAGCTCGCTTTCTTCAAAATTACCGCGTGTGAAAATAACTATCTCATCCTCACAAACGCAGTACACCGAACCGCCGAAGGTGAAATACACGGTCTTTGCCGACACGTTCAGCTCATACGATGACACAATCGTTTGCTCATCTATATTATATGCGTTCAGCGTTCTGCCGTTGCGATAAAAAATTACACCGTCCGACACGTAAACGTCATCCCCACGCACCCCCGAAAGCTTTCTGTAGCCGTACCGCTTGGAGAGCTTTCCGTTTTCCGTTATTCGGAAATTACGCATATACTCGGCAGACGATATTGCATTCGTCACCTTTTTTGTACAGTCAGTTCCGTTAAAGGAACTGACTGTCATCTGAAATTTGTGACTCTTTTTAAAAAATGCCATAAACGCCTCCTTAAACTATACCGGGGTACATGTCCTTTATGGTGTGCGTCTGCGCACCGGCAGAGGAAAGCGCCGAGGTGCGGACACGTGTGTATTCGCTCGCCAGAAACGACGCAAGCTCGGGGTTTTCATCGGCAATAAGCAAAATACCGAGGCGCAACGCGCACAAAACGGCACATTCGTCGCACAGCGGAAAAACATCCTCCCCGTCACGGATCTGTCCCATTGCGGGGTAAGGCGTCTGCCCGTCTGTCAGTATTTTGTCAAGCGGAATATGCTCCGCTATGACGGCACCGAGCATCGGCGGAAGACGTCTGGCAAGCTCGGAGAAATCGACCGCCTGCGTGTCCTCGCCTATATATGATGCCGCAAGTTCAAAAACGTCACTGCATTTCATTATGCGCTCGCTTCGTCACCCACGCTTATGTCAAGCACAAGTATTTCATCGGGATAAACGACCTTTGCACCGTAAAGGTGAAGTCCCTTTACAGCATCGGCAAAACGCTTTTCGGGGCGGTATGCCTCAACCTCGTTTATCTGCTCGGCAAAGGCGATGGCGCGCTTTGTTCTTGCAAAGCACTTGTAAAAATTCTGATCGTTTACGATGTTGTTTGAAACGTAGATTCTGAAGCCGAGGAACTTACCGATACAGCCCTTGTCAAGCTCTTCCTCGTTTGATGTGCCGTTCATTATCTTCGCCTTGATGATCTTCGCCGCAACGCAAGGCGGTACTTCAAGAACGATCTCCTCGTTGCCGGGTACGTTCTTTTCAAGAAGCTTCTGCTGCGCGTTAAGCAAAAGGTCAAGCACACCGTCAGACGTCAAAGCGGTGGATTTGATTACGTTTTCAGTGGGCACCGTTGAGTAAAGCGAATAAATGTACTTGTCCGCTTCGTTGGAAAGTGCGCTTGCGGCAACACGCATAGCTTCTTTCATAATAACGGGAGATGTCTGCGCCGCTTCAATGTCGTCAATGACGAAATTGAATGCCTTTGCGCGGTTGACGGTAAGCATACGAACGTTGTCGGAAAGCTCACCGGGGGCGGACATATCCGTGTTCTTCGTGTAGTCGAACACGTTGATGGGGTTAAGACCGATGATCTTTACCGTGTCGCCCATGCTCTTGATGTCACCCTCGAATTCTCTTGAGCAGTTCTTAACTGCAATATATTCCTTGTCAAGCTGTCTGTAAAGTGTTTCACTCCACACTGTGGGTATAAACTGTGTAATAGCCATATTTATTTTATTTTTCCTTTCTTTTTATGTTATTTAAATTCATTGTGATGTTGCGCCTCAAACCCATTTCCGCCTTCTCCAGCGGGAGAAGGGGGACCGCTTGCGGTGGATGAGGTGTTTCGAACCCATTTCCGTTTATTTCATACGGACGAGCAATGCTCGCCCCTACGAATAAACGGGGAAATCCCCATTTACGTTCATTTTATTCAAGTTCGTGGCAAGTCACGAACTACACGTCCCGCCTCAAACCCATTTTCGTTCATTTCATAGGGGAGGATGATATCCTCCCCTACACGGTATAACGTTATCCGC
>JAZKZC010000170.1:0-2072 GCA_045612465.1 Eubacteriales bacterium
CCTACGGCTGCAAGGCTGTGAAACTGGAAAACTTAGACAGAAGTATTTTTAAATTTGATATAATATTCAACACCGTACCAAGTATAATATTTACCCAACCGCTGATAGACAAAATGAACAGAAAAACGCTTATCATCGATCTTGCTTCTCTGCCGGGCGGTGTTGACTTTCCGCACGCCGAAGCTGTGGGAATAAGAGCAATTTCCGCCTTGAGTCTTCCCGGCAAATGTGCTCCGAAAAGCGCGGGCGAAATACTTAAAGACGGTATTCTGAACATACTGAGAAAGAGGCAGATATGAGCGAAAACAAATTGAGAATCGGCTTCGGTATGTGCGGTTCGTTCTGCACACATTCAAAAGCCGTTGAAGTTATGAAAAATCTTGCCAAAACATACAACATTTTCCCCATCATAAGTGATATTTCAAAAAACATCGACACACGCTTCGGCACAAGCGAAGCGCTTTTGCAAAAAATGTTTGAAATAAGCGGAAAATCACCGATAGACAATGTAAAGGATGCCGAGCCGTTAGGCCCTGCCGTACCGCTTGATGCAATGGTTATTTGTCCTTGCTCAGGTAACACGCTTGCGAAGCTTGCCCACGGAATAACCGACAACGGTGTAACTATGGCGGCAAAGGCGACGGCAAGATGCAACAGACCTATCGTTATAGCCTTGGCTACGAACGATGCCCTCGGCGCAAGCCTTGAAAATATAGGGCGGATGTATAACAAGAAAAACGTTTTCTTCGTTCCCGTGTCACAGGATGACAGCAAAAATAAGCCTTATTCGCTCGTGTGTGATTTTTCACTCACCGAAAAGACCTTGGAGCTTGCGCTGAAAGGCGAACAGATACAGCCGTTCTTAAAATAAAAAACCATGTAAACAAAGAAGCTCGGTGAAATACACCGACTTCTTTTTATATATAAAATATTATTTTTATCTTGTAAAATGACGTGTGATATGGTATAATGTAAAATATATGCACAAAAAATAAAAAATTGAGGTACAAATGCCGAAGTTATATTTCAAATACGGTGCCATGGGTTCTTCAAAGACCGCAAACGCACTGATAACAAAATTCAATTACGAAGAAAGAGGAATGAAAGTATGGCTGATCAAGCCGTCACTTGATGACCGTGACGGTGCGAATACGGTAAAATCAAGGATCGGACTTCACGCAGATGCTTTCGTTATTTCCAAAAATACCGACATTTTCGACGAATTCAAAAACCATCGGGATTGCCATGTTATAATCGCGGACGAGTGTCAGTTTTTCACAAGAGATCAGATAAACCAACTCAGAAAAATAGTTGACGAATTGAAAATTCCCGTCCTTTGCTTCGGTCTGCGCACGGACTTTCTCACAAATCTTTTTGAAGGAAGCCGCCGTCTTTTCGAGGTTGCGGACTCCATAACAGAGATAAAAACGATATGCTCTTGCGGCGAAAAGGCTACCGTTAACGCACGTATAGGTGAAAACGGACAGGTCATAACAGAAGGCGGACAGATACTTATCGGCGGAAACGACTCATACATCGCCATGTGCCACGCTTGCTGGCAAAAAGCGATAAAAGAAACTAACAAGGGGTAAAATATGCTTAAATATGAGGTTCTTTCAAAAGAATTGAGCGACCTTATCGAACACGAAATCAAGACCTCATCTTACAAAAATATGGGGTTTGACGAAAGCGGTGTAATAAGAAGACAGCCCGAAAGCGACAAAGCAAACGTATGGCGAAGACCGTTTATACGTGACATCGACAAGGTAATGCACTGCCCTTACTTCAGCAGATACGCTGATAAAACTCAAGTCTTTTCATTTTACAAAAACGATGATATAACAAGAAGAAACCTGCACGTTCAGCTTGTTTCGCGCATTGCAAGAACGATAGGCAGCACGCTTCATTTAAATCTCGATCTTATTGAGGCTATCGCGCTCGGTCACGATATAGGACACACTCCTTTCGGTCACGCAGGTGAGAAGTACATCAACGAGATTTACAGGGCAGAGTGCGGCAGATTTTTCAATCATAACGTACATTCCGTCAGAGTTCTTGAAGTCGGATCGTAG
>JAZKZC010000171.1:0-5056 GCA_045612465.1 Eubacteriales bacterium
AAGTGTGCGCTGCGGCTTAATACCGGGGCTGTCCTCAAAGGGCAATGAAATAGTAAAGGCTACTATGTAAGCAACCGTAATAAAAGATTATGCTTGCTATTGAATAGCAACAGCAAGCATAACGTGGCGGAGAAGGAGAGATTTGAACTCTCGCGACGGTTTCCCGCCCTACACCCTTAGCAGGGGCGCCTCTTCACCAGCTTGAGTACTTCTCCACGGTGAGGATCTTTTATTCGATTTTTGTTGTAAAAGTTGGCGGAGGGAGTGAGATTCGAACTCACGGCTCGAGTGAACGAGTCACTGGTTTTCAAGACCAGCTCCTTAAACCGCTCGGACATCCCTCCACAACAGTCAACGGTATAAATATACCACAAAACAAGTGTTTTGTCAATAGCAAAACGGAAAATATTTTAATTTTGTTATTTATGTTCAACTATATACCCTTTACGATATATAACAGCCTTAAAAATCCGAAAATGCATCAAACATAATAATCGTCAGCACACCCGAAATCACATCGGTAATCCCAAGTGCTTAAGAACGAGTCATACCCGCCGGCTAAGCCGGTGGATTGCTCAGCCCTATAAGGGCATGTTGCCGGTAGGGCTGAAAGCCCACCGAAACGTTTGACACTTGCAAACTCGCTCTGCCGCCACAGATGTGGCTACTATTTTCAGCCTCCCTTGTGTAAAGGGAGGTGGCACGGCTATGAGTTCCGTACAACTATGAGTTGCACGTAACTCAACGTGACAGAGGGATTGTAAAAATACTCTCAAACAACCCCTCAGTCGCATCGAGTTGTAAACAACTCGTGCTGACAGCTCCCCTTACACAGGGGAGCCTACCGCTGCGGCGGGATTGTAAGGCGGCAAAAGCCTCTTTGGAACCACCCGCTTAGCGGGTGGTTTTCTCTAACCAATAAAAAAATCGGCAAGCCGAAGCTTGTCGATTTTGGTGCGAGAAACGGGACTTGAACCCGTACGGTGAAATCCACACGCCCCTCAAACGTGCGCGTCTGCCAGTTCCGCCACTCTCGCATATTTGGCTGTTGTCGTGTGTTTCACACAACATTATATATTATACACATTTTTCTCGATTTGTCAATACCTTTTTGCAAAAAAAATTATTTTTTTCGCAAAATATTGCGGACGCTTAAAATAAGCGTCCGCACATATCAATTATTTGTAGTTCTGGAAGATGAAGTTGAGTCTTCCGTGAGGTGCAGAATCACCTGACGTATACATTTCTTCCATTGAATCAATGAGATCGTCACTGTCTGCCCACTTGAATGAGAACTTGATCTTTGTGTAATCTGTGATTCCCAAAGACTTGAGAGGTACACGGATCATCATTTCATTGCCTTCGATCTTATAGTCGATTTCTTCAACTGTTTCGAATGCAAATGTATCGTCCGATGTGGACTTTGCAAGTGTCGTCTTTGTTTCACTCGATGCCGCATGGTTGATTATGTAATCATAACCGTACCAGCCTGTCGTTGCATTGTCTGCATTGATAAACAACTGCATCCATGTGGAATCTGTGTTGTAAGCTGTAATTTCCTCTGCTGTTGAAACGTAGAAGTAAGCATACTTCGTATCGTAAACAACCTTGGAAGCCGTAATATCGTTTCTGCCAGACGTATCTGTCAATGTCTGCTTACCGAATGACATATTGTTTCTGTCGGCTGTGTCGCCCTTAACGTCGCTGTATGTTACGAGAATATCGCTCCACTGATCGAACGAACCGTTTATATCAATAAGCTTTCTTGTATCCTGAACAAGTGTGGGAGCTGTTCCCTTGTATGCTCTGATATTGTCGATAAGCTGCATATAGTAGTTATCGAAATAACCGCCTCTCATCATTTCGGCGTCACGGCTGAATTCTACGTCACACGTATCAACGAATGCAACTCTGTTGTTGTCAGCGGACTGACGCTGTGCAACCCATTCGTTCCAGCTTGTAACGAGAACGTAAGGAACATCTGCTTCGAGTGCGCGGTCCCACTGCTCCTGGAAATTATAACCGTAGAGGTATGCGCCTTCAGATCTGTCGTTTCTGCCGTCGTGATAGCTTCTGCCGCAGTTCTTATTGCTTCCGTAGATAGCGGAGTCGGAGAACTGAACCGTACCGGAGTGCTGTGCGATAGAAACGCTTATTGCTTCATCGACACCGTTGTACTTGAATACGCGCTGGGGACGTGTGAAGTCCATCCAGGGCCAGCCGCCCGAAGGAACAGCACTTTCATTGGGCCACTGCGGAACACGGTATGAGAAGAAGTTCTTTATATGTGCCTGTGTGATCTGATTTTCGTAAGCAATGATAAGGGGCTTACCGTCAACCATAAACCACGTATCCTTGCAGAAGTTTCTTGCGTATATCCATCCGTAAAGCGATGCAACAACATCAGGGGAATTCGTATGTGTGTAGAACACAACCTGGGGAGCATCCCATCCCTGCTCGTTCATTTCGTGAAGCACTTCCATAAGTGCCTTTGCATTTTCAACGTAGGGATAACCGTTTGTTACGTCGATATAGAGGAAGTCAACGTTTGCGTTTGCAAGCTCCTCAGCGTGCTTACGCATAACCCACTTATCGGAACTGTAGTAGTAGCCGTAAAGGGGTTCTGCGAAGAAGTGCATCGCACCGACAGGGCCCCAGCCTTTGTACGTGGAGCGTCTTGCGGCAGCGCCGCCTTCTTCAAGTATCTTGCTTATGTCAAGTATACCGTTATCGCCGTGTTCACCCATCCAGAGGAAGTAGAACAAGCCGACATATTTGCCTTCTGATACGTAATTCTTTGATGTTTCTGCTGTTTTAAGCTCACGGTCAACATCGTCAACAGCAACGAGCGGACCGCAGTTGTAGTTGTTTTTATTGGGATACGCGACACCGTCAACAATGATATTGTCACCGTCTACCGTATATGCGGGTGTACCTGCATAATTATCGTTCTCTGTGGGATACGGCGCTTCAGGTTCGGGTTCTGTTTCTGCCGAATCCGTCACAGTATTGCCCTCAGCATCAGTAACGACGGAAGTATCAGCAGGTGCGTTTGTGTCAGTTGTATCACCGCCCGAGCAAGAAGTCAGAACAGCTGAAACAAGCATCGCAAACAACAAAGCGCCCGCTATAATTTTTTTCTTCATAACTTAAATTCCTTTCATATAGTAACGATTGGTCTATCGACAAAGCAGCCGAACAAAATATGCCGGCTGCTTTGATATGTCAATTATTTTCCGCCGTTATCAGTGGATGACGCAAGCTTCTGTGTCCTTATCAAAGATGTGCATTCTGGAAACATCGAAAGCAACCTTGATATTGTCACCTGCTCTTGCCTGTGAACGTGAAGATACACGGGCGATGAGGTTCTGCTCGCCTGTCTTGATATAGAGGTATATTTCAGCACCCATAAGCTCTGTAACTTCTACGTATGTATCAATCGTTGATTCAGCATACTGTGACAGGTACATGGGCTCGTCGTGGATACATTCAGGTCTGATACCGACAATAACTTCCTTACCGATATATTCCTTGAGTTCGGGAGCATTTGCCTTTTCTGCGGGAAGCTTCATCTTGTTGCCCTGGAATTCAACGTAAACGTCGCTGCCTTCCTTTGTGAGGTTAGCTTCGATGAAGTTCATCTGAGGTGTGCCGATAAAGCCTGCAACGAATACTCTGTTGGGCTTATCGTAGAGGTTTTGAGGTGTATCAACCTGCTGGATCTTACCGTCCTTCATAACAACGATACGTGTAGCCATCGTCATAGCCTCTACCTGGTCGTGCGTAACGTATACGAACGTTGTTTCGAGTTTCTTGTGGAGCTTTGTAAGCTCTGAACGCATGGCAGCACGGAGCTTAGCATCGAGGTTGGAAAGCGGTTCGTCGAGAAGGAAGACCTTAGGATTACGGACAATAGCACGACCGAGCGCAACACGCTGCTTCTGACCGCCGGAGAGAGCCTTCGGACGTCTGTCAAGCAAGTGTTCGATGTCGAGGATACGTGCAGCTTCTTCAACTCTGCGCTTGATTTCAGCCTTGGGAACCTTACGGAGCTTAAGACCGAATGCCATATTTTCAAATACTGTCATGTGAGGATACAGAGCGTAGTTCTGGAACACCATCGCGATATCTCTGTCCTTAGGAGCAACGTCGTTTACAAGCTTGTCGCCGATGAAAAGTTCACCGTCTGTGATCTCTTCAAGACCTGCGATCATACGGAGAGTCGTTGACTTACCGCAACCGGAAGGACCAACGAAAATGATAAATTCTTTATCCTTAACTTCAAGACAGAAGTCGGAAACGGCTTCAACACCGCCGGGATATCTTTTGTAAATGTGCTTAAGTGATAAGCTTGCCATTATAAAAATCTCCTTTAAATTACTTCAGATTTTCAGCACCCAAAAAAGGGTACAATTTCACCTTTTTATTTACGTCAACCATTATATCAAACAAATGTGAACTTTTAAAGAAGTTAGTTTTCCAAAAAATAAAACTTTTATTTGTGCAATATGCACAACGTTTTTTTGATGTACTTTTCAAAAAGTGATAACAGTCGTTTATTTTTTTAATATATTAAAATCAAGCCTTTTTAGGTTTTTTCATGGTAAGAGATATTCTCTTACGCTGAACATTGACCTCGAGAACCCAAACCGTCACCTGATCGCCAACAGACACAGCCTCAGACGGATGCTTGATATATTTATCGGAAAGTTGTGATATATGAACGAGTCCATCCTGGTGCACACCGATGTCAACAAATGCACCGAAGTCGATAACGTTACGCACAACACCCGTAAGTTCCATTCCGGGCTTCAGATCCGCCATATCAAGTATATCCTCACGAAGTATGGGCGCAGGAAAATCATCTCTTACATCACGGCCCGGCTTCTGCAGTTCTTTTACAATATCTTCAAGCGTCGGTGCACCTATTCCCAATTCCTCGCAAAGCTTCGTTTTATTTTCTTTCTTTATTTTTTCGCCCAAAAGAACGAGATTTCCGTCCTTTACGTCATCATCCGTATAACCGAACTTTTTAAGAAGCTGCTTTGCCGCCTTA
>JAZKZC010000172.1:0-1714 GCA_045612465.1 Eubacteriales bacterium
CCGACTTTTACATATTCTCCGCCTGCGGCGCGGGAACAACAACGGGCGGTCTTCTCATCGGTAAGATGCTCCACCCCGATTACGGCAAGGAAGGCACTCCCAACCCCACCATTGTCGGCATTTCAACGGCAAGAGCGCAGGAAAGAGGCGTTATGAAGCTCAATGAGCATATAACAAACTATTTCGCACGCTACGAAAACCGCACACCTGACCCCGAAATCGTTAAAAAGGAACTTAATTTCACGGCGGATTACCTTTGCGGCGGTTACGGTCTGGCTGATGACGAGATAAGAAGCAACTGCCTTGAAATGATGCGCAAAAACGGTATCGAGCTTGATCCCACGTACACGGGCAAAGCATATACGGGTACTGAAAAATATCTTAAAGAAAACAACATCACGGGCAAAAAGATCCTGTTTATCCACACGGGCGGCTCACCTCTTTACTTCGATATGATAAGATAAAGTAACGCAAAAAGCTCCACGCAATTCATTCGGAATTGTATGGAGCTTTCTTTTTTTGTCTATTATCGGTTCATAAGTATACGTTTTTCAGGGGGAAATAAAATGAGAAATATAAGAACTGATATGGCTTCGGAAATACGCGAGGAGTGTATGAAAACATATTCAAAAAATCACGCGGGTGAGCCTGACGGAATAAAATACGAGGAGCGCGAAGCGCACGGTATAAAAACGACGAAAATTTCCGTTTTCAACGAGGAAGGTGCAAGGCTTCTCGGCAAGCCGATGGGAAATTACTATTCTATGCACACGGGCAAGCTGTGGCTGGCGGATTTTGAAAAATTCAAGCACGCGGCGAATGAGCTTGTCAAAATGATCTCCTCGCTTTGCGACACGCGTGCGCCCGTTTTGGTGGCAGGACTCGGAAACAGATATATAACAGCGGATGCAATAGGCCCGCTTGCGGCAAACAATGTCGTCGTTTCCCGACACATAAAAGAGTACGAGAAGAATATATACGAGTCGGCAGGTCTCGGCGACGTGTCTGCCGTCACGCCGGGCGTGCTTGCGCAAACGGGGATAGACGCCATAGAGCAGATACGGTGCGCTGTCAATGCGGTGAAGCCGTCAACGGTCATTCTGATAGATGCGCTTGCATGCAGGAATCTTTCGTCGCTCACGACGACGGTGCAGATAACAGATACGGGGATATGCCCCGGAAGCGGTGTCGGAAACGACAGAGGGGAGCTTTCGGAAAGAACGCTCGGTGTAAAAACCGTCTGTATCGGTATACCGACGGTCATCGACACGCGCACGCTTTTGCGCGACGCGCTTGAAGAATGTGCGCATATGCCGTCGGACGAAATAGACAGCGTCATAAACTGTGCGTACAACGGCGAGGGAAGCTACATCTGCCCGAAAGACTGCGACGTCGCGGTTGACGAAATGGCGCGCCTTGCGGGCTATGCCGTCAGCAAAGCATTCCACAGAAGCCTGTCGTATGAGGAAATGATGTATATGTAATTGCTTAATTAAAATGAGCAAGAACGAAATCCGTTCTTGCTCATTCTGTTTTTATATTTTGAGAAGTCCGATGCCGCTGAGGACGGAGGAGATAAGGATAAGCACGATGCACACGGGAGCTACATATTTTATAACGACCGTGAAAAGCGTTTTTGCTTTGAACGCACCGCCTATTTCCGTTTCGTCGATTATTGCTTTCGGCTTTATTACGTAGCCGATGAATATACACG
>JAZKZC010000173.1:0-11040 GCA_045612465.1 Eubacteriales bacterium
CCTGAAATAATACGTCTTTCGTCCGTTATAACGAAGTGCCGTAAATATTTTGACTGTGTTCTTGCGCATACGGGACAGAATTACGACTACAATCTCAACGGCATTTTCTTCAAAGACCTTGATATTGAAGAACCCGAGGTGTATATGGATGCCGTGGGCGACGACCTCGGCGCAACGGTCGGTAATATCATCAACGCTTCGTATAAGCTTATGGCGCAGACTCATCCCGATGCGCTTCTGATACTCGGTGATACGAACAGCTGTCTTTCAGCAATATCTGCAAAGCGTCTGCATATACCGATATTCCATATGGAAGCGGGTAACAGATGTAAAGATGAGTGCTTACCCGAGGAAACGAACCGCCGTATCGTTGATATAATTTCAGACGTAAACCTCGCGTATTCCGAGCACGCAAGAAAATATCTGCACGAGTGCGGACTTCCCAAAGAAAGAACATACGTTACTGGCTCTCCCATGGCAGAAGTTCTTCATAAAAATATCGATAAGATAAATGCGTCGGATATACTTGAAAGACTCGGTCTTGAGCCTCGCAAATATATTTTACTTTCCGCTCACAGAGAGGAAAATATAGATACTGAAAAGAATTTCAGATCACTGTTTTCGGCAATAAATAAAATGGCTGAAAAGTACGATATGCCCGTGCTTTATTCGTGCCATCCGAGAAGCAAAAAGCGTCTTGATGCATCTCATTTTCCGCTTGACAGAAGAGTGATAATGCACGAGCCTATGGGCTTCTGTGACTACAACAAACTGCAGATGAACGCCTTTGCAGTCGTGTCTGACAGCGGAACGCTTCCCGAGGAAAGCTCTTTTTTCACCTCTATCGGAAAGCCGTTTCCTGCGGTGTGCATAAGAACATCAACGGAACGTCCCGAGGCGCTTGACAAGGCTTGCTTCATACTTGCGGGAATAGATGAAAAGAACCTTCTTCAGGCTGTTGAAACAGCGGTTTCAATGAATCTTGAAGACGATATAGGTATGCCCGTGCCCGATTATATCGACGAAAACGTTTCGACGAAAGTCGTAAAAATAATCCAATCATACACAGGTGTCGTCGATAAAATGGTTTGGAGAAAATAAACAAAAAAGGTACGGTTTTGAATAAAAAACACTGTATAATTTATGCAACATCCATAAACTGATTATGGATGTTGTTTTTTTCATCAAAATTTAAAAAACTAATATAAAAATCATCAAAATGTCTTGAATTATTCAATATTATATAGTATAATGAACTCAATAAAAGATAGCGCATAGCTTGTGCCACCGCCGTCACGTCATTTTTTGCCCGTGCGGCAATTTTTGCGGAACGGTCTATGGGTGCATTTTGTTGCGCTAAATAACACTATTTTTTATGAGGAGGTTATATCATGGATGAAAAAACCTTGATTCCTTTCAAGGGAACAGTCGTTCAGGAGGAGCAACTCAAAGAAGTCATCGCCAAGCACCGTGACCAGAAGGGCGGCCTTATGCCCGTACTTCAGGAGGCGCAGGGCATTTACGGTTATCTTCCCATCGAAGTGCAGACAATGATCGCAGACGGTCTCGGCATTTCTTTGTCGGAGGTTTACGGCGTTGCTACGTTCTATTCCCAGTTTTCACTTACACCCAAGGGCAAGCACAAGATCAGTGTCTGCCTCGGTACCGCTTGCTACGTTAAGGGGTCCGATAAAATACTTGAGGCTATTGAAGCGCGTCTCGGCGTTAAGTCGGGCGGATGCACGGAGGACGGTCTGTTTTCGATCGATGCCTGCCGTTGCGTAGGCGCGTGCGGTCTTGCACCTGTTATGCTCGTAGGCGAAGATGTTTACGGTAAGGTAACAACAGCGCAGGTTCCCGCGATACTTGATTCTTACCGCAATGAAGGAGGGGACAAATAATGACTCTCGAACAGCTTAATCAAATCAAAGATAAGTATGCTGATCTTGTCAAGGTCAGAAAGATCGTTGCAGAGGAAGGCGAAAAGCTCGCCAAGGTAACAGGCTACCGTAAGCAGGTTCTCGTTTGCGGAAGTACAGGCTGTAATTCCTCAGGCAGTAAAAAGGTGCTTGCAGCACTTGAAGAAGAACTGAAGGCAGAAGGACTTGATGAAGAAATACTTGTTGTAAGAACAGGTTGTTTCGGTCTTTGCGCACTCGGTCCTATCATGATCGTATATCCCGAAGGTGCATTCTATGCACAGGCAACTCCCGAAAGTGTAAAGAGAGTTGTTAAGGAACACCTTAAAGAAGGTAACAT
Organism: Eubacteriales bacterium; assembly: GCA_045612465.1. Lineage (GTDB taxonomy): Bacteria > Bacillota > Clostridia > Oscillospirales > CAG-272 > RGIG7213. The sequence continues at coordinate 2,260 of JAZKZC010000173.1, forward strand.
CGTTAAGGATCTTCTTTATCAGGAAACAGTACACGCAGACGGTTCAATCATTTCACTTTATGAAACGAACTTCTACAAGAAGCAGCTCAGAATCTCGCTTCGTAACTGCGGTGTTATCGACCCTGAAAACATCAACGAATACATAGCAACAGAGGGTTATCAGGCTTTGGCTAAGGTCGTAACGACGATGACTCCTGATGACGTTATCAACGAGCTTCTTGAATCCGGTATCAGAGGACGCGGCGGCGCAGGCTTCCCCACAGGTAAGAAGTGGGCATTTGCAAAGGCAACTCCCGGCGACATCAAGTATGTTTGCTGTAACGCGGACGAGGGTGACCCCGGTGCATTTATGGACCGTTCAATCCTTGAGGGTGACCCCCACGCTATCATTGAAGCTATGGCTATCGCAGGTTATACAATAGGTGCTAAGCAGGGTTACGTTTACGTGCGTGCTGAGTATCCCGTTGCTGTTGAAAGACTTAATATTGCTATTGCACAGGCAAAAGAACTCGGCGTTCTCGGTAAGAACATTTTCGGAACAGATTTCGAGTTTGATATAGAAATCCGTCTCGGCGCAGGCGCATTTGTATGCGGTGAAGAAACAGCGCTTATGACATCTATCGAAGGTAACAGAGGCGAACCCAGACCCCGTCCTCCGTTCCCTGCAGTTAAGGGCTTGTTCGGTAAACCCACAGTTCTTAACAACGTTGAAACACTTTCCAACATTCCTCAGATCATCCGCAAGGGTGCTAAGTGGTACGCTGCAATGGGTACTGAAACATCCAAGGGTACAAAGGTATTTGCTCTCGGCGGTAAGATCACAAACGTAGGTCTTGTTGAAATCCCCATGGGTACAACACTCCGCGAGATCGTTGAGGAGATCGGCGGCGGTATTCCCGACGGTAAGAAGTTCAAGGCAGCCCAGACGGGTGGTCCTTCCGGCGGTTGTATTCCCGCAGAACATATCGACACACCTATCGACTATGAGCATCTGACGGCTCTCGGCTCAATGATGGGCTCCGGCGGTCTTATCATCATGGACGAAGATACATGTATGGTTGATATTTCCAAATTCTACCTTGACTTTACCGTTGATGAATCCTGCGGTAAATGTACACCTTGCCGTATCGGTACAAAGAGACTTATTCAGCTTCTTGAAAAGATCACCGAAGGTAACGGCGAAATGGCAGACCTCGAAAAGATCGAGGAGCTTGCTAACCACATGAAGACATCTTCACTCTGCGCTCTCGGTCAGTCTGCGCCTAACCCTGTTTTGTCAACACTCAAGTACTTCAAGGATGAATATATTGAGCACATCGTTGACAAGAAGTGTGCTGCAGGCGTATGTAAGAGTATGCTCAGATATGAGATCGAAGCTGATCTCTGTAAGGGTTGTACGCTTTGCGCTAAGAAGTGTCCCGTTGGTGCTATTGCAGGTACAGTTAAGCAGGTTCACACAATTGATCAGTCCAAGTGTATCAAGTGCGGACTTTGCGAATCAAGCTGTAAGTTCAAGGCAATAGTGAAGAAATAAGGAGGTATCAGGTAATGGAAATGGTAAATCTTAAAATTAACGGCGTATCAGTTTCAGTTCCTGCAGGTTCAACGATTCTTGAGGCTGCGAGAGCTGCAAACATCACAATACCCACACTCTGCTACCTCAAGGACATCAACTGCATCGGCGCTTGCCGTATATGTCTTGTTGAAGTTAAGGGCGCAAGAGGTCCCGTTGCCGCTTGTGTATATCCCGTATCCGAGGGTATGGAGGTTCTTACAAACACACCCAAGATCAGAGCTTCAAGAAAAACAACTCTCGAGCTCATCCTCTCAGCTCATAACAAAAAGTGTCTTTCCTGCGTAAGAAGTGACAACTGTGAGCTTCAGAAGCTTGCACACGACTACGGCGTAGACGAAGACAGATTCTCAGGCGAAGGCAAGGACTATGCAATAGACAAGTCTTCCCCCTATATCGTAAGAGATAATAACAAGTGCGTAAACTGTATGCGTTGCGTTGCCGCTTGTAAGAATATGCAGAGCGTTTCCTGTATCGGCGCTATCAAACGTGGCTTCAACGTTCACGTTGGCTGCGCTTTCGATAAGGACCTTGCAGATTCTCCCTGCGTAGGATGCGGTCAGTGTATCGTTTCTTGCCCCGTTGGCGCACTTACAGAAAACGATCAGACAGCAAAGGTTTGGGATGCTATCGCAGATCCCGCAAAGAAGGTCGTTGTATTCACAGCTCCTTCTATCCGCGCAACACTCGGCGAAGCGTTTGATATGCCTATCGGTACAAACGTTGAAGGCAAGATGGTAAGCGCTATCAAGGGTCTCGGTGTTGACAACGTATTCAATATGGACGTAACTGCTGACCTCACTATCGTTGAAGAAGCAAACGAGCTTATTGAACGTATCACAGAGAAGAAGACACTTCCTATGTTCACATCATGCTGCCCCGGTTGGGTTAAGTTCTGTGAGCATTACTATCCCGACTTCCTCTCACACATCTCATCCTGCAAATCTCCTCAGCAGATGTTCGGCGCAGTTCTTAAGAGCTACTACTGCCAGAAGAACGGCATCGATCCCAAGGATCTCTTTGTTGTCAGTGTAATTCCTTGCACAGCTAAGAAGTTCGAGGTAACAAGAGAAGAACAGAGAACACAGGAATTTGACGATGTCGATGTAGCACTCACAACACGTGAGCTCGCAAGAATGATCAAGGAAGCAGGAATCAACTTTACAGATCTTGCTGACGAAAAGTTCGACGATCCCTTCGAAACAGCTTCCGGCGGCGCGGCTATCTTCGGCGCAACGGGCGGTGTTATGGAAGCGGCTCTCCGTACAGCAGCTTACAAGCTCGACGGTACGGCTGAGGCTGTTGAATTCAAGGAAGTCAGAGGCACACAGGGCATCAAGGAAGCAACATACACGATTGCAGGTATTGAGCTTAATATCGCTGTTGTTTCAGGCCTTGCAAATGCAAGAAAAGTTATCGATGCTATCAATGCAGGCGAAAAGAACTACCACATGGTAGAGGTTATGGCTTGTCCCGGCGGTTGTATCAACGGCGGCGGTCAGCCTACACAGAGCGATGCTGTTCGTAACACAGTTGATCTCAAGACATCGAGAGCAAAGGCGCTTTACGATGCAGATGCTGCAATGACTCTCAGAAAGTCACACGAAAGCCCTGTTATCAAGATGCTCTATGATGAGTATTTTGAAGCACCCGGTAAGCACAAGGCTCACGAGCTTCTCCACACAACATACGTTAAGAGAGGCACACACTAAGTCGCGGCTTAACCCTTGAAATGAGTTAAAAATTCCCACGGTTCGCGTATGCGTACCGTGGGAATTTTCTATTAAATTTAAAATGGAATATTTCTTGCGGTGATGTCAATTGTTTTTATTGTCATAATAGCAGAGAGATTCGTAGCTGTTTATAATATCTCTTTTAAAAAAAAGAAGTATTAAATGCTTTGTTTTGTTGTTGGATTTTGGTGCTATTTTTTGTTATGTAAACTGTTTACTAACTTTTCAATTATGTCTTGATCTTCCGTTGAAAGATGTCGTATTTTTTCCGTCAATGTGTTCAATTCGTATTCCGAATGTGTTCCGCGTAAAATATAGTCTGTGCTAATATTTAAAATGTTAGATATTTTTACAAGGTTTTCTGGACGTATTGCTTTTTTTCCGAGTTCCAAATTTGAAATCATTTGAATTGAAACATCCATTTTTTCAGCAAGCTGCTCTTGTGTCATTTTCAATTTTTTTCGAGTTGTGTTTATACGCTCGCCCATGTCTCTTAATAATTTTTCATCACCCATAAGTTAACCTCCTGTATTATATGTTGCTATGGGAATGATTATATCCCTTATGGGTAAAAAAAATAATCACCTATGGGTTGACAAATATAAACTATTGATATATAATGCTAATATCGAGATACTCATTTCAATGCAAATAATGTGGTTGAAACGGAGTATTATATTTTATGATGATATCGATTTGAATCGGTATTAAATTGTAAGGTGTTGATTATCAAGTAGGTGATGTGGATGTAAACGAGTTTTTTATGATTGATAGAAAAATATAATTTAAAATCGGAGGATTTACAAATGAAAAAAAGATTAGTTTCCTTTTTCCTTGCATTAATATTTATATTAAGTGTTATACCAATATCTGTTTCGGCAATTACCATAAGTGAATTTGATTCATTGGTTTCATCATTTCAAAATAACAGATATCCCCATAATTCGACATATAAAGATAACGCATTGTATGGTGGATATGAATGTTTCGGCTTTGCTAATGAATTGGCAACGTATATTTTTGGATCATTTCCGACAAATTCTATGTCTGCCGCAACAGTTAACAGTGGATGGTCTATCACATATGGTGGTGGAGCAGTTGATTCATTGAGTGTAGGCGATATTGTAAGATATCATTATCATTCCATTTTTATTACTGCGATAGATGGCGATAATATTTATTATGCGCAAGCAAATGTTCCGTCAGGAACAAATAAAGTTACATATAACAATCATATTACGCGAGCTAGTTTGAAAAGTAAGGTTTCGGAACGTTTGACATCTGCAAATACAACCAAAAACGGATGGGTAGCACATTTTAATAATGGACTCGCTCCTTCAAGTTCTCCTTCGTATATACAAGATGTGAGATATCCGATTCTGTTTAGAGGATATACATATGTAAACGCCAAACAACCTGCATATGATGCGGTCAATGGTAATAATATTGGTAATATATATACAACTGATGAACTTATAGTTCAAGCTGTTTATACTAATGGTTGGGTGAAAGCGTTGTGTCCTTGGAGTGGTTATAGTAACGGCAGAGAAATATATTTTCCGTTGTCCACTTTAGTTGATGTATCATATACACCAAAAACGGCTACTGCTACAGCAAAGACACAGTGTTATTCTCGAAATGATCTCGCTACTTCTCTTGGTTACATTTATGTGGATGATGTATGTGTTATAGTTGGAGAGGTCGGAGATTATTATCAGCTTTTATGTCCTTGGGATTGGGGATATTACCTTGTATGGGGACATAAATCTGCATTTGCACACTCACACTCTTTTGGTGCTTGGACAAATTATAATACATCTTGTCATTTTAGAACCTGTAGTTGCGGCGCAGAAGAGTGGCAAGACCATTCGTGGAATTCAGGTGTTGTGTCCAGACAAGCAACATGTACTTCAGTAGGAGAAAAAATATACACATGCACAGTTTGCGGAGGCACTAAAACAGAAGTAATTTCTCAACTTCAACATAGTTACACTTTCGGTACATATACAGAATCTGCTCATCCTCACGGAATATACAACACATGTGTGTGCGGTGCCAGACAGCATAGCGGACGCAATGCTTCAATAGTATCGTGTGCTCAGTGTTATCCAGCGCCGATAATATCAAATATAGTAAGTTCAAAAGACGATATATTCGTTGGCGATACAGTTACGTTTACATTAAATGCAACAGGGGCTACAGAATATTGTATTGCCATCGGAGATGGTGTAAATGTTTTGCTTGAAAAAAAGCAAGCGACAAATGCTGTGGCATTTACTTTCGCAAAAGAAGGTATACATCATATATGGGGATATGCGTATAATGGTGAAGTATATTCGGCGTCGCCTGTTCTTACCATAACAGTTGAGGCAGTTACTTTGTCATCAGTTTCCGTGGCGACGATGCCTTTGAAAACAACGTATGAACTCGGCGAAGCATTTGATGCATCAGGGCTGGGTCTTAAACTTACTTATAACAACGGAATTACAAAGACAATTGCGGATGGATTTGAAATAAGCGGATTCAATTCCGATAAAGCCGGTGTAAAAACTATAACTGTTTCTTATGAAGGTAAGACGGTAAACTTTGATGTTATTGTTATGGGTCCGAAAAAAATAGAGGCTGTTGCTAATAGTATATATGAAGTCGATAAAGTGATAGGTACTATATTGGTTAAACCGTCATCTTCATCGGAAAGTCTTGCTGGATTTATGCTTAATATTGCAACTGACCGCGAATATATACAAGTAGTTGATACGAATGGCAATGTTGTAACCAATGTTGCGAGATTGACTACGGGATATTCCGTACAGCTTCTGAATTACGATAAAACAGTTATAAACACATATACTATTGTTATATTGGGTGACTGCGATGGAAGCGGGCGCATTTCAGCAACGGATACAAGTTTTTTGAAAAAATTGATTAAAACAAGACCGAATTCCAATACTATTGAATTTTTAAGTGGAGATATTGATGGAAACGGAAAGGTTGGAGCAACAGATGTTGCACGACTCAGAAGCTTTATCAAAAACAGTGAGTGGTAATAAATAAGATAAAGGGGCTGTCTCATAGCATTAACAAACTGTGAACTCAATGTGCAACCCTAACAAAAAAATCAAGGTCTTCGTTGAAATGACCTTGATTTTTTTGTTACTTTTGTATATGGTTTTATCTCAAAAATTCAATTTGGGACAGCCCATTTGAATTGAACATATCTTATATATCAAAACCTATTATCTTATTTGCAAAGAAGAACTTACCGAATATGTATTTGTCCGATGCGCTTTCGGCAAGCGATATAACCTTACCGTCGTAATAGTCAAGTCCTTCAGCCATCGCAGGGCCTTTTATTTCCTGTATACATTCGGTGAGGTAATATACGGGAGCATCATAAAAAGTTTTTCCCGAATCAACAGCTTCGCTTTCGTTGTAAACATAATATACGCTGTCTGTAAGACCGTATGAGGTTGAAAGCACTACCTTTCCGTCGGGAGTGAAGCATATGCCCTGAACCTTGTCTCTTATTGAATATATTTTGTCGGGGTGTTCAAGATCATCGTGAGAGTATCTTGATACTATTGCGTAATAAGTGCCGTCGGCTGTTTCGTAAGGGTGGTTTGTAATGTATGCGCCGCCGTCGTGAAATTCACCGATATAAAGGTAATTGTTATCAGCGTAGCAGAAATCAGCTTGGTTGTTTACAGAAATTCCGGAGCCGATATCTATTTTTCCGCCGTTTTCAGCATCCGTAAGTGATTTGAGGGGGAATGTGTAAAGACGCGCATTGTCTGAAAGATAAACGGTATCGTTATATAAAGAAATTCCGCCTGCGTGTCCGTTGAATTCATTTCCGTTCGATGAAAGCGTGACATAATAAGAATTACTGTCAATGTCCGTTACATATATACGTGAAGCGCTGTTGTCTTTCATATATCCGGAAACAAATATCTTGTTGTTTTCTTCGTCGGCGCAGATACCCTGACAAACAAATCCGTCGCCAAGTCCGGGGTTGGTGCATATGTCCGTTTTGAGTGAATAATAATCGGAATAGATGAAAAACTTTGCAACGTTAAGTCCGCCAAAGATTAGAACTATAAGTGACAAAATTACAATGAGTACTGCAATACCGATTTTTTTGATAATTTTCGATGTTTTTTGCACGGTGAACTCCTATCTGCCGCACAGCGGCTGTGAAAAATGAAATTTTATAACAATAAATATAATCCGATGTGTTTTAAATTCGAAATCTGATTGCAAAATTTACAACAAATTGCTTGACAAATTACGACATTTGTTCTAAAATAACAAATATGCGTAGGCAATTTTGGGTAAAAGGAGGGTTGTGTCGTGACTAAAAGATTTCATGCGAGTACAACCAAAATAGAAATAATACAAGTCGGAACACGTATGTTTGTTGAAAGAGGATTTACCGAAACCTCAGTGCAGGCAATAAGTGAAGAACTTGGAATAAGTAAGGGCAACTTTACATTCCATTTTCCCACGAAGGAGCATCTGCTTCTTGAGCTTACAAAATATCTTGCGAAGTTCCACACCAGAGAAATCAATATTGCAAAGTCGGAGGGTCTTAACAACCTACTTGCATATTGTTGGGAAGTAACGGCACAGATCGCAATGTGCGAGGATCATCCGCAAGCCAGAGATTTCTATCTTGCAATTTATTCTTATCCGTCAACACTTGCCTATGTAAAGGATTGGGCGGCGGAAAAAAATATTATGTTGCTTTCCGATTCTTTACCCGATTGGACGCCTGAACGCTTCAAGCTTGTGGAAAATGTTGCATCGCGTATTGAAATGAGCGCCCTGACAGACGTTTGCACGGATACGTATCCGCTTGAAGATAAAATAGTTCTGACGCTTGATTCGCTTATGAAGTTATATGAGATTCCGAAAGAAGAACGTCAGATGGCGATAGCGCAGATATTGAAGATCGATTACCGCAGTATCGGTAAAAAGATATTCAAGGAATTTGTTGCCTACGTCGAACGTCTTAACCAACAAGCGCTTGATGACGCGCTTGAAGGTTATTCGCTCAACTGACGGGGATTATAAAAGACGTTTTATAATATCGTCATGTGATGCGGGACTTAAATATGCAGGGGGAATGTCAAATACCGTTTTGCATCCTTTGAAGCCTTCTTTATACATACGGTGCGCCGCACGTGCGTATGCTACTATAACAGATGCTGTAAATTCGGGGTTTGAGTCGAGCTTAAGGCTGTATTCTATGATATGGCTGTTCTCGAGATCAAATCCCGTTTTTCCGCTTCTGATAACAAATCCGCCGTGGGGGATTTTGCTGTGGTCACGCTTAAGCTCTTCAAGTGATATAAAATGCACGGTCGTTTCATAATCCGCAAAATAATTGGGCATTTCTTTGATTTCTTTTTCTATTCTTTGCTTGTCGGCGCCGTCTTCGGCTACTACAAAGCACTCACGTCTGTGCTTTTCACC
>JAZKZC010000174.1:0-9551 GCA_045612465.1 Eubacteriales bacterium
TTTTTCCTTTCGACGCAGGGGCAAATGTCGGCTGTCAGTGCAATTATAAGCGCGGGTTACGGATTTATATGCGGTGCATATATGCCTATGTCGCAGTTTCCGGATGGACTACGCAATGCGCTTTCGTTTTTCCCGTTTGCTTACGGTACGTCGCTTTTGAGAAATCACACGATGAACGGCGCGTTTGAAGAAATGAAAAATGTCGGTGTGCCTGACATCGCAGTGGACTCGCTACGCGATGCGGTGGACTGTAATATATATTTTGCCGATAAAGCCGTCGGCGCGGACGTGATGTATGCGGTGCTCGGTTTGTCAGTGCTTGCGTTTACATTGTTTTATGTTGTTTTAAATATCTTTTTCAAAAAAAGGAAAAAATAAATTTAAAGGAGTTTTTTATGATCCCGGCAATTATAATTTTCGCAGTTACATACGTCTTGATGCTCGTGTTCAGTAAATACAGATGCTATATTGCACTTGCATCCGGTATCGTATTTATTGCAACGGGTATGCTCCCGATAGGTAATATAATCGGTGCGCTCGATTTCAATGTTATTCTGATGATAGCAGGTACGATGGGACTTGTTTCGCTCTTTATTGAAAGTAAAATGCCCTCGCTTCTCGCCGATGTTCTTATGGAGCGTGTCAACACGGTTCAGATGGCGGCAGTTGCGCTTGCTCTTTTTGCAGGTGTTATATCGGCATTCGTTGATAACGTGGCAACTGTTTTGATGGTGGCACCGATTGCCCTTGAAATATGTAAAAAGCTCAAAACAAACCCTGTTCCAGTTATAATCGCCATTGCTGTTTCCTCGAACCTTCAGGGAGCGGCAACGCTTGTTGGTGATACGACGGCAATTATGCTCGGTTCGGCACTCGATATGAGCTTCGTTGACTTTTTCGTATATCAGGGAAAGGCAAGTATCTTCTTCGCAGTTGAGCTTGGTGCGATCGTTTCGGCTCTGATCCTTTATATCCAGTTCAACAACAAAAAGGATAAGATACCGAAGGCGGGAACTCGTACAAAAGTTACAGATTTTATACCGACATATCTCTTGTGCGGTGCGCTTCTTCTGCTTATAATCGCATCGTTTATCCCCGAAAAGCCGTACGTTACTAACGGCGTTATCTGCTGTGTGCTTTTCGCTGTCGGACTTGTTATATCGTATGCAAAGAAAAAAACGCTCTCGGCTGTTACGGATCACCTTAAAGAGATCGATTTTGAAACTATAGGAATTCTCGTCGGTCTGTTCCTTATGATAGGTGCTATATCGGAGCAGGGAGTTATACAGGCGGCGGCTGATCTTCTTGCAAAGGCAGGCGGCGGAAATCTGTTCTTGCTTTACACGATAATCGTCTGGGCATCTGTCGTTATATCTGCATTTATTGACAATATCCCGTACGTTGCAACTATGATTCCCGTTCTGATGGGACTTGCATCAACGCTTGGAGTTGATCCCACACCGTTCCTGTTCGGTCTGCTTTCTGGCGCAACGCTCGGCGGTAACTGCACACCTATCGGTGCGTCGGCAAATATCACGGGTATCGGTATTCTCCGCCGCGAAGGATATGAGGTCAAAAACAGTGACTTCTTCAAGATAGGTATTCCGTTTACGTTGGCGGCGATCATTCCCGCATACATCTATATCTGGCTTGTGTACGGAGTGTAATAAAAAATCAAAAGCGTTGTCGGCTGACAACGCTTTTATTTTCGCTTTATTCGGTTATTTTTTCCACGAAGTCTTTTATTTCTTGCGATGCACGTCTTTGTTTTCTGGCAAATGCAGAACTTACCGAGCTCTTTCCGCTGTTTATAAGATCGGAATAATCCGACGCGATTTCACCGAATCCGCATATTATACCGAGGTCGTAGGTTCTGTTTGCGAAAATGATGCGGAGCATTTCAACTGATTCATGATCCCTCGTTGATTTACCCATAACCGCCTTTTCAATAAACTGCGGTGTTATGTGCTTGTAGCCGAGATAAGCCATTGCTTCAAGCGCAAAGCTTGCAAAGTATCCGCCGTCGCGCGTCTGTTCCGATTTCGGTATGCCGACGAATGAACCTGCGGGATTAACGAACGTTATGTAATTTTCTTGCTGTTTATCGTATTTGGGCAAGGGAATTATTCCGAAGTCTGTGTCCATATCGCGAAGCTTTATAACCGCATCAAGCGTTTCTGAAAAGAACAGCGCGCGGTCCTCCTGGAATGCTTCTATCGTTATTTCGTGCGCCAGAGGATTAATGTGTATCCAATCGTGAGCGTTAATTGTCTTGTTTTCGTTTTCGTGAATATCAACGGTCATTTCGGCGACCTTTATTATTTTGCTCATTTCTTCCGTGTTCATCACGGGAATATCGTTACTGTCTTTCGTAACGAATCTCAGTCCGCAAGAGTAGAATAAGCCGTAAACGTTATCGTTGTGCGTTGCAAGACCGTACGTATCCGTGTGATCCCATATACTGTCGCCGTTGTCGGCAGAAACACCGACGAGAAGCTCGTTGAACTTATCTATTGTCCATTCGTTGTCGCGTACGAGCTGATAAAGGTCGGGCAGACCGTTTGCTGCCGCCATCTTTTTGTTGAAGGTAAGCACCCACGACGCAAGCTCCTCCATGGTGAGAATATCGCCTGTGGTGAAGAAAAGCTGATTCGAAATGGAAAGAAGTTCAGGCACGTTCTGATCCCAATAATGCTTGGAAAGATCGAGATTTTCAGCCTCAAACAGGTCCATAAGGTCACCGTTAGCCGCACTTGTGGTGATTTTCGACTGCATGGCGAAAATAGCATTGTATGCATTGTCACCCGACTGTATACTCGTGTGCAGGGCATCTGTGGTAGATGTGCTCAGATGAGGAACTATATTTATGCCGTATTCCTCTTTCATAAGCTGTACGCGCTTGTAAATGGCACTTTTGACACCGTCATCGGAATCTTCTTCAAGGAAGAAATCCTCGTTGTTTGCCCAGAGTGATCCCGCGCCTCCTTCGCAAAGTATTACAAAATCACGGTTTTCGTAGGATTCCTCGGGAAGCTCTATCGTGTAGTTTTTGTCATCCCCGCTTACTTCAGACTGTACGGTGTCGACTTGTGTTCCGCTGTTTTCGGAAGTGTCGTTCGAACAGGATGTTATAAGCGGAAATAAAGCGATGCAGGCAAGTACGACGGCTGAAAGCTTTTTTATTTTCAATGTTATATTTTCCGTCCTTTCTCAATAACTTTGACTCAATTATAAGATATTTTTTTCGTTCTGTCAAGATTGAAAGAGTAATTACCGATTTTGCTCAGGTATACGCAATTTTGTTACAATGTTAACTTTTCATTGTTCAATCCTTCAAAGTGTGATATGTTTGAATTGATGGTTTGGTTATGTGAAATTTTGATATAAAAATGTTAAAATGTAATATTTCGACTTTTTTGAAGTGTGATAAATAACATTTTTGTTAAAATTATTGCGTTTTCTATTGACAAAATCAACCTGTTTTGATATACTTACTGCAATACAGTTATAAAAAACTGTAAATATTCAAAATATGTCTTAAACCGTTCAACGGTTAAAGGAGGATTACTGTATGGATTTGTCATTCTTGGCGCCTATAGGTGCAGTTATCGCCTTGCTTTTCGCTTTTTATAATGCGATGAAGGTGAAGAAGGCTGATGAAGGCAGTGAAAAAGTAAGAGAACTTTCCAAATCGATTGCACAGGGTGCAAATGCGTATCTGAAAAGACAGTACAAAACTGTTATAATTTTCTTTGCGTTTGCATTTGTTGCTTTTCTCGTTCTTTCGTTCATCAAACCCGAAGGAAATACACTTATTAACAAGTATACACCCTTTGCGTTCCTCACAGGCGGTACATTTTCCGCACTGTCCGGATATCTCGGTATGAAGATCGCTACTATGGGTAACGGCAGAACAACAACAGCCGCACAAAAGAGTCTTAACAAAGGTCTCCGTGTTGCATTTTCAGCAGGTTCCGTTATGGGATTTGTTGTTGTAGGTCTCGGTCTTCTCGATATTTCTATCTGGTACATTTTGCTCAGATTTGTATTTAACCTTACTACGATTGAGATAGGCGCAAATATGGTAACATTCGGTATCGGTGCGTCAACAATGGCGATCTTCGCACGTGTAGGCGGCGGTATCTTCACAAAGGCAGCCGACGTCGGCGCTGACCTTGTAGGTAAGGTTGAAGCAGGTATTCCTGAGGATGACGCAAGAAACCCCGCAACTATCGCCGATAACGTTGGTGACAACGTAGGTGACGTTGCAGGTATGGGCGCCGATCTTTATGAGTCTTATGTCGGTTCTATCGTTTCCGCGCTTTCGCTTGCGGTTGCCGCAGGCTTTACATCATTCGATAAGATGATACTTCCTATGCTTCTTGCGGTTCTCGGTGTTGTTTGCTCCGTTGTAGGTACGTTCTTTGTACGTTGCGGCGAAAGCACAGACCAGAAAGTACTTCTTTCAGCGTTAAGACGCGGTACGTATATAAGTGCTATCACTTTCGCTGTAGGCGCATTCCCCCTTATCTGGTTCGTCCTCGGTAAGGAATACATCGGAATATACGGAGCTGTCGTTTCGGGACTCCTTGCGGGTGTTCTTATCGGTTATTTCACAGAATATTTCACATCAGACACATATAAGCCCACACAGAAGCTGGCAGCAACTTCCGAAACTGGTTCCGCTACGATAATCATCGGCGGTTTCTCCCTCGGTCTTAAGAGCTGTGTTGCTCCCATCGTTATAGTTGCTGTATCTGTTTTGACATCATTCGTTGTTTCCGGAGGTAACCTCGGCGACGGTATGAATATGGGACTTTTCGGAATTGCTATTTCCGCTGTCGGTATGCTTTCAACACTCGGCATTACACTTGCAACGGATGCTTACGGTCCTATCGCAGACAATGCGGGCGGTATTGCACAGATGGCAGGTCTTGACGAAGTGGTAAGAGAAAGAACAGACGCGCTTGATTCTCTCGGTAACACAACAGCCGCAACAGGTAAGGGCTTTGCAATAGGCTCTGCGGCTCTCACGGCACTTTCCCTCATCGTTGCTTTCAAACAGCAGATAGAGGCGATGGGCGTTGAGCTTATGACAGAGATCATCAATCCCGTCGTTATCATCGGTGTGTTTATAGGCGCTATGCTCCCGTTCGTATTCGCGGCTTTGACAATGGAAGCTGTCGGTAACGCTGCTCAGAGTATCGTTGTTGAAGTAAGACGTCAGTTCAAAGAAATTGCAGGCATTATGGAAGGTACTGCAAAGCCCGACTACAGAAAATGTGTTGACCTTTGCACGAAGTCATCGCTCCGCTATATGATAACACCCTCTGTCCTTGCGGTTATGACACCTATAGTTGTAGGTATTATCCTCGGTCCTTCAGGTATTGCAGGTATGCTTTGCGGTGCTGTTGTTTCGGGCTTCCTGCTTGCGATACTTATGTCAAACGCAGGCGGTGCTTGGGATAATGCAAAGAAGTACATTGAGGGCGGCAATCATGGCGGTAAGGGAAGCGAACAGCACAAGGCGGCGGTAGTCGGTGATACGGTCGGTGACCCCTTCAAGGATACGAGCGGACCTTCGATCAACATTCTTATCAAGCTTCTTTCAATCGTTTCCATTGTATTTGCATACATTATTGCAAACTACAATATAGTTGATCTCTTTATAAAATAATAAGTGAGTTTGAGCAGACACACCGTTCAGTGTGTCTGCTTTTTATTTTCCTCTACGTGTTGATTTTGTTAAAATTATGTGATATAATCAAAGTAACTTCATTAGAAAGGTAATTTTGTGATGAAAAAATTATTTATTTTCGTTCTTGCTTGTTTGCTTCTTTGCTGCTCTTGTCAGACGGACACGGAAAAAAGCACTACGGCGGAAGACACAGATTTGATAACGGAGGCAGAAATGACAACACCCGAAACCGTTGAAACGGTATATTACGTACGTCGTTATAAAGAACCAAAGGAAGATGAGCTTCGCCTTGAAATATTTGAATACAAGGATTTGGAAGCCGCAAAGCTGTACGTTGACGATGCGTACAACGCTTCGCTCGGTTATGCCATATACGACGAAGACGGTAATTTTGTATACGGTAAGTACAGCGAATTCGTAACAAAGCTTCTCGGCGAAGCGAAGCACGTTGCGGACTTTATGAAGATGGAGCAGTATGCATACGGTGACGCAAAAACAAATCCCGGTGTTATGTATGAAAGACTGCTTAACGGAAGCCAGCTCCGCGAAAGGATCGTTTCATGTGACCGCTTTGTCGGCTGGACGCTTTATAATCTCGGTTATAAGGATCAGCCCGAAAAGTCGGGATTGTTCGTTTGGAATAACGGAAGCGTACACGATATGAATACGTATCTTGAAGGTAAGGGCTATCAGAAAATAGAAAACGCAAGACAGCTTCAGGCAGGTGATATTGTGTTCGTCATTCCCGCAACGTCATCGTCGGGGAAAATATACCCTGCACACGTATTTCTGTGCGCGGGAAAGTCATCAGACGGGAAATTCTACCGTTATGATGCGGGAAGCCAGAACAGAATAAGATGCGAAAACGTTCAGGGCTTCGGTGCGGATTATTCTGCTTACAACACGAGCGGTCAGCCGTTCGATGAAACGATTACAAGCTTTATGCACGCATACAGATATGTTGAAAATGTTTCAGAGCTTCCTTCGCCGTAAAGGAGATATAAGGTGAAAAAAACACTCAAAATACTCTCGATGTTTCTCGCTTTGCTTACGCTTGCATCGTGCACGGCGGAAAGCGGAGCAAATGATACGGATACAGCATTTGTAACGTCGGGTGTTGAAGATGTGCCGAGCATACCCGAAAAAGAGGGAACAGCGTGGTTTACAACCCCTGCCATTCCTGCAGACATCGGAAAAACAGTCAATCTTTCAGCGTACGACGTGCAGTTTTCCCTCGGCGTAACTACCTCGCGAGAAAATGTCAAATGGTCATCTGATGAAATTCAGATAGATGAAAATAACTGCATAACACCGAGCGGTTCGGGTGTGTACACACTCAAAGCCGAATGCGGTGCAAAGAGCAAGAACATCTATCTCATAGTAAGAGCCGAAGGCTCTGATGAATACGTGCTGTATTCAAACGATTTTGAAAATGCCAAAACGGAAGATTTCAACGTTATTCAGAAAACAAACGGAACGTTTGAAGTGAAAGACGGCAAAATGGTGCTGTCGGCACCGAAGACAGGCTCAGATTACGTACGGGTTTTACTGCCCGATTTTATCGGTGAATTCGGTGACTACAAAATAAAAACAAATGCCACGATAACCGAAAAAGCCGATGAAAAAAGATGGATGTCCGTTATGTATAGGGTGCAGAACGATGATTTTCCGTATTATCAGCTTTGCGTAAGAGCAAACGCGTCGCTTAACGACGGTGTTGAACTTGCGCACAAAAATGCAAATTCGGAGTGGCTTTACCACGGCAAAGGCACATTTGAAGAAGCAATTTCACCTGACAAAACGTATGAGCTGACAGCCGATATACACGGTCACTTCGGTTCGGCTTATGTAAACGGGAAAAAGACGGTGGAAACGTCGGACGGTCTTACCGATTACCCTGTCGGAAGAGTCGGTTTCCAGGTCTGCGGAGCAACGGCTGAAATCGAAGATGTGAAAATAACGGTTGATTTTTACGAGCCTGTGGAGTTTATCATCGAAAAAGGCTTCACGGAAGTCAGAAATATAGATACGCAGATAGCACTTTATTCGTCAGTTATAACAGAAATAACGACGAAGGATGAGCTTTATAATATTCTCAAGGCATCGCCTACGTGTGCAGTTTTGACAACTGCAACAGTTAACGGCGCGCTTTGCGTAACGGATGCATTCGGTGCTGAAATTGCACCGTTTGACGAGGCTTTGACGCACCTTGACAATAAGGTTATCCCGATTGTAAGACCTGCTGACGGCAATGCTGCAAAAGCCTCTGCCGAATATCTCAAGGCTAACAAATACAAGGACGTAATGGTTATAGGTGATAGCAGTATTATAAGCGAGTTTAAAAAATACTGCGAATATGCCAAGAGTATACTTGACCTTACAAACGTTGACATTGCAAATACCTCGCTTTCTGAAATACGCAATATGACGAACAGAAGTACAAGCAGAATATGTCTGCTTCCCGCATCCTTGGCAACGTCGGAAAATACAAATTATCTTAATTCGCTTGCTGTGACAGTTTGGTATAAAGCGGATAAAAATGATCAGATTGAGCTTTATACGCTTATAACGTCAGGCGCAAACGGAATAGTCACATCCGACAGAAAGCTTCTTGAGGCGTGTATGACAAGCTCCGTTTTTTCCCGTAATTCGCTTGTCCGTCCCGTTTTGGTGATCGGTCACAGAGGAATACCGCAGTTGGCACCCGAAAATACAATTTACGGCTCGCTTATGGCGGCAGAGTACGGCGCAAGCATCATTGAAAATGACATATACATAACCAAGGATAACGTTATCGTCGTTATGCACGACGGTGACATCAGCAGAACGACGAACGGTGCCGGCTCAATAGAGTCGATGACTTATGAACAGCTTTCAAAATATTCCGTTGATTATTTCGGCGGCGTTGCGCCTCAGCCGATACCTACGCTTGAAGATTATTTCAAAGCGTTCAAAGATACCGACGTCAATCTGTTTATTGAGATAAAGAGCAACCAGACAAAGATCGTAAGAGAACTCAAAAAGCTCATTGAGCAGTACGACATACTCGATCAGTGCTGTGTAATATCATTCAGCGCACAGCAGATAAATCAGGTCAGAAAAAGTATTCCCGAGCTTTCGTGCGGATTTCTCACGGATACGGAAGGAACACTTGCGAATATTATGAACACTGTATCTGCTTACGATTCGACGTTCAATCCGAGCTACGGACGTGTGAACAGAGATATTTTACAGCAGGCATCGTACAGAGGTGTTTCTATCTGGCCGTGGACGGTCAACGATGAAAGAACGTTTGCAAGCTTCTATCTTGCGGGAACGTGGGGAATAACGACTAACAGAGCGGATTTTGTAAAAGACTATATCAAGTTTTTGACTCCTGAAAAGTTGTATTCCGTGACAGTCGGCGAAGAACTCAAAGCAAATGTCAAAGCCGTTACTTATTCGGGAGATTCCGTAAATGCTGATGTCGAAATGGTGGTAATTGACGGTAATGGTACTGTCAAGTGTAAAGACGGTGTCATTACGGCGAGCGAAGCAGGTGATGCTGTGGTAATATTCAGGGCAAAATACAAGATAACGGGAAGCGACAGACTCGCATGTGTTTATTCACAGCCCGTTACCGTATCTGTCAATTGATTTTAAAGCGGTGTGAGCGATTTCACACCGCTTTTTTCAAAATATTTTATAAAAAAACGTCAATAGGTATTGCAATAAGATAAATTTTGTGATATATTATATATATTATTATAAGTACTTTCCGAAGAAAGGAAGGCAATGGATATGAAATGTATCGCTAAAACAAAGTTGCTTTTTTCTTCGGGAATATTGCGCACATTTTCAGCCTAAAGGTGTA
>JAZKZC010000175.1:0-5282 GCA_045612465.1 Eubacteriales bacterium
TTTGTCTGATGAAGAAGAACAGATGCACCGACAAAACTTGATTGCATTGAAAGCAGAGCAAGGAATTGCCGATGATGAGTTTTACCATTACGACACTCCTCTTACAGTAAAACACGAAACAGAAGCACTTATGGAAGCAGGATTTTCTTCTGCCCTGGTGCTGAAAAACTGGGGAGCGACCTATATCATAAAAGCAGTTAAGTAAATTCCAATTTATCGAACAGAATAAATTAACCCCGACAGACATCCGTCGGGGTTATCTCTTTGGTTTCTGCGGTTCATTTTTTGCCTTAACGGGTCGTCGCGGACGTCGGCCCCTACAAAATAAAATCAAACTTCTTTATGAGAAGAAGCCTTTATCCGACCTCTTGTTTTTATAAAACGTAAAAGATTATTCCGAAAAACTGAAGCACGCTTCCGATAACGACGAATATATGGAACACGGAGTGCATATAACGCACCTTGTTTCCTATACCGTACAGCACCGCACCGACCGTATAAGCGATACCGCCGAGGAATATATACGTAAGTCCTGCTGACGGAATAGATGCTATCGCAGGCTTTATTGCAAACACGATACACCAGCCCATACCGAGATAGCATATCATCGAAAGCACCGCATATTTATCAAGGTCTATCGCCGTAAACACGGTTGCAACAGCGGCGCATCCCCATACAATACCGAACAGCGTCCATGCCCACACGGGGTAAACAGGACGTATTCCGCAAAGCAAAACGGGTGTGTACGTTCCCGCAATCAGGAAGTTTATCATACAGTGGTCAAGCACCTGCATCACCTTTTTGCCCATATTCGGGTGAAGTCCGTGATACACACTTGATGTTGTATAAAGCACCACCATCGATGCTCCGTATACAGAGCCGCTGACCACCGCCCACGCATCGCTGTTTATCGCCGAATAAACGACGCACAGAACCAGAACGGCAACACCGACGGCTCCGCCGACGATATGTGTAACTGTATTGAATATTTCTTCGCCTTTTGTGTAATCGGGCAGTATTCTGTCCGCAAGCTTCGTTCTTTTCACTTTATCATTTTCAAAATACCGATAAGCTTTGCCTCACCGATAAATTTCTTCCTCTGCTGTTACTTTGATGCATTCAACCGTTTTCTTACGAGCAGTTGACAAACACAGAAACGGTTGTCTGTTCAAGTAAATTATACACGATTCTGATACGATTTAAATAATCAAAAGGTATATTTTTTATAAACGAATCACTTCTTTTTCGTTGCGCCGACAACTATTGCAGAAAGCGCAAAGAGTGCGATAACGTTAGGAATTACCATAAAGTTATTGAACATATCCGCAAGCTCCCAAACAAGGTCGTTTGAAAGAATTGAGCCGAGGAATATGAACACAATGGCGATCAATGAATATATAAGCACGGGAAGCTTTTTGCCGAAAAGCGACTCAACGTTGAGCTTTCCGAAGAAGTTCCAGCTCAAAATAGTTGAAAAAGCAAAGAACAAAAGGCAGACTGCAACGAAAATGCTTCCGAGTTCAGTTCCGAAAACGGTTGCAAAAGCTTTCTGCATAAGGTCCGACTTTGAAAATCCGTCCGCAGCTCCTACAGCAGAAAGAGGGCCGCCGTTTGCGTAAAGTGTGGAAATAACAACAAGCGCTGTCATTGTAAGAACAACGAATGTATCGATAAACACACCTATCATTGCAACAACACCCTGATCGTGGGGCTTTTCAACATTTGCCATTGCGTGTGCGTGAGGTGTTGAACCCATACCTGCTTCGTTGGAGAAAAGACCTCTCTTTGCGCCCTGGCTTATTGCCGCCTTGAGTGCCGCGCCGATACCGCCGCCGAGGATAGCCTGAGGAACAAACGCATACTTGAATATCATTCCGAATGCTTCGGGAATGTTTTTGATGTTAACAACGAGAACGATAAGACCGAGTACGATATAAAGCACAGCCATTACGGGAACGAGCTTTTCCGTAACGGATGCGATACGCTGAATACCGCCGATGAAAATGAATGCGGATACAAGCACGAGCGCAATACCGATAGCCCATGTGGGAACACCGAATGCCGTGTTACATGATTCAGCAATAGAGTTTGACTGTACCATCGTACCCATAAAACCGAGCGCAAGGATAAGTGTAACGGAGAAGACAGCAGACAAAACCTTACCGAATTTGCCCTTGAATGCCTCTCTTATGTAGTAAACAGGACCGCCCGAAATGCTTCCGTCAGCATTTTCAACACGTGTCGTCTGTGCCAGAACAGCCTCGGCATATATCGTCGCCATACCGAAGAATGCGATTACCCACATCCAGAATATAGCACCCGGACCGCCTATGAGTATAGCGCCGCACGCACCGACGATGTTACCTGTACCGACCTGCGCGGCAATAGCCGTGGACAAAGCCTGGAACGATGAAAGACCGCCCTTCTGCTTTCCGCCCTTCATTGAGAAATTACCGAAAACCTTTTTCATGCCCTCGCCGAAGCAACGAACCTGAACAAATCTTGTCTTTACCGTGTAAAATACACCGATGCTGACAAGCAAGAAAATAAGAATGTAGTCAGACATATAAGCATTTATAGTCTGAACGACCTTTAAAACTGCGTCCATAAAAACGCCCTCCTGTAAAAAAATAAAAAAATCCGCTGACAGATAGCGGAGAACAAAGAAATTATACCAGACATAAAAGCGAAATGCCTGCCCTGTCCTTTTGCCTGAGAGATTCGGCTTGCGCCTTGCACCTTCGGCACCCGCACGGCTTGCGGGATTCTCCAGAGCCTCCTCCGCCCTCGGTCTTAAAAATTCCAAGAGCCTCAACGGTTGCAGACGATATTTTAACATAAGCTCCGACTAAATTCAATGACAATATTGCACAAATATCGACACTGTGATTTGTGCATATTCTACATATAAATTGAATTTATTATTTATTTAATGAATATACAAATGTTTTGTTCATATTTTAGGAGTATCATAAGCATATATATCTTCGGAGGAATTATGGAAACGAGAGTAGCACTTATAAGCATAATAGTTGAAAAATTCGATTCGGCAGAGGAGATAAACGCACTTTTGCATAAGTACGGTGAATACGTAATAGGCAGAATGGGACTTCCCTACCGAAAGAAAAACATAAGCATTATAAGCGTTGCCGTTGATGCTCCGCAGGATATTATATCAGCGCTTTCGGGAAAGATAGGCAGGCTTGACGGTGTAAGTGTCAAGACGGTTTATTCGGGGGTAGGCGATGCTCATATTTAAACTTATTGACAAGCTGGCAAAGGAACACTCGCTGACGCTTGACGAATACGTACAGCTCGTCGGGAATTTCGACGACGACACCTACGATTATGCTCGCAGAAAAGCGGTGGAAGCACGGCAAAAGGTATATTCAAACAAGGTCTTTATCCGCGGACTCATTGAAATATCGAATATATGCAAAAACGACTGTTACTACTGCGGAATAAGAAAAAGCAACGCTCTTTGCTCCCGTTACAGACTGACAAAGGAAGAAATACTCACCTGCTGTGAGGAGGGGTATTCCCTCGGCTTCCGCACGTTTGTTTTGCAGGGCGGTGAGGACGGATATTTCACCGATGATGTGCTTTGCGACATTGTCAAAACGATAAAAGCGAAATATCCCGAATGCGCCGTGACGCTTTCGGTCGGTGAGCGCTCTTATGAGAGCTACAAAATGTTAAAAGAAGCAGGCGCTGACAGGTATCTGCTCCGTCACGAAAGCATCACACGTGAGCATTATGAGATGCTCCACCCCGAAAAAATGTCATACAATGAAAGATTGCGCTGCTTGAACGATTTAAGGTCGCTCGGCTTTCAGGTGGGATGCGGATTTATGGTGTCATCTCCGTTTATGACAGCCAAGCACATCGCAAACG
Organism: Eubacteriales bacterium; assembly: GCA_045612465.1. Classification (GTDB taxonomy): domain Bacteria; phylum Bacillota; class Clostridia; order Oscillospirales; family CAG-272; genus RGIG7213. Next base: position 3,895 of record JAZKZC010000175.1, read on the forward strand.
ACCTGAAATTCATTGAGGAGTTCAAGCCTGAAATGTGCGGTATCGGCCCGTTTATTCCGCACGTTGACACACCGTTTGGGGAATTTCCCGCAGGAAATGCGGATTTTACCTGCTATCTTCTGTCGATTATAAGACTTATTCACCCGAACATTCTTTTACCTGCCACAACAGCGCTCGGCTCCGTAAGCGTCGGCGGACGTGAAAAGGGTATAATGTCGGGGGCAAACGTAATTATGCCGAACCTCTCGCCGTCAAAGGTCAGAGAAAAATATATGCTCTACAACGGCAAGGCATACACGGGAAGCGAAGCGGGCGAAAACCTTGCAAACATTATGGCAAGTCTTGCCGAAATAGGCTACGAAACGGTCATTGACCGTGGAGATTACAAGAAATAATTTTATCTCACGGGAAAGAAATTCTGACCCGGAAGAAAGGAAAATAAAATGGCAAAATACGATCCGAAATCACTCAAAGCTGAAGAATTTATCAGCGATGAGGAAATAAGAGAAACTCTTGCTTATGCAGAGGAAAACAAGAACAATACAGAGCTTATCGACTCTATAATTGAAAAGGCTCGCCCTGTCAAGACTGAAACGGGTTACACTTGCAGAGGTCTTTCACACAGAGAGGCATCTGTGCTTCTTGCCTGCGAAGATCCCGAAATGATTCAGAAAATCTACAAGGTCGCAGAGGAAATAAAGCTTGCGTTTTACGGTAACAGAATCGTTATCTTCGCACCGCTTTACCTTTCAAATTACTGCGTAAACGGCTGTGTTTACTGCCCTTATCACCTTAAAAACAAGACGATACCGAGAAAGAAGCTGACACAGGAGGAAGTACGTGCTGAGGTAATTGCGCTTCAGGATATGGGCCACAAGCGTCTGGCGATAGAGTCGGGCGAGGACCCCGTAAACAACCCCATCGAGTACATTCTTGAATGTATCAACACGATTTACAGCGTAAACCACAAAAACGGCGCTATACGCAGAGTAAACGTAAACATCGCCGCAACGACGGTGGAAAACTATAAAAAGCTCAAGGATGCGGGAATAGGTACTTATATTCTTTTCCAGGAAACGTATCACAAGGAAAGCTATTTAAAGCTTCACCCCACGGGTCCGAAGCACGATTATGCGTATCACACGGAAGCTCACGACAGAGCTATGCAGGGCGGTATTGACGACGTGGGACTCGGTGTTTTGTTCGGACTTGAGCTTTACAAATACGAATTTGCAGGCCTTCTTATGCACGCAGAGCATCTTGAAGCAGTCCACGGTGTCGGCCCTCACACAATAAGGGTGCCGAGAACCAAGCGTGCCGACGACGTTGACCCCACGCAGTTTGACAACTCAATAAGCGATGAAATATTCGAAAAAATAACTGCTTGC
>JAZKZC010000176.1:0-1908 GCA_045612465.1 Eubacteriales bacterium
TCTTTTTCGAGCTTGTCAAGATAATATACGGGCGCGCCGTCGAAGGTTTCTCCCGACTCACCTATTTGTGCGAGATCATAGACATAGTAAACGGTATCGGTCAAGCCATATGAAGTAGACAGCACGACCTTTCCGGCAGGGGTAAAGCATATTCCCTGCACGTTGTTGCGGAGAGTATATACCGCAACGGGTGTTTCAAGATCGCTCAAAGCGTACTTGGTGCAGATAGCGTAATGAGTGCCCTCGGCGGTTTCGTGCTCGTGGTTTTCAATTACGTATTTACCGCCGTCGTGGAATTCGCCTACGTAAAGAAATTCTTCATCGGTATACACGAAAGATGCGTTAGTATTGACTTTTGTTCCCGACCCGATATCAACTATATCCCCGTTCTTTGCGGAAAGAACGGATTCAAGCGGAAAGGAATATATCTTCTTGGCATTCGCTATATAAACGGTTTCTCCCGTGATAGCAAGGCCACCCGCGTGACCGGTGTATTTTTCCCCCCCACGGGTAAGCTCAACGTAGTAGGAGTCACTTTCAAAATCGGTAACGTATATTCTTGAATTGGATTTATCCTTCATATATCCGCAAACGAGGATAACGCCGTTTTCTTCGGATACAGCGATTCCCTGACAAACGAAGCCGTCATTAAGTCCGGGGTTCTTGCAGATATTGGTCTTGATCGAATAATAATCACTGTAAATAAAGTGCTTTGCCACATTAAGACCGACTATGGTAAGAAGCAACAAAGCAAGCACGCCGAGAATAATAAACATAACAACTTTTCCTACGATAAGAAGTACTTTTTTCATAATTTCAAATTCCTTAAATAACAGATTCTTCATGAAGAACGACGCCTGATTTTTCAAGCTTTCTTTGAAGCTCGGTAATGTCAATAGAAGAAAAATCATCGGTCATAGCCGCGGCAATTCCTGCGGCTTGTCCCGTTACTGCACAGCAAGGTATCACTCGCATCACGTCCCACATTTCATCGTCAACCGACGTGCATCTTCCCGCCATAATAAGATTTTTTACGGAAGGATTATAAAGTGTTCCGAACGGAACTTCAAAAACAGGACCTCGCTTGCGCCAATCGGATACCATACCGATCGAATCGTCGAAGCGCTTATGCATCTCTTCATAACAAAGCGTATAAGCTCCGACTATTCTGCGAGTCATTCTGATCTGAGGTATTGTAGCAATTGTAGATACAACAGCCTCGGGATCGTTTTCTCTGAGTTTAAGCCAATCGTGAAGAATCTGTTCGTGTGACAGACGCGTCATCAAAGAAAGCTCCTCCGCTTCAAGTGCGGTATAGCGATTTGAATACATTTCGCAGACTTTGGCGTCCTCGGGGAGCTTTTTCGGCTTGCGCGAACCGCCGAGCATTTTCAACTTATATCCTTCAGCATCGGTAAAGTAATACCACGCGGCAAGGAGATTCCCCGGCTTGTATGTTTCGGTCGGCGCACCGGCAAATTTTGCGATATCCGCATCACCGGTTGCGTCAACCACCGAGTCAATATAATAATCGGTTTTGCCCGTTTTGTTAACTACGGTGAGATGTTCTATTTTATTATCTTTAACAGAAGCGTCAATGACGTAACTACCGTAAAGAATATCAACTCCCGCCTCGGTCAAAAGCTGCTCGGCAAGAATAGCAAAGACCTGCGCGTTGTACTGAACTTGAAAACGCTTGTCTTCTTCGGTTCTCGCGCCGATACCGTCAAGCCAATTTTCGGGATACTTATCTTCAGCTCCGTAGGTAATAGAAAGCTTAAAAAGCTCTTCTGCGATTCCAAAAGAAACTTGTTTACCAAAGCCATCACAAAGAGGGAGATATATAGTTATAAGTCCAGCCGTTGCAAGACCGCCGAGCATATACTCTTTCTCAATTAAAATAACCTT
>JAZKZC010000177.1:0-5057 GCA_045612465.1 Eubacteriales bacterium
TATATAAAAATAAAATCCGCACACAACCGTGTGCGGACAATATTGGGGTGAGATACGAGACTCGAACCCGCGACCCTCAGAGCCACAATCTGATGCTCTACCAACTGAGCTAATCCCACCATACCAATGGCGCGACTTGAGGGACTCGAACCCCCGACCTACTGCTTAGAAGGCAGTTGCTCTATCCAGCTGAGCTAAAGTCGCAAACTTGCAACGCTAAAGATTATAACAGAATAAAAGTGTTGTTTTTAGTAAAAAATCTAAATTTAGGTATTGAAAAATGAAACGATATATTGTATAATATGGAGTTGAAATGTAGACAAAATCTTTTATAATAATCACATTTAAATACGAAAACACGAAAGGTACGATTACAGATATGGCAAAATATACCGCTATGACGATTGACGAAGCACGCAAGGAATACACTGCCCTGCTTGCAGAATACGAAGAAATAAAAACAAAAAAGCTTTCCTTGGATATGTCCAGAGGAAAGCCCAACGCAGAACAGCTTGACCTTACGGAGTCACTTCTCAGTGTCCTCCAGAAAAGCGAGCAGTGTCGTGCCGCTGACGGAACAGATTGCAGAAACTACGGTATTTTATTCGGTCTTCCCGAAGCAAGACAGATGTTTTCCGAGCTTCTTGACATTCCCGCGGCAAACATAATTATCGGCGGCAACTCCAGCCTTAATATGATGTATGACACGCTGGCAAGAGCAATGCTGTACGGTGTGTACGGTTCAGAAACACCCTGGTGCCGTTTACCTGAAGTAAAGTTCCTCTGCCCCGTTCCCGGTTATGACAGACACTTTGCTATTTGCGAGTCGCTCGGTATCAAGATGATAAACGTACCTATGACATCAACAGGCCCCGACATGGATATGGTTGAAAAGCTCGTAGCGGAAGACGATTCCATCAAGGGTATCTGGTGCGTTCCGAAATATTCAAATCCCGACGGTATTACATATTCCGATGAAACGGTACGCCGTTTTGCAAACCTCAAAACAGCCGCAAAGGATTTCAGAATATTCTGGGATAACGCATACGCAGTACACGATATTGAAGACGAGGGCGACAAGCTTCTCAATCTTTTCAACCTTGTAAAGGGTACAGAAAACGAAGATAAGCTGTTTATGTTCTTCTCTACGTCAAAGATCTCCTTCCCCGGTGCCGGCGTTGCTTTGATGACAGTCAGCGACAACAACCGCGAGCAGATAAAGAACATACTTACGGTTCAGACTATCGGCCCCGACAAGATAAATCAGCTTCGCCACGTATGGTACTTCAAAAACGCAGAAGGAATTCTTGACCATATGAAGCTTCACGCGCGCCACATCCGTCCGAAGTTTGAAATCGTGCTTTCCGCGCTTGAAAATGAACTTGGCGACACAGGAATTGCAAGCTGGGTAAGACCGAGAGGCGGTTACTTCATCAGTCTTAACACAGCCGACGGTCTTGCAAAGGCAACGTACGACCTTGCCGCTGAAGCAGGCGTTACGCTTACAAAAGCAGGTTCAACGTTCCCCTACGGTGTTGACCCCTGCGACAAGAACCTCCGTCTTGCGCCCACATATCCGTCTGACGAGGAATTGGCACTTGCAATACATATCGTTTGCATCTGCGTAAAGCTTTCATATTTCAGAAAATATATGCCCGACGCTTGCAAATAAGTGCTGTATATTTCAGTCGCTTTGTGCGTAAAATAGTAAATTTTTAATTAACTGTTTTAAATTCAGTTGACAAAGCATATATTTTATGATATAATGCACATCAATATTTGATGAATTGAGGATTTTTTACTAATCATGGACTCAGCCGAAGGCGATTGTAGTTTTTTAACAATGTAATATCAGGCATACCTGCACACGGGAATTCGTTTGCAGGCATGCCTTTTTGCGTTTTCACACTCGCTGAGTTCAAATAAAAAAAGGAGTTTATTATGCCCACCGACAGTATACCGCAAATTATCGCCATGGTAATTCTGGTATTATTTTCCGCATACTTTTCCGCAACGGAGACAGCGTTCTCCTCACTTAACAGAACAAGAATAAAAACGCTTGTTGAAAAAGGAAACAAGCGCGCAAAGCTTGTTTTAAGACTTTCCGATAACTACGACAAGCTTCTTTCTGCAATACTCATAGGAAACAACATCGTAAACATCAGCCTTGCATCGATTGCAACCGTTTTGTTTATCGGCTTGTACGGCGACATAGGTGCGACTATCTCGACAGCCGTTATAACCGTCATTGTTCTCATTTTCGGAGAAATATCACCGAAAAGCCTTGCAAAAGACTCACCCGAAAAGTTTGCAATGTTCTCTGCTCCGTTTATAAATGTACTTATAATTCTTCTGACACCGCTCAATTTCATTTTCTCGCAGTGGAAGAAATTGCTTTCAAAGATATTTAAAATCGAAGAAAGCCAGGGTATATCGCAGGAAGAATTGCTTATGATCGTCGATGAGGTTCAGCAGGACGGCAGTATCGACGACAACAGCGGCGAGCTTATACGAAGCGCCATCGAATTCCGTGATCTGAAGGCAGAGGAAATTCTTACACACAGAATGGACCTTGAAGCTGTTTCGATAAACGCTGACAAGCAGGAAATTGCGGAAAAATTCTCACAGACAAAGTTCTCACGTTTGCTTATATACGATACGAGTATTGACAATATCGTAGGTGTAATACACCAGAAGGATTTTTATATAGACGGTGCAATTTCACCCCAGAGTGTATCGGAAATAATGTCAGCCCCCGTTTTTGTTCAGCAGTCCGATAAGATAAACGACATTCTTAAGACTCTCCAAAAGGAAAAATCTCACGTTGCGGTCGTACTTGATGAGTACTGCGGAACGCTCGGTATCGTTACGATGGAGGACATTCTCGAGGAGCTTGTAGGTGAGATATGGGACGAACACGACGAGGTCGTGGAAAGCTTTATAAAGACAGGCGAAAATACCTACACGGTGGAATGTTCGATAACAACGGAAGAATTTTTTGAGTTCTTTGAGCTTAAGCCCGACGAAGAAAGCGTTTCTCTCAGCGGTTGGATAATGGAAAAGCTCGGCGATGTACCGAACGCAAACGACTCGTTCTCATATGAGCATCTTGACATTACCGTTCTGGAAGTTGATATTCACAGAACCGAAAAAATCTCTGTAAGAGTAAACGAAAAACCTCAGCCTGAGGACGAAGAAGAATAAAAAAACGGCTTTTTACGGAAACAATTTTCGTGAAAAGCCGTTCTTTTGTTTTGAGTATTTACGTATTGATACATATAAAAACGGGCGGTCTTGACCGCCCGTGCAATGTTCCCTTTTGAAACATATTTGTTTTTACTGCTTATTTTCAGTATTCGCGATTACTTCCTTGACGCCTGCGCAAAGGCCTGCAAGCGACTGAAGCTCACTGGGAATAATGATCTTCGTTGACTGACCGTCAGCGGCTTTTGCAAACGCTTCAAGCTTCTTGATCGTGAGATAACCGTCTTCGGGCGCTGCTTCGTTTATCATTCTGATAGACTCTGCCATAGCTTTCTGGACAGCGAGGATAGCCTGCGCTTCACCCTCTGATTCCTTTATCTTCTGTTCCTTTGCGGCTTCCGCCTTGAGTATCTGCGCTTCCTTTTCACCCTGTGCGGCGAGAATCTGGCTTTCCTTAAGACCTTCTGCAACGAGAATTCGGCTTGCCTTTTCACCCTCTGCCTTGAGGATCGCTTCACGTCTTTGACGTTCAGCCTTCATCTGCTTTTCCATCGCATCCTGAATTTCGGACGGAGGAATGATGTTTTTAAGTTCAACACGGTTGACCTTGATGCCCCACGGATCTGTAGCTTCATCAAGTATAACTCTTATGTGTGCATTTATCGTATCACGCGATGTAAGCGTATTATCAAGCTCCATATCACCGATGATGTTACGAAGCGTCGTAGCCGTAAGATTTTCGATTGCCGCCATAGGATTTTCAACGCCGTATGCATAAAGCTTAGGGTCTGTTATCTGGAAAAACACGACCGTGTCTATCTGCATCGTTACATTATCCTTGGTAATAACGGGCTGAGGGGGAAAGTCAACTACCTGCTCCTTCAAGGACACCATTTTCTGTATCTTATCAAGAAAAGGAACCTTTATGTGAAGTCCCGTATCCCATGTTTCATGGTATCTTCCGAGTCTTTCGATGACGTATGCTCTTGACTGGGGAACGATCTTGATGTTGGAAATGACGACTATGATGATAAACAACAAGACCGCAACCAAAATGTAAACAATATTACTGACACCCATAATAAAAACCTCTCTTTTTATTTTTCTTTTACAATAACCTTGACACCCTCTATACGTTCTACAATAACGAGTGTGCCCTCCGGTATTACCGCATCATCTGCTGCGCGTGCGGTCCATATAATTCCGCGTATATTCACCTGACCTTTTCCGAGAAGGTTGTTTACCTCCTCTGTAACGACCGCCTCCTGACCTATGCATCTGTCAGCGTTCGTTTTCACTGCATCTCCCTGCACCACTTTTCTCGCAAACTTCCTCGTCAACGCAAGCGTGATAGCCGAAACGACGGCGAAAACAACGATTTGCACCCAAACAAGCTCAGGAAATACCAACGATACGAGGAGCGCAATAAATGCACCCAACGCAAGCCAGATCGTAGCCATCTGCGGTGTTGCAATTTCCACGCACACAAACATTACAAACAGTATCGTCCATATTATCCATATTTCAAACATCGTATGTATTCCTCCTTATACTAACCATTATATAACTTATTATACGTGAAAATAATTGAGAAATCTATACTCAAAATTAAATTTTTATACTCAGGCAAAAATACTTCCGCAAGCAGTAATTTTATCCTTTGCAGGAAGTTCGGAATACGAAACACCGCACATTGACGATGATGAATGGATAATTTTGCCGTCGCCGATATACATCATTATGTGTCCCGGGGAATAAACAAGATCTCCGCGTTTAAGCTGTTCGTACGGTATTTCCTTTACGGGATAGCCTTCCATCAGCTTCGCATCGCGGTATATTATGATACCGCACAG
>JAZKZC010000178.1:0-6849 GCA_045612465.1 Eubacteriales bacterium
GATCATTGATCGCCCGCAAAGCGTGCAACTATCACCTTACGGTGAAATTGCAAATGAGGCAATACGGAATATTTCTTCTGCTTACCCTGCGTTGTCGCTTGAAAGCTATGTCATTATGCCGAATCATATTCACATTTTAATACGCATTTGTGCCGATGAATACGGGCGACCGCTGGTCGCCCCTACAATATCAAGGGTGATAAAACAGCTGAAAGGGATCGTATCAAAACAAATAGGAAATACGATTTGGCAGAAATCGTTTTACGACCACATAATAAGAAATCGCGAAGATTACGAAGAACATTTACGGTATATCTATGAAAATCCGATGCGTTGGGGTTATGATGAATTTTATACAGAAAAATAAGGAGATATTCTTCCGAATATCTCCGATTTTTTTATTCTGTTACAAGAATACTTCTTATCTTTGCAAATGTTTCTTCTTCAACTCCGCAAGAAATAAGGTAATTTTCAACCTTTTTCTGGAGTGTATCTTCTTCTGTGCCGAAGTCGTTAAGTCCTTCTGTGAGCCAAGCGATATTCTGTATCGCGCCCGAAAGTTCCTGAGCGGAGAAGTTACCCTGAAGTGAATAGAATGACGTGTAGTAATCTCTTACGATCGTTTCCTCGTCAACACCGCAAAGGGCAAGAATGAGGAATGCCGTCGTTCCCGTTCTGTCACGGCCGAGCGAGCAGTGGAACAGGATAGGATAGTTGTTTTCGTCAGCAAATGCAAGTATCGTCGTCTTAACGTCAGCCTTGTTTTCCTCTGCGAAAATGTGCTGGTACCATTTCAGCGGTATAGATATTTTCGTAAGTCCGGGAATTGCAGAGCCGCCTGCCGCACCGCGGAGGTCAAGGTCTGTCTTGATGCCGAGCTGATTCAATACGACGTCACGGCCGAGCTCGTTTGCGTCTTCAAGCTGACCCGAACGGTAAGCAAGGCCCTGCTTTATGTACTTGCCGTCAAGCGTTTTGTAACCGCCGAGGTCACGCATATTTGAAATGTTGTCAGCCTTTATAAATCTCGGATAACCCGATTCCGTCTTGAAAGAGTATACCTTGGAAACGTCGTCGTTTGAAGAAACGCTCCAATAATACGTTGTGCCTATTTTGAGGTTGTAAACGTCATACGTCGTTCCCGTTACCTTGTATCTCACAGCATCGGACATATCCGCGCTTTCGGAGATCATAAGTCTGTATTCCTTGCCGTCCGTACTGTTTTCGTCAGACCATGTGAACGTAACGGCAGGGGGTGTGCAAAGCTCCTCTTTAGCGTAGCCGAAATCAGCATTTTTAAGCTGTCTGAATCTTGCGTTCATATGCTTGATAATGGGCGCAGATGCCAACACGATGTCCTTCTGACCGTCTGTGGGTGTAAGCAGGGAAATGGAGCTTACCACTTCGGGTTCCGTTTCGGGTGTTGTTTCTTCTACTGCTTGTGTCGTTGTATCGCCTGTCATAGCGTCTGTTCCTTTCGCGTCACCGTTTCCGCAACCTGCCACGGAAAGCACGGTTGCTGACAAAAGAACGGCGGCTGTCAATTTTTTAACTGTTTTTTTCATAGTTCAAAAACCTTTCAAAGTGTTCTTTTGTTGTATTATATCATATCTTTTCTTTGCCGTCAATACCAATTTGTCGCATAAAAATCAAACAACCGCAGTTTTACTGCGGTTGTTTTAATCCAAGACGTATGTATTAATAATTAAATTAAGCGTGGATTTTCTTGGAAACTGCTACGCCTGCGAGAGCTATTGTTGCAACTGCAACGATAGCAACGATTGTAGCGTCGCCTGTTGTGGGGTTGTCGGGTGTTTCAGCAGATTCGTTATCTACGTACTCTGTAGCAGCGCCGATAGTTACTTCGCAAGCCCAGATAGCTTCAACTCTGCCGTCAGCGTAGTTAGCGTAAACTCTAACGAGCTGTGTGCCGTCTGTAACAGCAGCCTTAACGTCGAATCTGGAATCATATGCGCCCTGGCCTGCATCCTTAACAGCCGGTTCAGCTTCAACGATGAAGGAAGCGTCAGTTACCTTTTCGCCGCCGTTGATGCTGTAGGAGAAGCCTGTAAATTCAGCAACGTCAGATGTTGCCCAGCCCCAGAAGCCAACTTCTGTTGTGCCTGCAGCACCGGAATAGTAGTTGATCTTGTTCATGTCGCCGCCGCATACTACGCCGGGCTTAACTTCGTCGTAGCTTACGTGCATTGTGTGTGTCCAGGATGCTGTTACATCGGGAACATCAGCGAAAACTGCAACGGAAGCGAGAAGCATTGTTGCGAGAATGATACAAATAATCTTTTTCATAATTCAATATCCTCCTGTAATGAGTTTAGTCTTGGTAATTATATAATATCATATTTTTATATTTTGTCAATACTTTTTGAAAAATTTTAAGTATGCGTACTGAAAAAACGCGCAAGGAGAACGCCTTTGCTTGCGGAGAATAAAAAAACAGTGCGGAAATTTTCCGCACTGTTGTATAGCGCTGATTATTCAGCAGCGTCTTCGATGCATTCGTCGCAGCAGCAGATGTCATCATCTTCGATGTCGAGCTCGTCAAGCTCATCGAACAATGAATCGTCAATAGCGGCAGCCTTGCGTTCCTGCAGCTTCTTTACGATAAAGAAAGCGGCAACGGCAATACCGAGAACGGCGAAGATCAGAACAACGATCTTTATAATGTTGGATGTCTGGTTTGTCATGGTAATTTCTCCTTTTTGAAAAAATATCGGTAATGTTTTCCCTGTTAATATTATACAACAGTTATCCCGTTTTAGTCAATACTTTTATACGCCCGGATTTTATATTTATATTAATTATTTGTAAAATCCTGCATTTTTATGCTTTTTCTTATACTTTTTTAAAAACGGTCTTTCCAAAACGCGTTTTGATCGTGTAAGTATGTCCGTTTTGTCCTTTATCGGCGGAACGAGAATCGTCTTTATCCCGGCATTCCGTCCTGCAAGCACGTCGGTGAATATCTGGTCGCCCAGCATACAGACGTTTTCACTCGGCACGTTCATATATTCAATAGCGTAAAGCACGTTTTTTCTGAACGGCTTTTTGCTTTTGCCGACGGCGAAAAAACCGAGGCTTTCATTGAATATCCGCACACGCTCGTGCGAATTGTTTGAAACAAACGCGATTTTTATGTCAGCGCTTGCAAGCGACTCAAGCCACGACAAAACGCGCAAGGTCGGCTTTTCGTCATCGTATGTCACAAGCGTGTTGTCAATGTCCGAAACGATGGCGGAAATTTTGTTTTCTGTCAGAAATTCGGGGGTTATATCGTAAAAATTTTCGAAAATAAAGTCGGGTACAAATAAACTCATATATTCTCCGTGTCAGATTATTATGCCGCCGCCGAGCACACGCTCGCCGTCGTAAAGTACCGCGCTCTGTCCTGGACACGGCGCACGTTCGGGAGATAAAAAGACGCATTTGACGGTGTTATCATCGATTTTTTCAATAACTGCGCGTCCTGCATTTTTTTTGTATCTCGTTTTGACCTCTGCGGTGACGGGAAATTCAACGTCGCAAAGGAAATTGACGTCTTTGCAGAGTATCTCGCTTTTGAAAAGGTCAGCCTCGTCACCGAGAACAACGGAATTATCCGACGTTCTTTTTTCAACGACGAAAATGCGCTTACCTGCGGACACACCGAGACCTCGCCTTTGTCCTATCGTATAGCAGTGACAGCCCTTGTGAGTGCCGAGGATTTTTCCGTTTGTGTCAACAAACGGGCCCTTTGGCATCGTGTATCCGTGTTCTTCGAGGAATTTTGCATAATCCCCGTCGGGGATGAAGCAAATGTCCTGCGATTCGGGACGTTTGGCGCACGGAAGCGACAAATTTTCAACGTAATTTCTCACGTCGCTTTTGCTTTCAAAATCACCGAGAGGAAACAGAACCTTTGAAAGCATATCGCGGTTTATGCCGTAAAGCACGTAGCTCTGGTCCTTGTCCTTGTTTTTTGCCTGCAGAAGCATGCCGTTTTCTATCCTTGCGTAGTGGCCTGTTGCAATAAGGTCGGCACCGCTTGCAAACGCACGCTCGGCAAAAGCGCCGAATTTCAAGTCAATATTGCAGTTGATGCAGGGGTTCGGCGTACGGTTCTGAACGTAATTTTCGCAAAACGGTGTGATGACGCATTTATTGAACGTTTCCCTGAAGTCGTACACCTCAAATTCAATTCCAAGCGCATCGCAAACGAGACGCGCCGCCTCTATGTCATTATCGTTTTCAACACCGAGGCGCATCGTCGCGCCGCGCACGTTGTATCCTTTTTCTTTAAGTACGGCGCAGGCGGCGGCACTGTCCACCCCGCCGCTCATTGCAACGGTCACGTTTTTCATAATATTTCCGCCTTTTTCAAAAGTTTTTCAAAAAGCTCACGGTCAAACACCCCGTCGGGCGATGTGTAAGCGTTACAGGTTCCCGCCGATACGGCATAGCCGAGGCAATCCTTCGTTTTTTTGCCGTTTTTGTATGCGTAAATGAATCCGCCGAGCATACTGTCGCCTGAGCCCACCGTGTTCAAAACGGGCATTTTGAACGGTATTTCGCATCTGTATTCGACATTATCCGACAAAAGCACGGCGCCTTTTTCGCCGAGGGATAAAAGCACGTACTCAGCGCCGAGAGCGCACAGCTTTTTTGCGGATTCTATAACGTCGCTTTGTCCGAAAAGCTCACGTATCTCGTGCTCGTTCGGTTTTAAAAGAAACGCGCCGAGCTCTGCACATTTCAAAAGTCCCTTGCCGGTCGTGTCGGCAACGACACACGCACCGTTTTTCTTTGCGATGGTGATACCCTCGCAGTAAAGGTCAAGTGCGCAGGGCGGTGTGCTTCCCGAAAAAACGACGGTGTCATCAGCGGTTACGGAATCGAGCTTTGATAAAAGCGCGCGCGCGTCGCTTTCCGACACCTCACCGCCCGAAGCATTGAGTTCATACGTTTTTTCGTTTTCCGATACCTTGACGTTTACTCGCGTTGGGTGCGTTACACTTACGCTTTCGTATTTTTGCCCTCTGTCTGCGAGCATATTTTCAAGCATTTTCCCCGTGTCACCGCCCGAAAACAAAAGTGCGGTGTTCTCGCATCCGAGCGATGACAGCACGGCGGAAACGTTGAGTCCCTTTCCGCCTGCCGAAAAGCACGGTGATTTCACGCGGTTCGGCACGTCCGACGAAAGAGGTGCGGAGAGCGTCATATAGTAGTCAAGCGACGGGTTGAACGTAACTGTATATATCATCTGTTTTGTTTGTCAAATTCGGCAAAAAGCTCATCAAAACAGTCGCGGAGCTCTTTTTCCGTGACCTTCACACGCTGTCTGTCGTACGTCACGATGCCGTTCGTTTCGTCCTCAACGTCCGACACCTGCGTAAGCACGGCGCCCGAAAGACCGAGGCGGACAGCGGGAATTATCTCCTCTTTATAAAGACGTACGAGAGCCTTCGTCAGCTCCTCACTACTTTTGAACGTCTTATATCCGTAATTGTTCTTGGGGTTGAAAATGTGTCCCTCCATCGGATAAGAATATCCGCCGAATTCGGACAGCACACGCACCTTGCCCGTGCCTTTTTTCTTGAATTTTACGGGTTTGAAATAAACGTGGGGGCTTTCAACGTCGGTGTATTTCGTGATGAACCAGCCCGATGCCGAATCCCAGATTCTCGTGCTGTCGGCTTTCTTTGCCTCAAAGTACATTTCCTTTGTCGAATTTTGTCCCCAGCCCTCGTTGAATATCGTGTAATAGATGATGCAGGGGTGGTTATACAAATGGCGCACCGTGTTTATCATCGCAGTTTTGAAATTCTGCTTCGTCTTCTGATTTACGTATTTTACAACGCCTTTTTTCATAAATACGGTGGGAAGCGCGGTATCTCTCAAAAAGTTATATTTTCCGTTGTTTATCATATCCTGGAAAACGAGCATACCGTATTTGTCGCACATATAATAGAAGATTTCAGGCTCGACCTTTATATGCTTTCTGAGCATATTGAAGCCAAGCTCTTTCATTTTCAGTATGTCATAAGAAAAGCCGTCGGGGGTTGCCGGCAGAAAGATTCCGTCGCTGTAATATCCCTGGTCAAGCACGCCGTTTGCGAATATCGGCTTGCCGTTGAGAAGTATTTTCGGGTATTCGCCGTCTGACACCGACACCTCGCGCAGGCCGAAATATGAGCGCACCGCGTCGTTTTCCGTTTTTACCGTGAATTCGTAAAGATAAGGGTCGTCGCACGACCATAAATGAGGATGTTCAGGCTCAATTCTCACGGTGTTTTCTGTGAATCGGTATTCTTTTCCGTCGCATAAAACGGTCTTTTGCAAGCCTTCACAGCCGAGGACTTCAACCGTTGCGCCCGTCATATCGGGCGTTATTTTCAGTCCCTCTATAAGCTCCGCCTTGACGGATTCAAGCCATACCGTCTGCCAGATGCCCGACACGGGTGTGTACCACATACCGCCCCTTTTTTTGCGTTGCTTGCCGTAGGGAAGCGATAAGTCGAGCTTGTCTGTAACGTCCACCGTCAGCGTGTTTTCGCCGTCTGTAAGGGTATCTGTTATTTCAAATGAAAACGGCAGATAACCGCCGATATTTTCGCCTAAAAGCGTGCCGTTGAGGTATACCTTGCACGTCTGGTCGCACGCGCCGAAATTCAGAAACACACGGCCGAGATCGAATGAGTCGGGAAGTGTAAAACGCTTTTCGTATGTGAAGCTTTCGAGGTCGAAATTTTCACCGCCCTCATACTCCGACAGTCTTGACTGCGGAGCAAACGGCACGATTATATGCTTGCCGTTGAGCGTCCACTCGCCGTTAAGGCAGAAATATGAATCACG
>JAZKZC010000179.1:0-21918 GCA_045612465.1 Eubacteriales bacterium
AGGCGAATCCCCCCTTGCAAAGGCAACGGATTGGGTAAATACGACCTGCCCTGCCTGCGGCGGCCACGCTACAAGAGAAACGGACACAATGCCCAACTGGGCAGGCTCATCGTGGTACTTTTTGCGTTACTGCGACCCGAAGAACAACGATGCGCTCGCCGCAAAGGAAGCGCTTGACTATTGGATGCCCGTTGACTGGTACAACGGCGGTATGGAGCACGTAACGCTTCACCTGCTCTACTCACGCTTCTGGGCAAAGTTCCTCTATGATATAGGCGTGCTTTCCTGCAAGGAGCCTTACAAGAAGCGTACGGCTCACGGTATGATACTCGGCGAAAACGGCGAAAAAATGTCGAAGTCGAGAGGAAACGTAATCAATCCCGACGATATAGTAAAGGATTACGGCGCAGACTCGCTCCGTCTTTACGAAATGTTCATCGGTGACTTTGAAAAGTCCGCTCCCTGGTCGCAGGCAAGCATCAAGGGATGTAAGAGATTTTTGGAAAGAGTTGCATCTATCCCCGAAATGGTCAAGGGCGAGGGTGTGACACCGTCACTTGAGGTATCGTTCCACAAGACGATAAAGAAAGTCACGGAAGACATCGACAATATGAAGTTCAACACGGCGATAGCCGCAATGATGAGCCTTTTGAATGAAATATCCGACGCAGGTTCGCTTACAAAGGACGAGGCTATGACGTTCGTAACTCTGCTTTGCCCGTTTGCACCCCACCTTTGTGAGGAGCTTTGGGAGTATTTCGGCGGCGAAGGCTTCTGCTCTTACGCAAAGTGGCCCGAATACGACGAATCAAAGACGGTTGACAGCACCGTTGAGATCGGCGTTCAGGTCAACGGTAAGATGAGAGGCACGATAACAATTCCCAAGGATTGCGACAAAGACACCGCTATGGCGGCAGTTATGGCAAACGAAAGAATTGCAGAGCTTATCACGGGCAAGACGGTGGTTAAAGAAATTTTCGTACCCGGAAAGATATTCAATATCGTCGTAAAATAAGTTTTCGTCACATTTTTGTAGCATTTTCTGAAAAAAATAGCAAAAAATACTTGACAACTGTGCGTTTTCGTTATATAATAACTTTCAGATGTTTAGAATGCGAAGGGAGGGAATATAAATGGCAGAAGTCAGAGTTAAAGAAAACGAAACACTTGACAGTGCTCTTCGCAGATTTAAAAGACAGTGCGCACGTTCCGGAGTTCTCACGGAGCTCCGCAAGAGGGAGCATTACGAAAAGCCCAGCGTAAAGCGCAAGAAGAAGTCTGAGGCAGCAAGAAAGCGTAAATATAAGTAATTTACGTATTGTCAATCAATTAGCTTTAACTTAAAAAGCACCTGTTTTGCAGGTGCTTTTTTCGTTTTTATTCGGAGCGTGGTAAATAATTGAAAATGGTAACGGCGCGCCATTTTTTTATAACACCTCATCCGTCGGCTTCGCCGCCACCTTCCCCCACCGGGGAAGGCGTTAAATTCGGGGTGGTGTTGTAGGGGCGATCATCGATCGCCCGCTTCAATCCCATTTCCATTCACTTCCTACTACAAAAACGGCGTTCAATTCGGGTCGTGTAGTTCGTGGTAGCCACGAACTACCGGGCGCCGACCCCTACAAATTAATGGGGTCTTTTTTAGCCTTCTCCTTGGGAGAAGGGGGACCGCTTGCGGTGGATGAGGTTTAAACCCATTTTCGCTCATTTTATACGGGCGATTCGTGAATTGCCCCTACAAATTAATGGGGTTATTTTCATTAAATTCAACGTGACAACGGCGCCCCCCGCCAACCCCCATGTAGTTCGCAACGAGTCGCGAACTACCGTAGTTGGCTTTGCCAACTACATCGGACAAAAGGGCGCATATTTCCTTGCGGAAATATATTTTACTCCATTCGGGGTGCTACCGTAGGGGTCGGCGCCAAGTAGTTCGTGACTCGCACGAACTACACCGCCCGTTTCAAACCCATTTTCGTTCATTTCATCGGGCGATTCGTGAATCGCCCCTACAAATTATGGGTTTTATATTCATTTAATTCAACGTGACAACGGCGAAATGGCGCATATTTCCTAACGGAAATATATTTTCATAAAACACCTTGCGTTATTAAATGTAAATTTTGTGTATCAAAAATTTTAAATCATCTTTTTTCGCTTCTGTTTCGGCTTGACAATAATTTTATTTTATGCTATACTCGTTGTACCTCTGCGGTGAAGTCCGCCGAGGGAGGCTTTCATAAAGCAAAGTTGCCGTCATCTTCAGGTAATTTGGCTTTAAATCAAACAGGAGGTGCCGAAATGAGAGAAAAAATCACACTTGCCTGCACAGAATGCAAGCAGCGTAACTACGACAGCAAAAAGAACAAGAAGAATACTCCCGACAGACTTGAGCTGAATAAGTACTGCCGCTTCTGCCGCAAGCACACTCTTCACAAAGAAACTAAGTAAGGAGCGTACAGGAGAAAATGGCTGAAAAAGAACTGAACAACGAAATCGAAAACGTTGAAAATGAAGTTACCGAGTCCAAAAAGGACAAGGATGACAAAAAGCCCGAAAAGAAAAAGGGTCCCGGTATTGGCAGAAAGATCCTGAACGCTTTTAAAGATTACAAAGGCGAAATCAAAAAGATCACATGGCCCACACCCAAGCAGACACTTCACAACACACTTGTTGTTATCGGTGCTATGGTACTTGTAGGCATATTCGTATTTTTGCTTGATACCGCTTTTTCCGAAGTGGTTGAACTCCTCGCCGGAATAGGTAAATAATCTACTGAAAATTAGGAGGTAATTCCCTATGATGGACGATTACTCTCTCGATCCTAAGTGGTATGTTGCTCACACCTATTCGGGATATGAGAATAAAGTAAAAGATAATATTGAGAAGATCGTCGAAAACAGAAATCTCTCCGATGTTATCACAGACGTAAGGATACCCGTGGAAACCGTTGTGGAGATGGACGGCGACCAGAAAAAGGAATCCGAATCTAAAATGTTCCCCAGCTACGTACTCGTAAAGATGGTAATGAACGATGCTACATGGCACGTTATCAGAAACATCACGGGTGTTACGGGATTCGTCGGCCCCGGCTCAAAGCCCGTTGCCCTGACGGATGCTGAAGTTGCAGCTTTGGGAATCGATCTTGGAAACGGCGAAGAAACAGCCGTTCGCAAGACAACCTCGCTCGGCTATGCCGTGGGAGATACGGTCGCTATCAGAGAAGACGTACTGTTCGGTGTAAACACAGCGACAGTCACAGCTATCTCGTCCGACCTCAAGAAAGTCACCGTCACAGCTCTTATGTTTGGCAGAGAAACGCCCATTGAGCTCGATGCCGCTGACGTTAAGCCTTTGAAATAAAGGTATTCCGCAGAACACTGCGGTAAATGTGGGAGGAAGAAAATTCACTTATCATCTTCCGGAGAACCACATGGGCAGAATTATAAATTATTCTGCTACGGAAAGGAATCGGTAAACATAAAATGGCTAAGAAAATAATGGCTTATGTTAAGTTGCAGTTGCCCGCAGGCAAAGCAACACCCCAACCCCCTGTTGGTCCGGCTCTCGGTCAGCACGGTGTTAACATCGCAGCATTTACAAAGGAATTCAACGAAAGAACAAAGAATGACATCGGTCTTATCATCCCCGTAGTTATCACTATCTACGCTGACAGATCCTTCTCATTCATCACAAAGACTCCCCCCGCGGCAGTTCTTATAAAGAAGGCTGCAGGTATCGAATCAGGTTCTGCTGTTCCCAACAAGACAAAGGTTGCAAAGATCACAAAGGAACAGGTTCAGAAGATCGCCGAAACAAAGAAGCCCGACCTTACTTCCGGCTCGCTTGAAGCAGCTATGAGTATGATCGCAGGTACTGCACGCAGTATGGGCATCACGGTAGAGGACTAAGGGAGGTAGACGAAAATGTTTAAAGGTAAGAAATATACAGACAGCACAAAGCTTATCGACAAGTCTAAGCTTTATGATTCTGAAGAAGCACTCGCACTTGTTTGCCAGACAGCAAAGGCAAAGTTCGACGAAACGATCGAGCTTCACGTTCGTCTCGGCGTTGACAGCCGTCACGCTGACCAGCAGGTAAGAGGCGCTGTCGTTCTCCCCAACGGTACAGGTAAGACTGTTCGTACACTCGTTTTCGCACGTGGTGACAAGGCAGAAGCTGCTAAGGCAGCAGGCGCAGATTTCGTAGGCGCTGAAGATATGGTTGCAAAGATAACACAGGAAAACTGGTTTGATTTCGACGTTGTTATCGCATCCCCCGACATGATGGGCGTTATCGGCCGTCTCGGTAAGGTTCTCGGTCCTAAGGGACTTATGCCTAACCCCAAGGCAGGTACAGTTACTCCCGACGTTGCTAAGGCTGTTACAGAAGCTAAGGCAGGTAAGATCGAGTACAGACTTGACAAGACAAACATCATCCACTGCCCCATCGGTAAGGCTTCCTTCGGTGCTGAAAAGCTCACAGAGAACTTTGACACACTTATGGGCGCTATCATTAAGGCTAAGCCTGCAGCTGCTAAAGGTCAGTACCTTAAGAGCGTTTGCATCGCTTCCACAATGGGCCCCGGCATCAAGATCAACACATCTAAGCTTGGTTAATTGAAAATATTGAGGCTTTCCCGAAACGGGGAAGCCTCGATTCGTTGCACTTTTCCCATTTAGTTATACTTTTAACAAATAACGGTGTTAATTATAATATTATTTCACAATTAACACCGCATTAAAAGTGTGTATACGGCGAAAAATACCGCCTTTATACATAAAAAACAATTTTGAAAGGAAAAAATTAAAATGAAAAAGCTTTTATCATTAGTTTTGACACTTTGCCTCGCAGCTTCCCTCGCGGCTTGCTCGGGCGACAGCGCTGACACAACAGCGGCAGAAAAAGACACAGCAGCAGCTACAGAAGCTGAAACAGATGCAACAACCGATGCTGAAACAGAAGCTGAAACAGAAGCAGCTACGGAAGAAGTTACAGACGCTGAAACAGAAGCTCCCGCAGAAGATGAAACAAGCATCTACGGTACATGGAAGGCAAATCTTGACCTTTCCAAGGTAATGAACGAATCATTCGCAGCAAGTGCTCCCGGTATCACACTTCCCGAAGTTACAGGTTTTGCCGTTGAGTTTATTTTCCAGCTTAACGAAGACGGCACAGGCAAGATAGTTTTCACAGAGGAGGCAGTAAATGCGGCTATCACAAACGCTACACCCTCCATCAAGGCTGCTATCGAAGCACTTTACACAGCTATGGCACAGCAGATGAATATGACACTTGAAGAACTCCTCGCAGCTTCCGAAATAACAATCGACGAACTTGTTGCTCAGATGGCAGAATCTTTCCAGGGCATGGCAACAGAATCTGAAGGCACATTCTTGATTGAAGGCGATAAGCTCTACACAGAAGCAAATGAAAACGGTGAATTCGACAAGACACAGTACATCGTATTCACACTTGAAGGCGGCAAGCTCACATTCACAGAGCTCGTAGCAGGTGACGAAAGCTCCATGGCAGTGCTCAAGTCCGTTACTCCCATCGTTTTCGAAAAGCAGTAATAATTGATTAAATATAATAAGCTCCGTTTTGCGGAGCTTATTTTTTTGTTGTTCATTCGTTTTATTTATAAATTTTCGGGTTTATTTTCATTTTATTCAACGTGACAACGGCGCCCCCTGCCACCCCCCTCGGCGGGGGGCGCATTTCCTTGCGGAAATATATTTATTGTTTCGTTCATTCATGGCATTGTTGTAGGGGCGATCATCGATCGCCCGTTTCAAAACCATTTTTGTTCGTTCCATTCGGGGTGGTGTTATGCCTTCTCCGGGCGTAAACGCGAAGCGTGTCGGCGGGGAGATAGGTGGGACTTGTAGTTGAATTTGTCAACTGCAAGGCGCACATATTTCCTTGCGGAAATATATTTTTATTTATCATTTAATAAATCACAAATATTTATTACTTTCTTTTTATTACGCTTTGCTGTATTTAACGTCTTATATGCTCCGCCGTAATTATTTTTTACGTACGCTATTACCAAATCTGCATTTTCTACCATCCATTCATTTCTTTTCAAAATTGCAAATCTCGGCGGCACTTTTTCAAGCGGTGGATAAATCGACGTATCATACAAACCGACGTCTTGCATTTCTTTGATCTTGCTGTGATTGATATACGGTGTTACATACACCACCTCAATATGGCTGTATTCTTTTTTCAGCTCTTTGCACGCACAAGCGCATATACTGTCGAAATCACCGTAACCGCCTAAATAAAAAACCGTTTTTTCATCAGCTGCAATATTATTTTTAATTTGTTCTTTAACCGTTTCTTTCACTTGTTCACACGAAAAAACGGTCGAATGACCTGCAAACGTAATTACCATATCGCACCTCTTTCACGGAATACCACGATTTTTATTATACTATTCAAGAAAAGATTTGTCAATATCGTGGAACTCCACGAGAGTGAAAAATCATATCTGTCTATAATAATTACGGAATTCCGTGAAAAGGCAGGATATGATATGAAATTAAATGAGGCTATTCTTATGAGAATAGAAGAAATATGTAAAGAGCAAAACAGCAATATATGCGAAATTTGTTTAAAGGGCGGTATGTCGCCGTCATCAATTTATGACCTTTCAAAAGGTCGGACGAAATGCTCAAAGGTCATAACCGTCAAGCGTTTTTGCGAGGGCGCAGACATAACCTTATCCGAATTTTTCAACAAGGATTATTTTAACGAAATAGAAGACGATTGATTTGCGTTCATTTTATGCGGGCGAGCAATGCTCGCCCCTACAACAACGGCGTTTAATTCGGGGTGTACCGTAGGGGTCGGCGCCTCGACGACCCGTTTTAAACCTGCCAACCGTCCACGGGCGAGGTGTATCGGAACGATACACCGGCAGTTGACTTTGTCAACTGCAAGGCGCACATATTTCCTTGCGGAAATATATTTTTATTTTATTTTAAATATTTTCTTCAGAATTCCCGAAAAGAATTTCGGGGAACGGACAATGACTATCTTCATAATACCCTCCTTAAAGAATAAACAGTATTCCGATAACGCACACGAGCGCCGCTTCAATTATCATCATAAACACAGGCGGCAGAAAGACCGACAAAAGCACGCCTGCCCCGAAGCACACGGCGCAGAGTGTCACCGTTTTTACTGTTTCATTACATTTATACAGACATTTACGCATTTTGTACCTTTCTGATATATAATCAATCTTTTCAGCATTAATTACACACCGCAAGGAAATATATTATTTACTATAAAAAAATCTCCCTTACATTAAATGATATGTAAGGGAGAATTTTTTGTGATTATTGTGTATCTGAATTAATAAAGGGGATATTTTTCGCAGATCTTCGCAACTTCTGCTCTTATGTAATCTGCCTTGTCCTCATATTCCGTCGCTGTGAGCTTGATGAGCTTACCTATAGTTCTCATTTCGTCCTCGCCGAGGCCTCTCGTTGTAGCGGCAGGCGTACCGATTCTCACACCGCTTGTAATGAACGGCGACTGCGGATCGTCGGGGATAGCGTTCTTATTGACCGTGATGTGAACCGTATCGAGTCTTTTTTCAAGCTCTTTACCCGTAATATTGAACGGACGGAGGTCAACGAGCATCAAATGGTTATCCGTACCGCCCGAAACGAGATTGAAGCCTTCATTTACGAGTGTTTCTGCAAGAACTGCGGCATTCTTGACGACCTTCTTACCGTATTCTGCAAATTCGGGCTTGAGCGCTTCGCCGAAGCATACAGCCTTAGCCGCGATAATGTGCATCAAAGGACCGCCCTGTGTGCCGGGGAATACAGCCTTGTTTATCTTCTTTGCAAGCTCCTCGCTGTTTGTCAGTATCATACCGCCTCTGGGGCCTCTGAGCGTCTTATGCGTTGTCGTTGTAACGATGTCGGCATAGGGCATGGGCGAGGGGTGAACGCCTGCGGCAACAAGACCTGCGATGTGCGCCATATCGACCATAAGATATGCGCCGACCTCGTGCGCGATGTTCGCCATTCTCTCGAAATCGATGAATCTCGGATAAGCGGAAGCGCCTGCAACGATGAGCTTGGGTTTAACTTCCTTTGCCTGCTTTTCAAGTGCATCATAGTCGATTCTGTGTGTTTCGCTGTCAACGCCGTAAGCTACGAAATTATAGTAAAGACCGCTGAGGTTAACGGGTGAGCCGTGTGTCAGGTGTCCGCCGTGAGCAAGTGACATACCCATAACCGTATCGCCTGCCTGAAGAAGCGCGATATAAACGGCTGTGTTTGCCTGTGCGCCCGAGTGAGGCTGTACGTTTGCGAACTGTGCGCCGAAAAGCTTTTTCGCTCTCTCGATTGCGATATTTTCCGCAATGTCAACGCACTCACATCCGCCGTAGTATCTCTTGCCGGGATAACCCTCTGCGTACTTGTTCGTAAGCACGGAGGATGCCGCCGCCATTACAGGCTCGGACACAAAGTTTTCGGATGCGATAAGCTCAATACCGCCTTTCTGACGGTTGTACTCCTTTTCGACCGCATCAGCAACCTCGCTGTCAAATTTTCTGAGGAATTCAAGATTTTCAATAACCATTTTGTATACTTCCTTTCATAAATTACGAAAATATATCCGCGTCAACGTCCGACGGCATCGAAAAACCGCCGAAGTTTGACAAATTAACACTTCCTATAATAACCCCGTCGGGAGCGCAGGAGCGCTTGAACTGCTGTGTTACAAACCGTCTTTTGAAGACGTTATAGCATTTTTCAATATCTGTCCTTGTATATTCGCCGTCGAATGCGTATTCGGCAAGGCGCAAGACCTTTTCCGAGGTAAATCCGTACTTCACCGTGTAGTAAATGAAGAAGTCGTGAAGCGCGTACGGGCCTATTATTTCCTCCGTACACTGCGCTATCTTCCCGTCCTCGGGCGGCATAAGCTCAGGCGAAACGGGTGTGTTCAATATATCGAAAAGCGTGTCGGCAAGCGACTCATCGGGGCTGTTCTTCGCCTCGTTTTCCACGATTTTACGCATAAGCGTTTTGGGAACGGAGCAGTTTACCGCATACATCGACATATGGTCGCCGTTGTAGGTACACCAGCCGAGCGCCGCCTCACTTAAATCACCCGTACCGATGACAAGACCGCCCTCGTCGTTGGCGATGTCCATAAGCACCTGCGTGCGCTCACGCGCCTGAGAGTTTTCGTAAGCGGCATTTCTTACGCTTTCATCGTGTGAAATATCCTTGAAATGAAGCCTTACAGCCTCGGTAATATCAACCGTTCTCAAATCAACGCCGAGCTTTTCGCAAAGCACGACGGCGTTTGATTTCGTGCGCTCCGACGTGCCGAAGCACGGCATCGTCACAGCGATAACGCACTTTCTGTCATATCCGAGCAAATCAGCCGTTTTAACGCAAATGAGCAGGGCAAGCGTTGAGTCAAGTCCTCCCGAAATGCCGATGACCATTTTACGGCTTTTTGACGCCGTCATTCGCTTTTTAAGTCCGTAGGCTTGAATTTTCGTTATATGCTCTGCCCTTTTTGCTGTGTCACAGCCGTCGGGCATAAACGGATTTTTGTCAACGTGACGTGTCAGAGGTGTTACGGTTACGTCCTGCGCAAACTCAAACTCGTCATATACGCCCGCTTCCTTTGAATAGAGCGACGGTTCCTCACTATAAGACTTATCGGCACTTCTCAAATTGGCGATCTTACCAACGTCTATTTCGGAAATAAGCAACTTTTCACCGCCGAACGGCGCATTTTCGCAAAGCCGTGAGCCGCATTCGTATATCATATGGTTGGCTGAATAAACAGCCTTTGAAGTCGATTCCGTGTCGTCACATTCGGCGCACACGGCACCGCATATCTGCTTTGCCGAAAGGCACTTATAAAACGTATTTTTATTATCTCTTGACGTTACCGTTTCGGGGTAACTCGACATAGAAAGGATTATCTTTGCGCCTTTTTTGCAAAGCTCCTCCGTTTTTTTGCCGTTGTAGCCGAATACAACACCGAATTTGTAATTCTCGCAATCCTCGCAGGAGAAAATTATCTTGTCGGTGAACGGTATGCTTTCGGTGTAACCGTCACTGTTTTTTATAAAATCGTAAAGCTGTACGCCCTTTTCGTTTTCAAATTTCGCAAAATACGGCGAATCCTCACGGCTCGGAATAAGCGCAAACAGCTTTCCTCTGCCGATAACGGCTGCACAGTTGTAAATTTTTGATGAAATCTTCACGGGAAGCCCTACCGCAAACATAACGTCCGTGTCGGCAGTTTCTGAAATTATCGACATTAAAGCCGTCTTTGCTTTTTTCAAAAGAACGTCGGAGAAAAACATATCTCCGCAGTCGATACCCGTTATGCAAAGTTCGGGAAAGCACAGAAGCTTAACACCCGAATTATCCGCTTGTTTAACGGTTTTTATGATATTTTCAGCGTTTTTTGAAGGATTACCGACAAACGTTTCAACGCTCGCCGCGGCAACCTTTATAAAGCCGTCAAGCATTTGTTATTCCCCCAACTGTTTCTTTTTTACACATTTTCGCCCCATTATAACACACCTAAACGAATAAATCAATATCTTTTTTCAAAAATACAACATAGGTAAAATACTTAATAATATATAAATTTAATTAAATTATAAATTATATATTGTAATTTATAATAAAATGTGGTATAATATAGGGTGTAGTAATGTCGTTTAACGGACATTACGGTGTAACAATTATGAAATGAATGAAAATGGGTTTGAAACGGACAGTCGAGGACGTCTGTCCGTACAACGGCATCACCCCGAATAAAACATATTTCCGTCAGGAAATATGCGCGCTTACACCCGAGGCAGTCCTGCGGACTGTGGGGGCGGGTGTGCGCGCCGTCACGTTGAATTTAATGAAAACAAACCCCATAATTCGTAGGGGCGATTCACGAATCGCCCGTATAAAATGAACGGAAATGGGATTGAAGCGGGCGATCAATGATCGCCCCTACAACAACACCACTCCGAATGGAACGAACAAAAACGGTACCACCCATTTTCAATTTTAAAAACGAAAGGACAAACAAATGAACACTTACGACGATATATGGTTGGGTGTCCTTAAAGAGCTGAGAAAAGAATTTTCCGACATCAAGGTAAACTCTTGGTTTTCGGATATGAAGATAGTTGACATTGAATCGCAGTACGCAGTGCTTATGACTCCGACGGCGGCAACGCTCGATTTCGTAAGAAACGAAACGAGAGTACTTGAAAGACTTTTGCACAAGGTGCTGTGCGAATTCAAGGTAATCTACATATATGCTCAGGACAGAGACCTGAAAAATTTGAAGCAGATAAAAAAGGACATCGAATACGACCTTGAAAACCCCGGTGATATGAACGACGACGTTTATCTCCGTCCGTCACCGAGAGAAAGCACGGGAGAAGCAAAAACGGGCGGTCTGCCCCTTGCATCTCACAGCGAGGTAAAATTCTTCGCAACGGGCGAAAAGGAACAGCCCGCAGAGGAAACGACGGAGGAATCACAGCTTTCTGCTAAAATAAACCTCAAAACACAGATAAATAACGACTATACGTTTGACAATTACATAGTCGGTTCGTCAAACCGCTTCGTTTACAACGCTTGCTACGCGGTTGCGACAAATCCGTTCACGGCATGGAACCCGCTTTTCGTGTACGGCCCCAGCGGTCTTGGCAAAACGCACCTGCTTTACGCTATCACAAACGAGCTTCTGACGAGAAACCCCGACCTTAAAATCATTTACGTCAAGGGCGAGGAGTTTACAAACCAGCTCGTTGAAAGCCTGCGTACGAAAAACGGCCCCGTGATATTCAGAAACAAGTACAGAACCATCGACGTGCTTTTGGTGGACGATATTCAGTTCATCGCGGGCAAGGAAAGCGTGCAGGAGGAATTCTTCCACACGTTCAACGCGCTTTACGAGGAGCATAAGCAGATAATTCTCGCATCGGACAAGCCGCCGAGGGAAATACAGACGCTCCAGGACAGACTCCAGAACCGTTTTGAAATGGGACTTATGGCTGACATTCAGCCGCCTGACTATGAGCTTCGCGCCGCCATCATCAAAAGCAAGGCGGAATCGTACCATATGGACATCCCCGACGACGTTGTAACGCTTCTGGCTGAAAATCTCAGCCGTAACATAAGACAGATCGAGGGTTCGCTTAAAAAGATAGCCGCGACGAGCGCGCTGTACGGCATACCGATAACGTACGATATGACGAAAAAGGCAATAGCCGATATGATGAACCTCGACGTTTCGCCCCAGATAATAACCGACCGTATATTCAAAACGGTGGCGAAAAAGCTGAACGTGGACGAAAACGAGATAAAGAGCAAGAGCAAGCGCAAGGAGATAACCTCCGCCCGCCACATCGTTATTTTCCTTATAAGAAAGTACACTCCCTATTCCCTGAAGCAGATAGGAGCTTTGTTCGGACGTGACCATTCCACAATTATGAACTCAATCGACGTTGTGGAAACAAAAATAAAGTCGGAACCGCTGTTTGAAAGGGAAATTGAGGAGATAGAGAACGAAATAAAGATGTAAATACACAAGAAAGTCACATAGTTATCCACATTATCCACATAGTTTTCCACATTAAATACATCGTATGTGGAAAAAGCACCCCCTTTTCAAGGGTATGTTGACAACCGTGTCAACAAGCGGTGGATATGTATGTGGGAAAATTATGGACTGAATGTGGAACGAAAATCGGAAAAATCCGACAGAAAAAACCGAAAAATCTTTTCCACATTTCTTCAAAACGCTTTGCACCTTTATTCCACAAGCAAAATTTCCCCAAAACACCGATAAATACAGGGCTTTGAGGGATTTCCACATTTTCCACAGCCCCTACTACTACTACTATTTCCATATGTATTCATATCTATCCATATCATAGAGAGGAACGAACATGAGAATCGTTTTTGAAAGATCCACGCTTCTTAACGCACTGCTTCCCGCAATGGGCGCTGTATCTACAAGAGGCGAAAATAAAGTAATTCAGGGTATCAGACTCAAAACACAAGGCAGCGACAAATGCGTTATCACGTCCTTTGACGTTGAAAAAGGCTTTGAAACCGTAATTGACGCCGATGTGCAGACTCCCGGATGCTATATAATAAGCGCGCAGAAGCTTCTGAACATCACGAAGAATATGCCCGATGACATAATCATCGACGTGTCCGACAAGAACATCGCAAAGATAATGTCGGGCAACAGTAAGTTTGAGGTCGTTTGCATCGAGGGTAACAAATTCCCCGGCACGCCTGAGCTTTCGGGTGATTACAGCTTTTCGATAAGCCAGAAAATGCTCAAAAAGCTCATTGCCGAAACGTCGTTTGCCGTTGCTGACAACCACCAGAAGCTCCAGCTCAACGGCGCTTACTTCCAGATAAGAGAAGAAAATATAAGAATTACGGCGCTTGACGGCTTCCGCTTCGCGCAGAGATTCGTTGACTGTGAAATGGAAAACCACAACGTCGACGGCTCTTATATGAATCTTAACTTTATCATCGCACGCCGTGCGCTTCCCGAAATACAGAAGTTCTTGCTTGACACCGACGAAAAGATAAAGGTCGTAAAGGGACTTAAGCACATTATGTTCATGCGTGACGGTATGTGCTTCTATACAAGACAGATTGACGGCGATTATATAGAATATGAAAGATTTATCCCTAAGGATTGCCCCATAAACGTGGAAATAAGCACGCACAGCCTGCGTGAAAGCCTTGAACGCGCGCTCCTCGTTACAGAGGACAGCGACGCGGGACGCGTACGCTCAAGCGTTACGCTCAATATCTACGGCGACAAGCTGAAAATATCGTGTATTTCCGTTGTAAACAGAGTTTACGACGAAATACCCTGCAAGCACGAGGGTGAAGACCTTGAGATAAGCTTCAACTGCCGTTTCCTGCTTGACAGCTTCAGAGCTATCGAAGCCGATACGGTCAAGCTCGGATTCACGACATCTCTTTCAAGTATGCTGATAACACCCACAGACGACACCGACAAGTCGTTTATGTACTTCGTATTCCCCGTAAGACCTCAGCAGTCAAGATAAATTGAAATTACTTAAAGCAGATATAAAAGCGTACAGAAACCTCAAGGAAGGTACGGTATGCTTCACGGACGGCATCAACGTCATCTGGGGCGATAACGCACAGGGCAAGACGAATCTTCTTGAAGCGATATACGTTTTTGCAAGAGGAAAGCCGTACAGAATGAAAAAGGAAACGGACGTGATTCCGTTTTCGGAAAGCTTCGCGGGAATTGACATCGTTTACGAGTCGTTCGGACGCGAGGTGCCGATGTCTGTAAGCTACAGACGGGGCGAAAAAAGAAAAATGAAAATATCGGGTGGTGAAGTGACACGCGCCTCGGAGTTTATAGGAAACTTCAAGGCGGTACTGTTCTGCCCCGACCATTTATCGATAATCAAGGACTCGCCCTCACAGCGCAGACTGTTTTTGGACGTGGCAATTTCGCAGACGGACAAGAAATACGTCTATATGCTCAAAAAATACACGCAGATACTGTCGCAAAGGGCGGCGCTTATCAAAGATGCGGGTGACACCAAAAATGCAAATTACGGCATTTTTGACGTGCTGGCGCAGCAGATAGCCTCCCCGTGCCGTTATATCACCGAAAGACGCATCGCGTACTGCGAAAAGCTCGGCACGTATATGGCGACGTCGCTTGACGAAATGAGCGAGGGCAAGGAAAAGACAGTCGTTCAATACAGCTTCGATTCATCACTGAAGGAAATGACCGATGAAGCGTTTTATAAGCTGTTC
The DNA here is from genome assembly GCA_045612465.1 of Eubacteriales bacterium. Taxonomy (GTDB): domain Bacteria; phylum Bacillota; class Clostridia; order Oscillospirales; family CAG-272; genus RGIG7213. Next base: position 14,847 of record JAZKZC010000179.1, read on the forward strand.
ACCGACAGCGTTGAAAAAGAAATACAGTACAAAATGAACCTTTTCGGCGTGCAGAGGGATGATATTGAGATTACTCTGAACGGTAAATCGTCACGTTTTTACTGCTCGCAGGGACAGCAAAGGTCGCTGTCACTTGCCGCAAAGCTTGCAGAGGGCGAAATTTCCAACGAGGAAACGGGCGAATACCCCGTGTACCTTTTCGACGACGTGCTTTCGGAGCTTGACGGTAAGCGCGCATCGTACCTTTTGTCAAAGCTCGGCGGTAAGCAGGTCATCATCACCTCCTGTAACGAGGAATTGTTTTCCCCGTTCGGCGTGAATAACAAAATCAACATCGCATCGGGACGGATTAATTAAACGCCTTCCCCGGTGGGGGAAGGGGGACTTGTAGTTGACGAAGTCAACTACCGGTGTATCGGAGATACACCTTGATAGTGGTGGATGAGGCGTTATGAAATGGGTTTAAACGGACAGTCGAGGACGTCTGTCCCTACAACAACACCACCCCGAATGGAGTAAAATATATTTCCGTCAGGAAATATGCACCTCTCGCCTGCGGGGCGGCTCGTGCCGAGCCGTGGGGGGCGCAGGCGAGGTGCCGTTACCTCCCCCCGATAAAACAAACAAATTTTATGAAAACCAACTATCTTTATATTTCCAACGAAAAAATACTTATGAGTGATGACATAATCGGTATATTTGACACGGACACGTCAACGGTGTCACCCGTGACGCGCTCGGCTTTGCGCCGTGCGGAAGCCGAAAAAAGGCTTATAAGCGTAACGCGTGAAATACCGAAATCATTCATACTGACAGATGAAAATAACGAAACAAAGATATATATGTCGCAGGTATCTCCCAAAATTCTCAAAAAGAGAGCTATGAAAGGAATAGTGTAAATGGACGAATCCAACATCAAAAACGCACAGGCAAATTACGGTGACGAACAGATACAGGTCCTTGAAGGACTTGAAGCTGTCAGAAAAAGACCGGGTATGTACATCGGTACGACCTCAATCAAAGGCTTGCACCACCTCATAAACGAAATAGTGGATAACTCCATTGACGAGGCGATGGCAGGCTACTGTAAAAAAATAACGGTAACTCTCCACACCGACAACAGCTGTTCTGTAAGGGACGACGGACGAGGAATCCCCGCAGGTATCAACGCGAAGACGGGTACACCCACCCTTGAGGTCGTATTTACCGTGCTTCACGCAGGCGGTAAGTTCGGCGGAGGCGGATACAAAATATCGGGCGGTCTGCACGGTGTCGGCGCATCTGTCGTAAACGCATTGTCCGAATGGGTTGAAGTATCCAACTGCCACGGCGGAAGAAGATACACCGAACGCTTTGAAAAGGGACACGTAGTGCGCCCGTTCAAGGAAGAAGGCGACTGCGGTGACGAGCACGGACTTTACGTAAGATTCAAGCCCGACCCGACGATATTTGAAGAAACGGTATTTGATTACGATGCTGTGCTTGACAGAATGAGAGAGCAATCGTTCCTCAACGCGGGTATCTGCATAGAGCTTATCGACGAAAGAGGCGAGGAGCCTGTTTCCGAGGTGCTTTGCTACGAGGGCGGTATCAGAAGCTTCGTTGAATACCTCAACGAGAAAAAGGCTTGCACACCCGTACACAAGGACGTTATATACATAAGCGGACAGACGGGCGATATGACAGCCGAGGTCGCAATTCAGTATAACGATACATTAAGCGAAACGATAGTCACTTTTGCAAACAATATGTCAACCATCGAGGGCGGTACACACGAAACGGGCTTCAAGACGGCTCTGACAAAGGTAATGAACGATTATGGCCGTAAGGTGAAGCTTCTCAAGGACGGCGACAAGAACCTTATGGGCGAGGACGTGCGTGAGGGTATTTGCGTTGTTATTTCCGTAAAGCTCCCCGATGCGCAGTTTGAAAGCCAGACGAAGGCAAAGCTCGGTAACAGCGAGGTAAGAACGTTCGTTGATTCTATCGTTTCCAGAAAGCTTGAAGAATATTTAGAAGAAAATCCCGCAGTCGGCAAGGCGATAATGGAAAAATCCATCGTTGCCGCAAGGGCAAGAGAAGAAGCGCGCCGCGCACGTGAGGCTGTGAGAAACAGAAAGGGTGCGCTTGAGGGCTTCCAGCTTCCGGGAAAGCTCGCTGACTGCCATGAAAGAAGTGCTGAGCTTACAGAGCTGTTTTTGGTCGAGGGTGACTCTGCGGGCGGTTCTGCGAAGGACGGACGCGACAGCCGTTTCCAGGCGATACTCCCGATGAGAGGTAAAGTCCTCAACGTCGAAAAGAGCCGTGTTGACAAGGTATATTCAAACCAGTCGATACTTCCCATCATTCAGGCTATCGGATGCGGTATCGGCTCGGATTTCGATATAAGCAAGCTGAGATACGGAAAAATAATAATCATGGCGGATGCCGACGTTGACGGCTCGCACATCAGAATACTTCTTCTGACGCTGTTCTTCCGCTATATGAGAAAGCTCATTGAAGACGGCCACGTTTATTCCGCAATGCCCCCGCTTTACAGAATTACAAAGGGCAAAACGGAAAGATACGCATACAACGATGAAGAAAAAGAAGCCATTGTTGCAGAGCTTGGCGGAAACTTCCGCGTAGAACGCTTTAAAGGTCTTGGTGAAATGGACAAGGAGGAGCTTTGGGAAACGACAATGGACCCCGAAAGAAGAACTATCCTCCGCGTTACCATCGAGGATGCAAGACGTTGCGATGAAATATTCTCAACGCTCATGGGCGACAAGGTCGAACCCCGCCGTGACTTCATCGAGAAAAACGCAAAATACGTAACGAACCTTGACGTATAATGCAAAACGGCAGATACGGTTTTTGCGTAAATACTTTAACGATGTGCCCGTCGTTCACCGCTGTTTACAACAGCGTTATGGGTACGAGCAAGGGTTTTAAAAACCTTTGCGAGGGCTTCGGACTGTGTAAGCCTGCCCACGGTGTCGCCGTGTCGGATTTTCTGGCAGCGATGGGCGTACAAACGAGCGCGTTCGGGTTTTCGGGCGGTCTTCTGGGGGATTACCTCAAGGATTTTCTGAAAAGCCGTAACATCGGATGCGGATTCGTCGATTCCGTACTGCCCACGCAGATAAGCTCTGCGGTGTCCGAGGGCGGTGCGCTGACGGTGTTTGAGCCTGCAGAGGCGCGTATGATACCGATAAAGGAGCTTTTACAGCTCACGAAAGCGATGAAAGAATCAACCCCCCGTCCCGATTACTTCGTTTTGTCGGGTGCCTGCCCGCGTGATTTTGAGCTCGGCACGTACCGCGACATCATAAAAATGCTCCGGGATGAGGGTATAAAGGTGATAACCGACTTTTCGGGGGCGGAAATGCGCCTTGCGTTTCGCGAAAAGCCTTTTATGATAGTGATGGGGTACGAGGAGCTTTACGACTACACATTCAAGCGTGCGGAAAGCCTGATAGAAGCGCTTGTGACGGTGAAGAACATCACAAAGGAAACGGGTGCCGCTATTCTCTTTCTGTACGGCGCAAAGGGCGCTGTATATTCGTCGCCCGAATGTCTTTGCACCTGCTCGGTGAAAAGAAACAGAAACGAAAGCGTCTATCTGCGTCCGTCGTTCATCGCCTCGTTCATCAAGGCTTATGAGTTTTCGGGCGGAAATATCCCGTACGCTATGCAGTATGCCTCGGCATATTCCGCATCGGTCAACGAAAAGGGCGACATACCAAACACGGACGATGTCAAAAAAAATTTAAACAATGTTGATTTCAAGGTGTATTGAGATTGAGCTTGCAGAGGGTGCCGACACCACCCCGAATTAAATTCCGTTTTTGTAGGGGTCGGCGCCTCGACGACCCGAATGAAACGAACAAAAATGGGTTTAAAACGGGCGATCGATGATCGCCCCTACAACACACCACCCCGATGAAATGAACAAAAATGGGATTGAAATGGGACGTGTAGTTCGTGCCTCGTCACGAACTACCGGACGTCGTCCCCTACAACACCACCCCGAATGGAGTAAAATATATTTCCGTTAGGAAATATGCACACCCTTTGCCCGGTGTAGTTGGCAAAGCCAACTACGGTAGTTCGCGACTCGTTGCGAACTACATGGGGGTTGCGGACGAGGCGCCGTTGTCACGTTGAATTAAACGAAAACAAACCCCATAATTTGCAAATGAAACGAACAAAAATGTGTAATTGAAATATATACATACGGAGATTCAAATGGAAAAATACAAAAGCCAGGATATTGAATACAAAGACCAGAAGATAGTTGACATAAATATCGAAAAGGAAGTCAAAAAGTCCTTTATGGAATATTCTATGTCGGTCATCGTTTCCCGTGCGCTTCCCGACGTGCGCGACGGTCTTAAACCCGTCCACCGCCGTATTCTGTACGCGATGTACGAGGATAACCTCGTTCACAGCAATCCTCACAGAAAATCGGCAACGACGGTCGGTAACGTGCTCGGTAGATACCACCCGCACGGCGACACGGCAGTTTACGATTCAATGGTACGTTTGGCGCAGCCTTTCTCGCTTCGCTACACGCTCATTGACGGTAAGGGTAACTTCGGTAACGTTGACGGTGACGGCGCAGCTGCTTACCGTTATACGGAAGCAAGAATGTCACGCCTTGCGGACTATATGCTTGCCGACATCGAGAAAAACGTAATTGATTACGACCCCAACTTCGATAATACAAGAAAAGAGCCGCAGGTACTCCCTGCGCGCTTCCCCAACCTGCTTGTAAACGGTTCTATCGGTATTGCCGTCGGTATGGCGACGAACGTTCCCCCGCACAACCTGCGCGAGGTCATCGACGGAACGGTTCATCTTATGGAGAACCCCGAGGCTGACGTGCGTGAGCTTATGACGTTCATCAAAGGCCCCGACTTCCCTACTTATGCGACGATTCACGGCACGCAGGGCATCTACGATGCGTATGCAACGGGACACGGCAGAATCGTGGTACGCGCCCGTGCTGAGGTGTTTGAGGATAAGCACAGAATAGAAATTTACGAAATACCCTATATGGTCAATAAGGCTATGCTCGTTATGAGCATGGCAGAGCTTGTAAAGGCGAAGAAGATAGAGGGTATCACCGCGCTCCGCGACGAAAGCGGACGCCACGGTATGAAGATAGTCGTTGAGTACAGACGCGATGCAAACGGTCAGGTCATACTCAATCAGCTTTATAAATACACACAGCTTCAGGATACGTGCGCTGTAAATATGCTCGCACTCGTTAACGGCGAGCCGAAGTGTCTTTCACTTAAAGAGATACTTCAGCATTACATCGCGCATCAGGAGGAGGTTGTCCGCCGCCGCGTGGAATTTGACCTTGACAAGGCAAGAAAGCGCGCGCATATACTTGAGGGACTTCACATTGCCATTGACAATATCGACGAGGTTATAAGCATAATCCGTACGTCGAAGTCGATTCCCGATGCTAAATTCAGCCTCTGCGAGAGATTTGAGCTTGACGACGTTCAGGCGCAGGCTATCGTCGAAATGCAGTTAGGTAAGCTGTCGAATCTCGAAACGTTCAAGATCGAGGACGAGCTTGCAAAGCTCCGCGTGCTTATCACAGAGCTTGAGGGAGTTCTTGCAGACGGCGCAAAGCTCCACGCAATCATCAAGGAGGAGCTTATCCAGATAAGAGATAAGTTCGGTGACGAAAGAAGAACGAGAATAGAAGAATCCGACGAGGAGATAATAGACGAAGACCTTATTGAGCGTGAAAACTGCGTCGTAACGCTGACATACGGCGGTTATATCAAGATGCAGCCCGCATCCGACTATTCCGTACAGAATAAGGGCGGTAAAGGTCTTAAGAGTATGACGACGAAAGAAGACGACTTTGTTATAAAGGTCGTTGCGGCTCACAGCCATTCGTATATGATGATGTTCACGAACACGGGACGCGTGTTTATGAAGAAGGTATATTCACTTCCCAAGGGAAGCAGAACGTCGAAGGGCTCAAACATCGTCAATGTTATCGACCTTGCGGAAAACGAAAAGATCACGGCGCTTGTGCCCGTTGACGATTTCAGCAAGGGCGGCTATCTCCTGATGGTAACGAAGAACGGTACTGTCAAGAAGACGAAGCTTTCCGAGTTTGAGCAAAGAAGAAAAGGCGGAAAAATTGCAATTCTGCTTGAAGACGACAACGAGCTGTTGTTTGTACGTCTTACCGACGGAAGCCGTGACATTGTGGTATGTACACACGACGGTCAGGCGGTATGCTTCAACGAACGCCACGTAAGAGATATGGGCAGAGCCTCAAAGGGTGTCCGCGGTGTAAGACTTGCCGAGGGCGACTTCGTAACGGGTGCGGCTGTCTGTGAGGAAGGCAAAAAGCTCCTTTCAATCACCGAAAAGGGCTACGGCAAGCGTACGGAATTTGAAAATTATTCCGTCCACGGACGCGGCGGTAAGGGTGTTGTCTGCCACAAGATAACCGAGGATTCGGGTAAGCTTGCGGGTATTGCATCAGTTTCCGACGACGAGGACATCATCATCGTGACGATGAACGGTATTCTCATCAGATTCCGCGCAAGCGACGTGCGTGTATGCGGACGTTCCGCGGTCGGTGTCATCGTTGTCCGCTTCAAGGAAGAAAACGATATGGTCATCAACTTCACACATACTGACCCCGAGGAAGAAAAAATGCCCGAAACAACGGTAGAATCCGATGATACGGCAGAAATATCCGAGGAATTGACCGAAGAATAATTCGTAGGGGCGATTCACGAATCGCCCGAATGAAATGCCGTTGGCATTAAATGCGGCACAGCCGCATGAAATGTTTGCCGAGGCAAACATGAAATGATATTCGTGTAAACACGAATATCGTTATAAATTCGTAGGGGTCGGCGCCTCGACGACCCGAATTGAACGCCGTTTTTGTAGGGGCGAGCATTGCTCGTCCGATGAAATGAGCGAAAATGGGTTTGAAGCGGGCGATCAATGATCGCCCCTACAACACCACCACGAATTAAACAATTAAAACAAACCCGATAATTCGTAGGGGTCGTGCGCCCGGTAGTTCGTGGCTACCACG
>JAZKZC010000180.1:0-1838 GCA_045612465.1 Eubacteriales bacterium
AACGTTTTCAACGATCGCCTCGGCTTCCTTTGTTCCGAGCGCGCCGTCGATAAAATCGTTTTGCATATCAACAACTACCAATAAATTTTTCATATTCAGATCCTCGTAGTTTCTTGTTTATAAGATTATGATAACATATAATGTATTTCTTTGTCAAGTGATTTTATGTGAAAAGTCTTTTGTGATTTAACTTGACAAAGTTTTTTCTCTGTGATATAATCAATCTATTATTAAAGTTAAGAGGTAATTGAAATGAAAAAAATCAGATATATCGTTTCGGTTCTGCTTTTGATCGCTCTTTGCGGCTGTCAGACCGCGGTTGAGATCGTTCCCGAATATAATGCAGATGCAAATACTCAGGATATGGACGGTATCGTTATCACAGCATCGAGAGACGATAATAATTTTGAGCAAACATATCTCGGCTACAAGGAAGGCACCGAGCATTACGATTTTGCGGCACAAAGGGTTGCAGATGTTGAAAATAAATACAACTGCAAAATCGAATTTATCGTTGATCCCGATTTCGGGTCGAGAATTATACAAATGGTTGCAGCAGGAACTCCGTATGTTGATTTTGCCGTTATGACAAGATATGAGGAAACGTTTTCACGAAGCGGAATGTTAACACCTCTGTCGTATCTTTCCGATTATATTGATATTTACGATTTCGAAAAATGGGGAAGACCGAACACGTTTACCCAGCTCGTATGGAATAATGAGATCTATGGCGTTATTCCCGTAACGTGGCCCGAATATTATTTTACGATCGTTGACTTCCCGCTTATTTCAAATACGGATGCCATACAGGATTCAGGCTATCCCGACCCCAGAGAATATGTTGAAAACGGCGAATGGACAAGACAGAAGCTCGAGGAGTGCGTAAATTCGTACTACCATAAAGAGGGCGATAAGGTCCATTACGGAATCAGTATGTACAAGCCCCACTTTTACGATATGGCGCTCCGTGCATCGGGTATTCGGATGGCTGAAAAGATCAACGGCAGATGGGTCAGCGGTATTCACAGCGAAGCAGGCCTTGAAGCTCTTACGTGGGCAAGTAAATTCTGTACGGAAATATGTAAAGATACAATAAATAACAGCGATAACTCCACTCAGCCTGCCCTTGATGCCTTTTGTAATGGCGAAAGCAGTCTGCTTCTGATGCATTCAAACTATGCATTTGCTTCAAACTCTCAGTATCAGAATGTCGTTTCGTATGAGGTTGAAAACTTCGGTATTCTTCCTTTCCCTCTCGGTCCGGGTATGGAATACGGCCGTTGGGTCGGTCAGTATGAACGTACACCAAACGTTCTCTTCTTCCCGCTTATAGCAAATTATACCGAGCCTGCCGCTATCGTTGCAAACGATATCTTTGAACCGTTTGATGCTTATTCAACACCCGACGCCCTGAAGGATTTCTATTCAAAGAACGTTTTCTTTGATGAAAGAGATACTGCCGTTATTATGGAAATGCTCAAAAACTGCAATTACAATTTCCTTGAAGAGGGTATGCGTTACATAACGGAACAGTGCGCAAGCGGCTTTACAAATATCGCGGAGATCCTTGAATCTAACGAGGATAAATATCAGGATCTCGTTGACAGATACGTCGCTCCCGCGTATGAATCTATCGAAGCTATCTTCGGCGAACAGTAAAAATATAAGCCCGTGTTTTTACACGGGCTTTTGTGTTGCTATTAACGAAGTACGGATGATGTGTCCGACTTGAATGTTTTCATTACCGGTATAACGGAAATTATAATCGCAAGCAGAACGATTATCGCAAGAGATAACACAACGCTTAACGGCGTGATCGTCGCAAAATAACCGATATC
>JAZKZC010000181.1:0-2126 GCA_045612465.1 Eubacteriales bacterium
TCCTAAGCCCGCTTGGCCTCCGACTTACTATTCCATCAATCATTACGCGATGTCCTAAAGCTGGGGCTTCTTCTTGCTCAACGAGAACCGCGTCACATACTGAGCAGTGTTTACCTTCGGTAAGACCTGTTTCGGTACATGTTGGTGCTACTGCTTCGTCAATAGTCTCTGTATGACCGAGAGCATCAACTGTTTCTTGAGCGACAAGAACCTCGTTACATACTGAACAATGCTTACCTTCAATAAGTCCGGTTTCGGTACATGTGGGTGCTACTGCTTCGTCAATAGCCTCTGTATGACCGAGAGCATCAACTGTTTCTTGAGCGACAAGAACCGCGTCACATACTGAACAATGCTTACCTTCAGTAAGTCCGGTTTCAGTACACGTAGGCGCTACTGCTTCGTCAATAGCCTCTGTATGGCCGAGTGCCGGAAGAATTACGCTTGTGTCAACAAAATTAAGTATAATCGGATGTGTCATAGAATCCGAAAGCCCACTTCCGCTAATTTCAAAATCAGTAGTTTTATCCCCACAAACGCGCTTTACGTCAAACACAACAGTCAAAACCGTCTGCTCGTCCGTAATATCGGAAAGCGAGATAATAGAAAATTTCAAAATGCCGTCAGCAACATTTTTATCATTAATATTAAAGAATGTGGGGGCAAATCCCTTTTGTGCCGAGCTATATATTAAGTCATTTGTATTAAAATTCAAAACAAAATCGCCTGCGCCTAATCTTGAATCCTTGTCAAGCTTAATCGTAAGCGTTACCCTGTCTGTCACAGCATCATATGACGATTGTAACGTCATACTTGGAGCGTCCTCGGTATATGTTTCGTCAAATACAATGTTTGCCGTTGTGGTATATCCACTGCACGATATTGGATTCAGTGCCAAATCGTAAAATTCCGTTACGGTCATTTTGATTGTTGACCTTTCAGCTACATTTTTGAGCGTTTTGAATTTCACGGTTATAAGATTTGTATTGCTCTGATACTGCGTACCAACAAAGGAAACATACGCCGCACCCGCAAGGTCGGTGTTCACGTCAACAATTTTGTTATCCAAAAAATATCCATTTGTCACGCCAACAACTTCAAACAACTCGGGATCGTAGTTGATAATAAACGATCCTGATGCGATTTGATAGGTGCTAAGTCTGTAGGACAGTTCAAATTCTTCTCCTACCGATGTTGATACCTGCGAGGAGGAGTAAATGCTACAGCTCTTTTGAGGCACGTATTCGGTAATTGCAAACGAACATCTTGAACCGCTGACAGGCACCGAGTTCAAAGAAGAGTCATACGCTTCATTTACAACAATATCGAAATACGTCTCACCTATTTCGGCATCTGAAAGAACCGTATATCTAAAATAAAATAATTGTGTTTTAGTGGCTTCTCCGTTACCGTCAAAAATATAGGAAAACTGTACGCTTGATTCTCCAACCGCCTTATCGTGCATAATACACGATATGCTATTATAAGCGTAACGGCTTTCCACCATGACCTTACTTGGGTCATAGTGGACCGTTACGCTTAATGTAGATAAATCTTTAAGAGAATCAATATATACGTAGCAATATCCCGTATTTCCCTGCCTTACTGTGCTGTTCGCTGTGGCTGTCACTTTTGTGTCCGTACTTTCCGCGGCGGATACAAACATGCCAAACGATACTGTCAGTAAAGCAAGGGATAATATTAGGGCAACGAGAAAAGCATATTTCTTAACTTTTCTCATAAACGGCCGTCCTTTTCGTTACATCTCCAAGGTGTTTATGTTACCGTTAATATACTGAAGAATGCGAAGCGCCTCGTTGCTGTTAAGAACGCCATCGCCGTTAAGGTCTGCGCGTCTGAATTCATCGTCAGTCATAATGAGATCACCGTTGATGCACTGCATAATCATAAGAGCATCCTTGGTGTCAACCACGCCGTTTCCGTCAACGTCACCGATGCGAGAGATCGCGGATGCATCCTTGATAACCACTGTATAAGGATTTTCAGCGTCACCCTTCGAGATAGAGTTCGTTCCGTCGGAAGCAACGATATAATATTCAAGTCCTGCAAGAGTGAGGTCGCTACCAAATACGGTTGCGCTAAACTTGTCATTAACTCTTGTCATA
>JAZKZC010000182.1:0-2248 GCA_045612465.1 Eubacteriales bacterium
AGTTTCAAAAAGTTCTTTGTCAAGGATGACGGCGGTCTTAACGACTTCAGCAAGTCCGCAGGTCAGATCGGTGAAAGAGAGCGTTTTCAGAAAGTTCGGGTCGATCAGGACGCCAAGGGGCTGATGAAAGGCGCCGATAAGGTTTTTCCCTTCGGGGAGATCGGCGGCGGTTTTGCCTCCGACGCTTGCATCCACCATGGCAAGGAGCGTGGTGGGGATCTGGATGAAAGGTACGCCCCGCATATAGATCGCCGAGGCAAAACCTGTCAGGTCGCCTGTGACACCGCCGCCGAGAGCGATGAGAACGTCGCTTCGTGTGAAGTTATTATCTGCCAGAAATTCGAGAATTTCAGACAAAGTATTCATATTTTTAGATTCCTCGCCGTGAGGAAAAACGAATTTCAAAGCGCCGTCAAGTCCGAGCGCATCGAAGTAAAGCGAGTCGACCGTGTCATCGGTTACGACCGCAAGCTTTTTGCCCGATATAATATCACCGCAAAGCTCTTTAAAATTTTTCATTATCCCCGTTCCTATCAAAACAGAGTAGGGATTTGATGCCGTTACCTTTATTTCTTTCATCGTTTATTTTCTGTTATCGGCTGACAGCTTTTTTGCAACGCCGTCAGCAAGTAATTTTTCAAGCTCATCTTTGTCGTTTGCTTTTATTGCATCGCTGTATTTTTTCAGCTCGTTGACTATCATATCTATCTCACGGCAGATATTTTCGCGGTTTTCAAGAAACAGTTCCGCCCACATAGAGGGATTGAGCCTTGCCACACGTGTTAAGTCCTTGTAGCTTCCCGCTGAAAATCCCTTGTGCTCCTGCGCTGCGGGGCTTTTGATGTAAGCATTTGAAACGACGTGCGCAAGCTGGGATGTGAAAGCTATCTGCGAATCGTGAAATTCGGGTGTGCAGAACACAACAGAGCCGAAACCGAGCGAAATGAAGAACTGTTTTGTGTTCTCCGTCACGTCAAGCGGTGTGTTCAACGGACACATTATCATCGATGCGCCCTTGAAAAGAGTCGATTTACTGTGCGCGAATCCGGAAAACTGTGTGCCCGCCATCGGGTGTCCGCCGATGAAATAAAATCCGTTTTCCTCGGCTATCGGCGCGATACTTTCGCAGATATATCTCTTTGTGCCGCAGGTGTCTGTTACAACCGCTCCCTTTTTGACAAGGTGAGCATTTTCTTTGATGTAATCAACTGCGGCTGACGGATAAAGACAAACGATTATAATATCGCAAAGACCTATTGTGTCAGCTGTCAGTCTTTCGTCAACTGCGTGCGTCATCTTCGCCGCAAGATATGAGCTTTCGTTTATGTCATATCCGTAAACGGTTATGCCGACCTTTTCTTTCATCGTTTTGGCGAACGAACCGCCGATGAGTCCGAGTCCTACGACTCCAACGTTCATTTAATTACCTTCTTTCGCTATTTACCCACACAAAATTTACTGAATATCTCATTTACGACGTCATCTGTCATTTCACGTCCGTCAAGCCGTGAAATGGCTGACAGCGCATCCTCAAGGTCGAATGATGCCATATCCTGCGTCAAGCCGTTTTCAAGCGCCGACAAAGCGCTTTCAAGGCCGTTTTTGCATTTGCATACCTCTGAATACTGACGTGCATTTGAAATATAGGGTGTTCCGTAATCTATAGCTCCGTTTGTGAAAAGTCGGTTGATAAGAGCTTCAAGCTCCTCTTTTCCGTCTTTCGTTTCAGCGCTTATATAAACAAAATGCTCAAAATGCTTTTTTATTTCTTCCGTGTCAAGCAGACACTCTCTGTCCGTTTTGTTGAAAAGGGCAATTTTTACAGCCGTTTCGTTTTCAAGTGTTTTTAAAATATCGCAGTCAAGCGTGTCAAGCGTGCGTGAAGTGTCAAATACTGCTAAAATAAGCTCTGCTTTTTTTATTTCCTCAACGGCACGTTCAACACCGATGCTTTCGACGGTGTCGCTTGTCTGTCTGATGCCTGCAGTGTCGGATAAGTCAAGCAAAATATCACCGCACACAGCCTGCGTTTTTATAACGTCGCGTGTTGTACCCTCAATGTCGGTGACGATGGCTGTGTCCTCGCCCGTAAACATATTCAGAACCGATGATTTTCCGACATTCGGTTTTCCGCAAATGGCAACCTTGACGCCTTCGCGGACAGCTTTTCCCGTTTTGTACGACTTTTCAAGCCTCGTTGTTACGTCACGCAAAGCCTTAAGCTCATTTTTCATTTCGTCAACGGTAA
>JAZKZC010000183.1:0-2119 GCA_045612465.1 Eubacteriales bacterium
ACGCTTTTCGGCCACGTAGGGCTTGAGATCGGCGATTATTCATTGCTTGCGCAGAATATAACGATAACGCCTTATTCTCACATTTTTACCGCTCCCGATCAGATTATCGCCGTGCAGGACGGTCATACAAGACGTGTTTCGATCGGACGTGACTGTTATCTCGGTATGGGTGTTTGCGTTATGTACTCGGCAGATGTCGGCGAAGGCTCGGTTGTAGGCGCAGGTTCTGTCGTTGTCAAACCGATACCGCCGTATTCCGTGGCTGTCGGAAATCCCGCAAAGGTCATAAAAAAACGTGAAAAGGCAAAAGAGGAATAAAAGATGGATGAGCTTATTTTAAGACACGGCAGACCGATAACGAGAGAAATGCGTTTCATCTATGAGATGAACTGCTACGATATGCTTGATGAGCTTGGCATAGAATACGACAGAATAGATCACGCCCCTGCTGACAATATGGAGCTTTGCCGTGCCATAGACGAGGCGCTCGGCGCTGAAATATGCAAAAACCTCTTTCTGTGTAACAGACAGATGACGGACTTTTATCTTCTTATGACACCGGGTGACAAGCCCTTTAAAACAAAAAATCTTTCCTCACAGTTAGGTGTTGCAAGACTTTCGTTTGCAAATGAGGAAAAGATGTGGGAGTATTTGAAGATACGTCCCGGCGCTGTAAGCGTGTTGGGACTGATGAACGACACGGACAATCGTGTAAGGCTTATCGTTGATAAGGATATTTTAAACGGTGAATATATCGGCTGTCACCCTTGTGTCAGCACGACAAGCCTCCGCATAAAAACGGAGGATATATTTGGAAAGTTCGCAAAGGCTGTCGGACACGAAATGACGGTCGTTGAACTGCCTTGGGAAATCGACTGATCAGATATTTGACGCAATATTGCCGAGGTGCATACCGAGGGCAACGAATATCCAGAAAAGAAGACCGAGCACGGCAAGCGTTATGACCGTACCGAGCGCTATCAGCTTTATTTTTCTGAATAATCTTTTCTTTTTGAGTGAGTCATTGTTTTTCATCATTTTTTAATATTTCTCGCTTGAATAAAGCGGCATAATTGTGTAAAATTTGTTTAATTAAGCTTATTGGAAAGGCAGGTTATAATTTTGGAAGAAAGAGAATATGAGCCGGGTTTTGAACCGTCTAAAACGTGGATAGTTATAAAAACAGTATTCAAGGCTCTGTTTATAGGTCTTATAATATTTATATACGCATTCTTTATGCTGAGATTTTGCACAAGCGAGCCCGACACGAAAATAATCTGGACACAAAAGGCGCTTGATGCAAAGGCGCAGTACGGCGATGAATTCAGGATCTACACGCAGAAACAGCACATCTTTATCGATGAATATAAGAAGATAACCACAAGCGAAAACGATCTTACGTTTGAACGCTACGGCTACAACATTTCGATATTCGACGTGATGTATATCCCGAAGGCGCAACAGCTTTTGGTGACCGTAAGATACAACAAGAGCATAATGGACGACTTGAAGGATGAATACGGAATTACGGGTGACATTGAGGGCGAACCGTTTTTGTATACGCTCAATTTCGAGGACGGAACGAGAATATCGACCTATAACTACACCGCGAGCGAAACGAACAGATACTATTTCAGATATTTGGTGTTCGACGGAGTTGATCTTGAAAAGTATGAGCTCGTTGATTTCAACGAGGAAAATTCCGCAGTTGTCGATGAGGACGGCACGATAATCGCACACGAAACGACAGCTGACGGCGGTAATATCCTTTATGAGAGCGATGAAAACGGTATGGAGAAGGTATATATAAACGATTATATCTATCTTGATACGTATTTCATTGATGACGTAGACTTCACGGAAAAGCCCATATCTTGTCTTATTGTATTTGAACGCGATATAGAAATGAAAGAGGTCAACTACGAAAAATGCGATAAAAACGATGGAACGCTCATTCCGTCACCTGCATTTTTCACAAAATAACAGTTGTTAATATTAAGGCTTACTCAAAGAATTGAGTAAGCCTTATTTGTTTTAAATCAGAATCTGAGCTTTTCTGCGATGTATGCTTTAAGCTCGGAAATGGGCAGACGAACCTGCTGCATTGTGTCACGGTCAC
>JAZKZC010000184.1:0-1528 GCA_045612465.1 Eubacteriales bacterium
GAAATAACCGTCTTCGTTCACTACAGCGGAGCCTGAATAAACGATCTTACCGTCGTGGTCGCGTGCCACTGCCTGGTCGTATTCCTCGCTGATGTATACGGAGCAAATGAGGTATTCCGTGCCGTCTTCAAGATACATATAATACTTGATAACATTTCCGGTATCAACGACAGCTATCTTGTGAGCTGTTGTGAAGTTTTCGGGAAGTGTGATGACAGAGGGTGTGTCGTGCCAGCGGTGTCTGTCTTCCTGACGTCCAAAGAAAAGTCCTGCCTCGTTCGTTCCGTTGAGAGAAAGGAAAATACCGCCCGCATCTCTTGCGTTCTTACGCTTGTCGGTCAGTCTTACACCTATGAATGACGCTTCACTTATTACTGTTGAGCCTGCATTTTCGCTCGTTGATGTGAGTGTCATATGAAGCTCATACTGGCTATAATCTTTTCCGGGGTTGTAAAGGGGATTGAGTGAAAGTGTGCCTTCTTTTTTCTCCTGCTCATAAATTACAGTTGAGTTATGGCTGACAGTTGCAACGTCATCAGCAGGTACGTCATATATCTTGAGCATAGATGGATTTGGCATCTTGGCAGGATTAGGTCTGAATGCTACAACAAAAGCGCCGATCGGCTCTGTAAAAGGCTGGGGACCTTTTCTTCCCGTGATTCTTTCAAGAGAACCGCCGTCATATCTCTGGTTTGGACCCGCACACATAAATACGTGAGCAGGGTTGCCCTTTGCGTCGGGGTTTACAAATACAATGTCGCCTGCCTGAACAGCTCTTGCACTGTCGATTTTTTCAAAATCGTGATCTTCAAAGTATTTATAAAGGTCGATGCCGTGACGGTAGTCCTGATCGATAAACCCTGCACGGAAAAGTATCCACGATACCATTCTGTCGCAAGCGACGATTCTTTCGTTGGTATCAATAGCAGTGGCGGGATCGAGTGTGCGCCAGTTGATTGCGGGGTTGATCTCTGCATCACCGTATATAAAGTTATTGTCGCGAATGAAATCGGCAATGACCTTACCCTCGGTCATGAGAGTTTCAACAAGTTCCTCATATGTAGGGGGAGTCCAATCGTCAATCTCGGGTGTTTCAGTCTCTGGCGTTTCGGCTGTTGTTACGTCATTCGTTGCCTGTCCGTCAGCCGTTGTTGTGTCTGCGTCGTTTCCTGTGCAGGACAGCATTGACAGTGTGCACAGTAAACAAAGCGCACGCAGTAATAATTTTTTCATCGTGTGTGTCATCCTTTGTATTTTGTTGGGTGATACCCTCCTTAAAATTATATACTATGTAAGAAGCTATGTCAATAACAATGTTTAAATAATTTTTAACTTAAAATATCTGCAAAGGAAAACGGTCACCGCATTATACAGTAACCGTTTTTGGTAGTTTTAAGAAGCCTTGATTGCAATATCTTTAATGTCTGTGTTCGCTTTGTATGACCATACACCGAAATAACCGTCTTCGTTCACTACAGCGGAGCCTGAATAAACGATCTTACCGTCGTGGTCGCGTGCCACTGCCTGG
>JAZKZC010000185.1:0-6406 GCA_045612465.1 Eubacteriales bacterium
GCGAGTTAAAACCGCGCGACCATAAGGGCGACGGTTTGCCGCCGTCGAAAAAGGACGATGACGAAAAGCCGTTTGAAACGGTTTACGAGTCGGAAAGCCTTATTTACTGCCTGCGCACGCAGACCGCTGACGGTGAAAACACTTACGTTATTGTAAGCGCCGTGCTTTCGCCCGTCGATGCGACGGTTGAAACGATACAAAGCCAGCTCACTGTCATCAGCATTTTGTTTATAATAATCGCCGCGCTTATGGGCGCTTTCATTGCAAGGAAGCTTTCCTCTCCCATTATCAGCATAAACGAATCGGCTAAAAAGCTCGCCGACGGTAACTACAATGCGGATTTTGACGGCGGCGCGATAAAGGAAACGGCAGAGCTTTCGGACACGCTGAACTATGCCGCGCGTGAGCTTTCAAAGACGGAAAACCTGCGCCGTGAGCTTATTGCAAACGTATCTCACGACTTGAAAACACCTCTTACGATGATACGCGGTTACGCTGAGGTGATACGCGATATTCCGGGTGAAAGCACACCCGAAAACGTGCAGGTCATAATCGACGAAGCGGAGCATCTTCGCAGGCTCGTTGACGACATTCTTTCACTTTCGAAAATCGAAGCGGGAATGGACACGGCGAATATGTCATACAGCAGTATCACGCGCCTTATTTCCGATATAACGTCACGTTATTCAAAGCTCAAGGGTGCTGACGGATTCGACATATTTTTCGAATACAGAGAGGATATTTCCCTTTCATTCGACGAGGTCAAAATTTCACAGGTAATATACAACCTCATCAACAACGCAATAAATTATTCGGGCGATGACAAGCGCGTGACGATAGTGCAGACGCGCACGCAGGCAGGTGTCAGAATCGAGGTTATCGACACGGGTTGCGGAATCCCCGAAGAAAACATCAAGCATATCTTTGAAAGATATTACAAGGAGAACAAGGCTCACAAACGTGCGGAGATAGGCACGGGACTCGGTCTTTCCATCGTCAAGGGGATAGTCGAGCTTCACGGCGGTACGTACGGCGTTATCAGCCGTATGGGTGTCGGCTCGTCGTTCTGGTTTGAGCTTAAAATTTGATATGAACAAGAAACAAAAGGCATCGGAATGTGTATCAATTCTTGAAGGCATATACCCCGAGGCTGTCTGTGCGCTTGAGTCGGGCGGAGACCCGTGGCGTCTGCTTGTTATGGGCAGGCTGTCGGCGCAATGTACCGATGCAAGGGTAAACGAGGTCTGCCGACAACTTTTCAAGGACATTCCCGACGTGTACGCAATGGCAAATGCGGAGCTGTCACAGATAGAAAAGCTCATCTTTTCCTGCGGACTTTACAAAACAAAGGCGCAGAGCCTTAAGGGAATGGCTGAAAAAATTGTAAATGAGTACGGCAGCCGTGTTCCCGACACGATGGAAGCACTTTTGACACTTCCCGGTGTCGGCAGAAAAATCGCCAACCTCATTCTGGGCGATGTGTACGGCAAGCCCGCAATCGTTGCCGACACGCATTGTATCAGAATAAGCGCAAGGCTCGGATTTTGTCCGCCGAAGTCCTCACCCGAAAAGACGGAGAAGCTTTTGAAAGAGCTGATAGTCCCCGAAAAGCAATCCGATTTCTGTCACAGAATCGTTCAGTTCGGACGTGATACGTGCTCATCACGTTCACCGAAATGCACCGAATGTAAGCTCTCGCATCTGTGCTCGGAGTACAAGAAAAACAAAAACAAGGAATCGTAATTATGGCTTATAAAGTAGGTATTTGCACGCTTGGGTGCCGTGTGAATCAGTACGAATCGTCAGCGCTTGCAAGGCTTTTTGAAAACGAAGGCTTTGTAATTTCACCGTTTGATGAAAAATGCGATGCTTACATAATAAACACCTGCACCGTCACCGCCGAAAGCGACAGAAAATCACGTCAGACGGTGCGCCGTGCGCTGTCAAACGGAACTGTTGTCGCCGTTTGCGGTTGCTCCTCTCAGCTTAGCGCTGAGGTTTTCTATGACATCGGTGCGCATTACGTTTGCGGAACACGAAACAAGCTGTCGGTATTTGATTATGTAAAGGAAAACGTCGGAAAAGCTCCCGAAAGGAAGATAAACTCCCCTGCCCCGTCGGACTTGCCTTATGAAAATATGAACGGCATCTCAACGGAGCGAACGAGGGCATACGTCAAAATTCAAGACGGCTGTGACGGCGCTTGCACGTACTGCGCAATTAAAAACGCACGTGGAAATTCCGTTTCAAGAAACGAAGAAGAAATACTTTGCGAGGTGAAAAGCCTTGTAAATGAGGGGTTTTGTGAGTTTGTACTGACAGGCATCGAAACGTCATCATATAAAAATCTGCCCGACCTTATTGAAAAGGTTGCCGAAATTGACGGTGTAAAGCGCATCAGGCTCGGCTCGCTTGACCCTGCGTATCTGCGCCCCGACGTGACGGATGCGCTTCTTTCGTGCGATAAGCTCTGCCCCCATTTTCATCTGTCCGTTCAAAGCGGAAGCGACAGAATTTTATCCCTTATGAAGCGCAAGTATAATTCATCGATTTTAAGGCGGAACATTGACCATATTCTTTCCAAAAGCAACGATTTCCGCTTCAGCTGTGACGTAATTGCAGGCTTCCCGACGGAAACGGAAAAAGACCTTGAGGACACCGCAAGCCTTTTAAAAGATTATCCGTTTGTCCACGCACACATCTTTCCGTATTCCGAACGAAAAGGCACACCTGCCGCCGAAATGAGCGGTATGTTACCTAAAGCAGAGCGCAAAAAGCACGCAGAATACCTCTTTAAAATAAGCGAAGAAAAAGCATATTCCATTATGGAATATGCAGTAAATACAAAAAAAGAATTTTCCGTGCTGTTTGAAACGTACAAAAACGGTGTTTTGTGCGGCCACACCGAGGATTTTACCGAGGTATTTATGCACGGCGACGAAGCCTTAAAAGGAAAAATAATAAACGTGCGTGCAGACAGTATCATAGACGCCAAGCTGTTTTGTGTTATGCTGTAACTAAAAAGCTCACACTCGGAAATCCCCGAGCGTGAGCTTTTTTATGTTATTCTTTATTTGTATACTTTTTCACAGCCGTTCCGTCACCCGTTTCGGAATTTACACCGTATAGGTTTATCTATGCTCATTTTCCAATTCCATCGCCACAAAAACATCGAGTAGCTAAACATCAATCCTCTTTACCTAACAAGTCAGGATCATTAGTTTCAAGAAACTTTCGGAAATTATCACTGCTCGTTATAATGTCATTCGGCATATCATCTCTATTATCTTCCAAGCCATCGCTTTCCATATAACAGTACGAAAGGTACGCAACATCATCGTCAAACCTGATAAGAGAATAATACGGTTTATCCTCAAGCCACATAAATTGCGATTCCGCAAGCAACCTGTAATCAGTTGCGTTAATGAATTTGTTTGGTATTTTATAAGTGCCTTCTATACAAGTATCATTTTTATATGCTCCGATACTTTCTAACATCTTCTTTAAGGCTTCTTCGTTCACGGGCTCAAGAAATACATTTTCCCTGATATATATTTCTTCAGCAGAATAATTTGACACATTGAACTTCTGACTTATCTTCTGAATGGAACACCTACATTCAGCATATCCGTCCATATAAATTTCCCCGGTGTCTTCATCCTTATCGATTGTATAATAAAATATATATTCAACCGGCAGAATTTTTGCAATAAATCCGTTATCGGTATTTAACAGCTTATTGACGGATGAATCAAAAGTATCAGACTCTTCAGGTACAGCAAAGTCCGGAGGAATCTTATAGTTCAAAGTCAGCTCTTTTAAAACATCCATATTTTGCTGTTTTGAACATCCCGCCAGCGCAAGTGATAAAGATAGCAGAACCGCTACACAACACATTATTTTTTTCATGTTTAATTCCCCCGTTTTGTTCTTAAAATTAATTATACAATGTCATTTGGGCGTGGCAAAGGCCGAATCTGACGTAATATCAGGATTTCCTTATATAAGACACATACCGAATTACCATTTGCATCCGCTCTTTCTGAATTAATTATAGCACAAAACCCTTTTTGTGTCAACGAACCCTCATTTGTGATTTTTGACAAAATTTAATATTAGCATTTGTATATATCATACAGTCACGGAAAATAAAAAAATGACCGAGTATCGTACGATACTCAGCCATTTTATAATTCGGAAATCTATTATTTGATTTCGATTGTAGCGCCTGCTTCTGTGAGCTTAGCCTTGTATTCTTCAGCTGTAGCCTTGTCAACGCCTTCCTTGATAGCCTTGGGGCAACCTTCAACGATGTCCTTAGCTTCCTTAAGACCGAGACCTGTAAGTTCACGAACAACCTTGATAACTCCGAGCTTGGAGGAACCGAAGGAAGCGAGAATTACGTCGAATTCTGTCTTTTCTTCTGCAGCAGCTGCAGCAGGAGCAGCAGCGCCTGCAACTGCAACGGGAGCAGCAGCGCTTACGCCGTATTTTTCTTCGAGACCTTTAACGAGGTCAGCGAGTTCGAGTATTGTAAGGGAATCAAGTTCTTCAAGAATCTTTTCGATTTTTTCGTTAGCCATTTTTAATACACCTTTCGTATTTTTTCAGTAAATTTTTATGAAGCCGAATTATTCTGCTGCAGCTTCTTCAGCAGGTGCAGCTTCTTCAGCTGCGGGTGCGCCTTCACCCTGCTTGTCGATAATAGCCTGGAGTACGTAAGCCAGGTTGTACAAGGGGGAGCGAACACATCCGAGGATCTTCGCAATAAGAGTTTCCTTGGACGGAATTTCAGCAAGTGCCATAACGCCTGCCTTGTCGAGGATCTCTCCGTCAACAAATCCGGCCTTTATGTCAAATGTTTCAACTGTGTCAGCGTACTTCTTAAGGATCTTTGCGGGAGCAACAGGATCATCCTGGCTGATAGCAACCGCTGTCATACCTTCAAGAACATCGCCAAGCTGTGCATAGCCTACTTCTTCAACAGCTCTCTTTGTCATTGTGTTCTTAATGACAGAGTAGTCAACGCCTGCTTCTCTGAGCTCAGCTCTCATCTTTGTATCGTTTTCAACCGTGATGCCGGCGTATGTTACGATAACGCAAGAGGAAGCTGTCTTGAGCTTTTCAGCAAGGTCAGCAACGATCTGTTGTTTTTGAGCCTTGATCTTTTCGCTTGCCATTTGATTATTTACCTCCGTTTTGGTTTTGTCTTCCGAAAACAGAAAACGCCTTCTTTTCTTGCCCGAAAAGAAAGCGTAAAAATACCAAAAAGTATATACCGTTTTCCCCTCGGCAGGAAAGCTTTCGCTTTTACCGAAACCTGCTGTCTTCGGATTAACACGTGGATTATATCATATATTTTATTATTTGTCAATAGGTAAACAGAACATTTACATTTTGTTTACTTATAAAATCTGATGTTTGCGATGACCTTTCCGACGATCGTAACGTCCTTGACGATTATCGGGCGCATCGTACTGTTTTCAGGCTGAAGTCTTATATGTCCTTTTTCTTTATAAAACGTCTTGACAGTCGCTTCGTCTTCGATCAGCGCCACGACTATCTCCCCGTTTTCGGCGCACGGAGTTTTGCTTATAACGACGTAATCTCCGTCAAGAATCCCTGCCTCGATCATGCTTTCGCCCTTGACACGGAGCGCAAAAACCTCGCTTGACCTGTAATTTGCGGGAATCTGCACGCTTATATAGCCGTCGTAATTTTCCTCTGCAAATATGGGAAGACCTGCGGCAACCTTACCCAAAACGGGGACAGACGGTGTCGTACTGCCGCCTGCGCGCACGGTACGGCATTTGCCCTGCTCCCTTTGTATATATCCCTTTTCCTCAAGCTTGCGCAGATAGCCGTGTACGGTCGAGGTGCTTGCAAAGCCGATAGCGTCCTTGATGTCACGCACACTCGGCGAGCATTTGCCTTTATTTATTTCGTCAACGATAAACTCGTATATTTTCCGTTCTTTATCGGTAAGCTGTACCATAGTAAACCTCTGAATATTTTAATACACCCTCATTATATCACAGAAAAATGAACAAATATACAAAAAATCGAATATTTGTTCGATTTTTAACGAGAAAATCTGTAAAACCGCAAAGGAAACATAAATACTTTTTCATTTCATTCAGCGTGCATATGCGCCCGCCTGCGCCCCCCACAGTCCGCAGGACTGCCCGCAGGCATAGGGCGCAGATTTCCTGCGGAAATCTAATCAGATACAAAAAAAACGTGGACGGCTCATTCGGGAAATAATTCTCCAAACGAGCCACCCACCTTTTAAGTAGCTTATTTAAGAGCTGCCTTTGCCTGTTCTGCAAGTGCTGCGAAAGCATCCTTGTCGTAAACAGCGATTTCAGCGAGCATCTTACGGTTGAGTGTTACTCCTGCCTTCTTA
>JAZKZC010000186.1:0-3590 GCA_045612465.1 Eubacteriales bacterium
TCAAGATTTTCGGTATACCCCTCATTCTTCAAAAACCGTATAATTTCAGATGATGTGAAAGGATTTAATGCGAATACCTCACACCTCGAACGTATAGTCGGCAAAAGCATCTTTTCGTCCTCGCAAAGGATGAAAAAGTACACGCCTGTCGGCGGGTCTTCAAGCAATTTAAGTAGTGCATTCTGAGTTCTCGGAGGTATCTTATCTCCATCCTCGATTATATACACCTTGAAATCAAGGTCATTCGGTTTATACGATATTGAAGCGTATATATCTCTTATTGCGTCGATCGGAACAGTCGTTCTGTTTTCGGGCTTTCTTATGGTGTATATGTCAACACACTCACCGCCCGATATTTTTTTGCACGTGTCACAATCACCGCAAGGTGCATCTTCGCTAACACATGCCATTGCACACAGTATATCGTTTACAAGTGTCTTTTTTCCGAAGCCGCTTTTTCCCGTGATTACCACCGCATGGGAAAAATTACCCTTTTCTATACGTTTTTCAAGGTATCTTCTGACTTCGGTATTGCCTTGTATTTTATCAAGCCTGACATTCTTCATTTGGTATTACATCGATTTTCTGAATATTATTTTCGGTAAGTATTTTTATTATTTCATCGTTTATGACTTCCCCCGGAGTTATCAGCGGTATCCCCGGCGGGTAAATGTATTTTATCTCACCCGACACCATTCCGCTTGCCCGATGGACGGAAACTGTTTTTTTATCGGAAAAAACCGCCTTCGACAGAGCAATAACTCTCTTGCATACGGGATATTGAACTGAATTATTCTTTGAATTTGAACGCTTATGAAGCGATGCAAAAGAATTTACACCGTCTGCAAGACGCTTAAAATCCTCCGTAGTATTGAAAACAGACGGAATGAGAACGCATCTTTCATTATCCGAAAATTCGGGGAAAACGTTTTTTTCTTCAAGAAACGAGCAAAGACAGTTCATATCATAAACAAGTCCGTTTTCATCACTCGATCTCAGCGTTATTCTGTAAGGATCGGAAAGTTCAAATCCTTCCCTTTCAATTCCTGAATTTTTTATATCTTCCGCAAATGCCGCGATCTTTTCGCAAAGCTCCGATAAAAGCCTTTTTCCATCACGGTTCATAAAATCAATCGCCATATCGACAGATGCGGCAATAAGATACGACGGCGACGTTGAAGCAAACAGCCTTATACCGTCAAGAAGCATTTTTTCCTCACACGCGTTGCTGTGTAAAACCGCTCCGCCTGTGAGCACAGGTAACGTTTTATGATACGAATCAACGGAAAAATCGGCACCTTGACAAATCGGATGCAACGACTTTTCGTGCCACAAGAGATGTGAGCCGTGTGAGTTATCGACTATTAAAAGACAGCCGCAGGCTTTGCACACCTCGGAATATCTTTTAACATCCGCCATTCTTCCGTAATAATCAGGCGACGTAAGCAGAACCGTAGCGTTTTCACATTCCGACAACTTTCGAACAAGGTCATCAAACGATGAAAAATAATCAAACGTACAATCTGCAAGTGCCATTGCGTTGAGCACCGATGCGTGGGCGCGTCGGTCAATAAAAAAGCGTTTTCCTTTAAGTCTTATACACGAATACACAGCGGACTGAATTGCCGCGGTCGCACCGTGTGCCGAAATAACGGATGATACAGTATTATACGTGCTTTTAAGCTTGTTTAATGTGTTTTCGACGAATCCGCCCTTTTCGGGTGAATACAGATTGTCAGTGCCCGAATTTTCCGTAACGTCATACTTAAAGATGCTTTTGAGAAAATTGTCGTCACCGATACCGCCGTGCCCGGGCATATGAAACCTCACACACGAGGAATCGGCATACCTTGTAAGCATATTCCCGATACTTAAAAAATCGCTGTTTTTCAAAATAACTCCATACATCCGACTTCGGATAGTAAATAAAATACTTTTCCTATTGTAACTGTGGTTATTATAACACAAAATCTATGATAAATCAATATAAAATTTAACATTTTAATAAAAATTCCCGTATTGCCCATTTGCAATACGGGAAAAGTCATATATTTTTTTTAGGCTGACACAAAAATGCGGAATAACCGTTTTCCAAAAGTTCACCAACAGCCTTTTCGGCAAGCTGTTTTTCATCGTATACGGCAAAAACGGAAGGCCCGCTTCCGCTCATAAGCGTACCGACAGCACCGTTTTTGCGCATTATGTCCTTGATTGCGGTATCATACGGAGAAACAGTTTCGAAAATATTGTAAAGCTCACCGCAAATATCGGCAATCGACTGTGCTGCCATTGTTTTTACAATCGTATCAACAGAACGTATCTTTCTGTCCTGCAGTCCGTCTATTTGCTCAAATGCCCATTTCGTGCTTACACCACTGTCACCTATCGCAATAACTATAAAACAGTCGGGCATATCGGATATAGGCGTTAAAACTTCTCCTACACCTTTGGCAAGTGCCGTTCCGCCCATAATACAAAACGGAACGTCAGCTCCTATCGTTTTGCCTATCCTGCGCAGCTCAATGTCCGAAAAACGGTTATCATAAAGCGCATTCAAACCTTTCAAAACAGCCGCTGCATCCGACGAACCACCTGCAAGTCCCGCTGCGGCAGGTATATTTTTCTCTACTTTGACGTTCATCCCCGTGAACGGTATACTCGAATGCGAATAGAAAGCCATCGCCGCTTTGTATATCAGATTATCTTTATAATCGCAATCTATCTTGGGACAATCAAGAACGAAATCACTGCTTTCATTCACCTCGATCTCCAAAACGTCGTGCAGACTGACCGCCTGCATAATACTCTGAAGGTCGTGATAACCGTCAGGCAACCGTTCATTAACTTCCAAAAAAAGATTTATTTTTGCATTTGCAATTACAGTAATTTTCTTCATATTCTCTAAACTCTTTCACGTTTTCGCATTTCAGAACATCTGTAATTTTATCACGTTTTTCTTTCCGTGTCAACTGTTTTACAGATTTGATTAAACCGAAACGCAAATTAAAGAAAAAATATTGTAAATTTTTATTTTTATATATACAAACGTGTATTTTTGTGGTATTATTAAACGGAATACAGATATTTGGAGTACACATAATGGAATTTGATAAAAACGAAAACTTAATATACGGAAGAAACGCAGTACGCGAATTGCTCAAGAAAAACGGTGACGTTGACAAAATCTTCGTTATACGTTCCGAGCGCAGCGGTTCTTTGGGTTATCTCATCGCATTGGCTGAAGAAAAACGCATCCCGATCGTGGAAGCCGAAAAAACAAAGCTTGACAAAATGACGGGCGGCGGTGTCCACCAGGGTATCTGCGCAATGATACCCGGAACGGAATACGTAAGCGTTGACTTTATTTTACAAAGAGCAAGTGAGAAAAACACAGCGCCTTTCATTGTAATAGCAGACGGCATTGAAGATCCTCATAATCTCGGTGCCATCATCAGAACGTGTGAATGTGCAGGCGTGCACGGTTTGATAATTCCCAAGAGGCGTTCTGCAACAGTCAACTCTACCGCGGTAAAAGCATCGGCGGGTGCGGCATCACACCTCCCCATTGCAAGGGTGACCAATATCGCATC
>JAZKZC010000187.1:0-8786 GCA_045612465.1 Eubacteriales bacterium
GCGGGAAACCCGATAATGACGCTTCTGATGAACCTCGGTATTGCCGCGGTAATTGCCGTTGCGGCTTTCAGAGTGGACAAGGGTACATCGTCCACGGCGACCGTAATTGCATTTATGCAGTATTTTACACTTATATCAATGGCGCTTATGTCGCTGTCGAGAATGTTTATTATGTATACGAAGTGTGCCGCATCTGCCCGCCGTATCAGCAGTATTCTCGACACACCAAACACGTTTCCCGTCGAAGAAGATGACGGACGGGGAGATGAAAACGTACACATTTCGTTTGAAAACGTCACGTTCTCGTATTTCGGACGGAAGCCCAATCTTGCCGGTGTAAATCTTTCACTTGCGCACGGCGGAACGCTCGGCATAATCGGTGCAACGGGAAGCGGTAAATCAACGCTGATAAAGCTGCTTTTGAGGTTTTACGATGTTGATTCGGGTGTGATACGCATAAACGGAAAGAAGCTTTCTTCTTTTACCGGTGACGAGCTTACGTCAATGTTCGGTGTTGCGCTTCAGAATGACTTTCTTTATGCCGACACGATAGAAGAAAATATCTGCTTCGGACGCGATATATCACACGAGGACGTGGTGAAAGCGGCGAAGATCGCGCAGGCGCACGACTTTATCACCGCTATGCCCGACGGATATAATTACAAAATTTCCGCAAAGGGTACAAATATTTCGGGCGGTCAGCGTCAGAGAATTCTCATTGCAAGGGCGATAGCCGCGAATCCCGACATACTGATACTTGATGACTCGTCATCGGCGCTTGACTACAAAACGGACGCAAATCTCCGCTTGGCGCTGAAAGAAAATATGCAGAATACGACCGTTATCACGGTCGCGCAGAGAGTAAGCTCCGTTAAAGACTGTGACGTTATCATCGTGCTTGATAACGGAAAAATAATCGGCAAGGGCAAACATGCGGAGCTTCTTGAAAATTGCCCCGAATACAAGCAGATAAGCGATTCACAGATGGGAGGTGCCTTCCTTGACTGAAAATAAAGAAATAAAAAAACGCAACACGAAGGGAATTGCCATAAGGCTCGGCACCTACGTCATAAAACAGTGGCATCTGTTTATTCCCGCCGTGATACTTACGTTTGTTTCAAACCATCTTGCTTTGCTTGGCCCCCGTTATTCGGGTGCGGCGATAGATGCCGTCACGCTTGAAACGGGTGTTGACTTTCCGACGGTGTTGGATAACGTCATAAAAATGATAATCTGCTTTGCAGGCTCGGCGATACTTTCGTACATACTGTCGATAGTAATGGTATTTTTGAGCCAGAAGATAGTCTACATAATGCGTAAGCAGTTATTTGAAAAGCTCAATACGCTCCCCGTCGGATATTTCGACAGTAACGCAACCGGCGACATCATAAGCCATTTATGGTATGATGTTGACACGGTCAACACGTCGCTTTCAAACGACCTTGTTCAGGTTATGACGAGTATATATACCGTCGTCGGCTCGCTGATATTTATGTGGAATATTTCAAAGCCGATGATACTTATATTTGTTCTGACGGTTCCCGTGTCGATACTTTTCACGCGTTACCGTTCAACAAAGGTGCGCCCGATGTTCCGTGCAAGGTCGAAAAAATACGGTGAGCTGAACGGATATGCCGAGGAAATGCTTTCGGGCTCCGCAAGCATACGCGCCTACGGCCGTCAGGATGTTATCACGGGAAGATTTGACAAGCACAACAATGAAGCAATGACGGCATTTTACAATGCGGAATACAGCGCGTCACTTCTTTATCCGACGATAAACCTCATAAATAACGTGTCGCTTTCGCTTGTTGCTATTTTTGGCGGAATTCTCTATATGTATTCTCAAAACGGTGTGTTTCTTGAAGGCTCGCTGTTCTTCATAAGCCTTGGTGGTGTGGCGCAGTTCGTTCAGTATTCGAGAAAATTTGCAGGCCCTATAAATGAATTTTCCAATATACTCCACGAATTTCAGTCTGCCTTTTCAGCCGCAGAGCGTGTTTTCAAGGTTCTTGACGAATCACCCGAAACACCCGACAGTCCCGATGCGGAGGATATGAAAAAGGTAAACGGTCTTGTTGAAATTGACGGTGTGACATTCGGCTACCGCCCCGACAGAACGATACTGAAAAATGTTTCCGTAAATGCACAGCCGGGCAGGATGATAGCAATAGTTGGCCCTACGGGGGCGGGAAAAACGACGATAATCAATCTTTTGATGCGCTTCTACGACCCCGACTCGGGCGAGATACGCATAGACGGCACACCGTCGCTGAAGATAAAACGTAACGACCTGCGCCTCGCCTTCACGATGGTGCTTCAGGACACATGGCTGTTTCACGGCACGGTGTTTGACAATATCGCGTACGGACGGCAGGGCGCAACGGCGGAAGAAGTGAAAGAAGCCGCAAGACGCGCGAAGATAGACAGCTACATTGAAAGCTTGCCCGACGGATATGACACGGTGCTGTCCGACGACGGTGTGAACATATCAAAAGGTCAAAAACAGCTTATAACGATAGCCCGTGCGTTTTTGTCCGATGCCCCGATGCTGATACTTGACGAAGCGACGTCGAACGTTGACTCGCGTACCGAGATACAGATACAGGAAGCAATGAACGGGCTTATGAAGGGCAGAACGAGCTTCGTTATCGCGCACAGACTTTCGACGATCCGGAACGCCGATACCATACTCGTCGTGAACGGCGGACAAATATCCGAAACGGGAACGCACGAGGAACTTCTGAAGCAGGGCGGCTTTTACAGCACTCTTTATAATTCACAATTTTCCTGATACCGCGTATGATATGCACTGATGTTTATGACATTTCTATAAATTTTTTTGTGACATTAAAATATTGAGGTTGACAAAAACGGAATAATTTGATATAATCGTCACCGAGTATGGGACTTGTTCTTATACATCACAAAATCGGGTTTTCCCGAAGAAAGGTTTTTGAAATGAAAAAAATCAAACTTTTGAGTGCGGTTCTCGCACTTGTAATGGCATTTGCAATGTCAGCTTCCGCAGTTGATACGCTGTCTTATGATTTCGACAATGATTTCGTAGGCGACCCTGCTGATTTCACATCCATGGGCACATTCTGGAGCCAGATGCTCCCCGCAGTAGGTACTTGTCACGTTGTTGAAGCTGAAGGCGGTAAGGCTCTTGAGCTTTCAGGCTTCAGCGAACTCAAGACGACAGACGTTATCCTTGGTGAATATGCTTTCAGCATGGACATCAAGACTGACGAAGCAACAGCTAACACAGACACAGCTAACCACGGCGTATTCGTAAGAAGCGTTATGCCCGAGCACTTTATGAAGAACAATAACCACAGCGGTGAAGGCGATTGGCCCATGCACCTTTACTACTATGAATCCGACTGGTACGGTGTATGGAACGGTCAGGACGGTGTTCAGGGTATGGGCGGTTCAGGTGTATACGTATACCTTTCCGCTGAAGGTCTTGTAGTAACTATCAAGGCATACACAGAGGACGCTATGAACGTTTCCTCCAAGCCCACAGTTATTCCTTATCCCGATGACGTTTACTATGATGAATTCTTCAACCTTGCGTTCTACGACAACGGTGTTGACAGAATCGACATATACATAAACAACAAGCCTTTCGCATTGCTTGAGCTTTCCGAAGCAGGCGTTGTTTACGACATCGACGCTAACACAGCAGAAGATGCATACTTCGGTAAGGCAGTTCTTAAGGATGCATACGGCACAGAGCTTGCGACTGTTCAGAACACAAGAATCAGCAGCAAGTCCGCACAGCTCGCTATGGCGACACGCGGCGGTAAGTTCTTCGTTGACAATGTTACACTTGTAACAGGCGAAGGTGCTGTTGAATCTACAAGAGGTGAAGAACCCGTTCCCGAAACAAAGGATCCCAACGCAACAGAAGCTCCCGCTGAAGATACAAAGGCACCCGAAGAATCAGGCGCCGTTTCCACAGATGCTGCAACGGGCGCAGACACAACAACAGGCGGCGACAAGACAGACGCTGAAGGCGGCAACACAGGTCTTATCATCGGTATCGTTGTTGCAGTAGTTGCTGTTGTTGCAGTAGTTGCTGTTGTTATCGCAAAGAAAAAGAAATAATCGGTCATGACCGTTTTGAAAACCTCCGTAAATCGGAGGTTTTCTTTTTTGAATAAATATTTCATCTTTCAATCCTGCAAGAAGTGTTTTCGGGATTTGCCTTGTGACTTTAAAATAATCATTTTGTTTGAAATTTATATTGACAAAAGTATGTATAGTTGATATAATATCAAAAGGTATATAAAAAATATAGTTATGTTTATGCAAGTTTGAAATATTGATTCTTTCAAAAGCAGATGTTCGGTATTTTATTGCAAAACGGTACATAAGAAAGGTTTGGTATATATTATGAGTAAGATCAAAGCCGGTATTATCGGCGCAACGGGTATGGTTGGCCAGAGATTTATAAGACTTCTCGAAAACCACCCCATGTTTGAAGTATGCGCACTCGCAGCAAGTGCAAGAAGCGCAGGCACAACGTACGAAAAGGCTGTTGAAGGCAGATGGAAATTCTCCTGCGATATTCCCGAATACGCAAAGAATATGATCGTTTACGATGCGGCTGAAGTTGAAAAGGTTGCCGCAATGGTAGACTTCGTTTTCTGTGCTGTAGATATGAAGAAGGATGAGATCAAGGCACTTGAGGAAGCGTACGCAAAGGCAGAGGTAGTCGTTGTTTCCAACAACTCCGCAAACCGTTGGACAGAAGACGTGCCTATGATGATTCCCGAAATCAACGATTCACATACAGAGGTTATTGAATATCAGAAGAAGCGTCTGGGCACGAAGAAAGGCTTTATCGCCGTTAAGCCCAACTGCTCCATCCAGTCATACGTTCCGCTTATCACACCTCTTCTGAAGTTCCGCCCCAAGACTGTCGTTGCAACGACATATCAGGCAATTTCAGGCGCAGGTAAGACGTTTGAACAGTGGCCCGAAATGGTTGATAACGTAATCCCGTACATCGGCGGCGAGGAAGAAAAGAGTGAAAAGGAACCCCTCCGTGTATGGGGTAAGGTAGAGGACGGAAAGATCGTTCCCGCTTCCACTCCCGTTATCACGACACAGTGTATCCGCGTTCCCGTTTCCGACGGTCATATGGCGGCTGTGTTTATAAGCTTTGAAGAAAAGCCCACAAAGGAACAGATCCTTGAAGCCTGGGCAAACTATTCGGGCAGACCTCAGGAGCTTAAGCTTCCTTCCGCTCCCGAAAAGTTTATTACATATTTTGAAGAAGACAACCGCCCCCAGACAAAGCTCGACAGAGATATATACGGCGGTATGGGTGTTACTGCGGGCAGACTCCGCGAGGATACTGTGTACGACTATAAGTTCGTAGGTCTTTCCCACAACACACTCAGAGGCGCGGCAGGCGGCGCTGTGCTTATTGCTGAGCTTCTCGCTGCTGAAGGCTTCATCTATTAATACAAGGAAAATATATGGATATTTTAAAAAAGATCGAAGCATCGATGAGCGGTTTTTCAAAGGGTCAGCGCGCTATCGCGAGATATATGCTTGACCATTACGAAAAAGCGGCTTATATGACAGCTTTGCGCCTTGGCGCGGAGGTCAATGTTTCCGAATCGACCGTTGTACGCTTTGCAATCGAGCTTGGCTTTGACGGTTATCCCGATCTGCAAAGATCACTGCGTGAGCTTATCCGCTCGCGTCTTACGACCTTGCAGCGCATAGAAATCGCCAATGAAAGAATCGGCGAGGGTGAGGTCCTTGAAAAGGTCGTGAATTACGACATCGAAAAACTGAAGGTGACGCTTGAAAGCGTTGACAAGTCGGCGTTTGACAGAGCGGTCGATACGGTCATATCCGCGCGAAGGATATTTATAATGGGCGTACGTTCGTCCGCCGCTTTGGCTCAGTTTATGAATTTCTATTTCACGATGATGTTTGACAGCGTGAAGCTTGTCAGCACGACAAGCCGTTCGGAAATATTTGAACAGCTGTTCAGAATCGGCCCTGATGATGTTATCATCGGTATAACGTTCCCGAGATACTCAAAAAGGGTTACGGATGCGCTTGAATTTGCAAAGTCGAGAGGGGCGAAGACCATCGCTTTGACCGACTCAAACGATTCGCCTGCGGCTGAAAAGTCGGATTGCGTGCTTGTTGCAAGAAGCGATATGGTATCGTTTGTCGATTCGCTTGTCGCTCCTTTGAGCATAATCAACGCAATGACCGTTGCCATAGGCAAAAAGAAAGAAAAAGAGCTTACGGATATATTCAATGAATTTGAAGGTATCTGGGATAAATACGAAGTTTATGACAAGACAGGCAAGTGAAACCTGTAAAAGAGTTGCTGTAATCGGCGGCGGCGCCGCGGGACTTTTTCTCGGCGCCGTATGCCAAAGCGATGAGGTATCTGTTGATATATACGATAAAAATACCGTATTCGGCAGAAAGCTCCGCATAACGGGCAAGGGAAGATGTAACGTAACGAACAATTGCACCGGAGATGAGTTTTTCGCAAACGTGCCCACAAATCCGAAATTCCTTTATTCCGCTTATGCGAATTTTGACAGCGCCTCTGTTATGGAGTTCTTTGAAAATGCGGGAGTTCCTTTGAAAACGGAACGCGGAAACCGTGTGTTTCCCGTATCCGACAGGGCGCACGATATTGCCGACGCTTTGATAAAAAAGTGCCGCCAGAACGGTGTTACCCTGATAACGGATAAGGTTAAAAAAATAGAAAAGACTGCTGACGGTTTTGCCGTTTACGGCAGTCAGAAAAAGCTTTACGATTTCGTTGTGATAGCAACGGGCGGTGCTTCTTATAAAGCAACGGGCTCTACCGGTGACGGATATGAATTTGCACGTCATTTCGGACATACGGTGACAGAGCCGACACCGTCGCTCGTGCCGCTTGTGTGTGCTGAAAAATACTGCGCCGAGCTTATGGGACTCTCTTTGAAAAATGTAGAGGTAAAATACGTTGACAGTGCAAACGGCAAAACGGTGTACCGTGAATTCGGGGAGATGCTTTTCACACATTTCGGTGTCAGCGGCCCCGTGGTGTTGAGCGCATCGGCTTCGCTGCGTCCTATGGAGAAAAAGCGGTATAAAATGTATATTGATCTGAAACCCGCACTTGACGAGAGTGAGCTTGACAGAAGACTGCTTTCCGATTTTTCAAAGAATATAAACCGTAATTTTTCAAATTCTCTTTCCGCGCTTCTTCCGCAGAAGCTTATTCCCGTTACGGTAAGGCTTTCGGGAATCGATCCTTACAAAAAGGTAAACGAGATAACGAAGAAAGAAAGAAAAGCTTTGCTTGAGCTTTTGAAGGCTTTTCCGCTTACGGTGGACGGCTTTTCTGACATAAACGAAGCAATAATCACATCGGGCGGTATATCCGTCAAAGAAATAAATCAAAAAACTATGGAATCTAAGCTTGTAAAAGGGCTTTATTTCGTCGGAGAAGTGCTGGATTGCGATGCGTATACGGGTGGATTTAATCTGCAGATCGCTTTTTCTACCGCTTATGCCGCAGCGAGCGCTTTAATAAACGAAGGTGAGAAATAATATGCGTATAAATATTGCAATAGACGGTCCCTCAGGGGCCGGCAAAAGCACCGTTGCAAAGGGAATTGCCGCAAAAATGGGGATAATTCACGTTGACACGGGCGCGATGTACCGTACGGTGGGACTGTATATGTATGAAAACGGTATAGAGCTTTCCGACGAAGACGGTATAGTATCATCACTGAAAAACGTAAATATAAAGCTTGAATATGAAAACGGCGCACAGCACATCTATCTCAACGATAAGTGTGTTGACGATGACATAAGGACAGATATTGTGTCAACGTATGCCTCAGGTGTTTCAACAATTCAGGCTGTCCGCGATTTTCTGCTTGATACACAGCGCGACATTGCAAAAAGCAAGGATGTCGTTATGGACGGCCGCGACATCGGTACGGTGGTTTTACCCGATGCGGGACTTAAAATATTTATGACCGCAAACGATGAATCGCGTGCAAGAAGAAGATACGAGGAACTTATTCAGAAGGGCGAAAACGTCACTTTTGAGGATGTTTATCAGAATATGGTCAAGCGTGACAGCAAGGACAGAAACAGAAAGATCGCTCCCGCTGTTCCCGCTGAAGATGCGGTTTTGTTTGACAATACCGAATACGGACTGCAAGAGAGTATAGACTACGTTGTGGAACTTGCAAAAAAGAGGTTTTCGATATGAGTTTTTATACGGGTGCCTTGAAGATTTTTGGCCCTTTTGTCAGATTTTTGTTCGGTGTCAAAAGTGTTGAAGGTACAGAGAATCTTCCCGAAAGCGGACTTATCTGCGCAAATCATACGTCGTTTGCTGATCCGATAGTAATAGCGGCGGCAATTAAAAAACCTGTGAAATATATGGGGAAAGCGGAGCTTTTCAAAATTCCCGTTCTCAAATCGATAATAAAGGCATTCGGCGCATTTCCCGTAAAAAGAGGCGGAGCTGATCCTACGGCAATCCGAACGGCAGAATCGCTTTTGAAAGGCGGAGAGCTTGTCGGTATATTCCCTCAGGGAACGAGATGTCCCGGTGTTCCGATAGAACAGTCGAGTGTTAAGAATGGCGCAGGTATTATAGCTTACAGATCAGGCTGTTGCGTCGTTCCCGTATATATAAAAACGAAAAACAACAAGGTCGGATTTTTCAAGCGCACGCGTGTTATCATAGGTAAACCGATAGAAAATTCAGAGTTTGGCTTCGTTGATGG
>JAZKZC010000188.1:0-4828 GCA_045612465.1 Eubacteriales bacterium
ATGTTTCGAAATACCACTTTTCGAATTCTTCGTTCACGTTGAGCGAGCCGTCCGAACCGTCGGAAATGTATTCGCCCCAGTTGTAAACGTACAAAGTAGTAACATCGCCGCTGTCGGCTGTACCGCCGCAGGAAACAGTACCGATGAGTATAAGTGAAAGAACGAGAAGCGAAATTATTCTTTTCATTTTTTTACACCTTTCTTGCTTGTATTGATCAATGCTTTGCCAATTTTCTTTGCTCTGTCTTCGCCTGCTTCGGTGAGAGGTTGTCAGACTTTGCACCGATAAAGTTAATGGCAAGCATAAGGAACAGGATCGCCGCTATTATCAGCGAGCAAAGTGCATACATACTGAATTTGACGTTGTGCGCCGTCTGGTTGTAGATATAAAGCGGAAGCGTCTGGAAATCGGGTGAGCTTACGAAATGGCTTATTACGAAGTCGTCAAGCGAAAGCGTAAAGCCGAGCATAGCACCCGAAATGATTCCGGGGACGACATACGGAAGTTCAACCTTGAAAAATGCCTGTGCGGGCGTACATCCGAGGTCGAGAGCCGCTTCTGTAAGCGATTTGTCCATCTGCTTGAATCTCGGAAGAACGGAGAGGATAACGTACGGCAGGTTAAATGTCGTGTGCGCTATCAGCATCGTTGACTTTCCGAGTGCGCTTGAGAAATTGAACATACCAGCAACCGCTACGAAGAACAGCATCATCGAAACACCCGTTACTATATCGGGGTTCATCATCGGTATATTTGTGACCGATGTTACCGTTGTTTTCAGGTATTTGTTCTGCATACGGTAGATGCCGAGGGCGGCAAACGTACCGATAACTGTTGCGAGGAGTGACGATTCAAGCGCCAGCAAAAGTGTGTTTTTCAAAGCCGTGAAAGCCGTGGAGTCACGGAACAGCTCACGGTACCATTTGAAAGAAAATCCCGTAAAGCTTCCGAGATTTCCCGATTCATTGAACGAGAATATGAAAAGCACAAGAATGGGGGCATATAAAAGCAGCATTACCGCAAATATATATATGCCCGAAAAGACGGAACCGTTTTTCTTAAACAATTATTTCACCCCCGTCTTTATCCGAAAATCTGTTCATTACGGCAAGCGAGATGAGGATGAGTATCATCATTACAAGGGAAATAGCCGCGCCTGTGTGATACGTAAGCTTGTTCTGGAACTGTCGTTCTATTGTATCACCGATAAGGTCAAACGCGCCGCCGCCGAGTTTCTGTGAAATATAGAACGTCGATATCGACGGAACGAATACCATCGTTATTCCCGAGATTATACCGGGAACGGAAAGAGGGAATACAACGTTTTTAACCGTCTGCCAGCCGTTGCAGCCGAGATCAGCCGCGGCTTCTATACAGCGGACGTCGATTTTTGATATCGTTGTGTATATCGGAAGCACCATATAAGGCAGGTAATCGTACACCATGCCGAGAATTACCGCACCGCCCGTTCCTATGAAAGACAGCTTTTCAAAGCCGAGGCTTACCAGAAACGTGCTGATTATACCGCCGTTGTCGAGCAGAGCCATAAGCGAGTACGTTCTGATAAGCAAGCTTATCCACATCGGGAGCATCAGAAGCAAAATAAACAGTTTCTGCTTTTTCGGGTTAAGTCTTGCAATGAAATATGCAAGCGGATAACCAATGATGATGCATACGACGGTCGCTATAAGCGAAAAGAATACGGAAAGTATAAACGTTTCGCTGTAGTTTGTGAGATTCGTTATGTTTTCAAGTGTGAAATTGCCCGCAGGATCTGTAAATGCGAAATATGCGACGAACATAAGCGGGGCAATTATAAAGAGAACTGACCACAGAATGTGGGGGCAGGCGGCGATTCGTGCAAGCCAAGAACGCTCAATGGTGCTTTTGCTTGATGCCGCAAGCACTTTTTTTCTTACTTTTGCGCTGTTGTTCATCAGTCATCCTCCTCAACAATGTCGGAAAGATGCTCATGCTCCTCGCTGTACGAGGAGTAGTCACCGACCATATCGGAGTATTCCGATTTTTTCATTACGTGTATTGCGTCGGGCTCGATGTAAAGACCTATCTTTTCGCCCTCTCCGCAGTAATCGGTCGTCTGTATCATCCATTTGTAATCGTTGATGTCCACTATTATTTCGTAGTGAACACCCATAAACGTTACGTTTGAAACAGTACCGCAAAGCATACCCTTTTCGGGGGCAACTATGTCAACGTCCTCGGGACGTACTACGACGTCTACGGCCTCGTTGCGTTCAAAGCCTTTATCAAGACAGTCGAAGATGTGACCTGAAAAACGCACCTTATAATCTTCAAGCATTGTTCCGAAAATGAGGTTTGATTCACCGATAAAGTCGGCAACAAATGCGTTTACGGGTTCATTGTAAATATCTTGAGGTGTACCTATTTGCAGTATTTCACCGTTGTTCATAACAACTACGGTGTCGGACATGGAAAGTGCTTCCTCCTGGTCGTGTGTAACGTAAATAAACGTAATGCCCGTTTTTTGCTGTATATTTTTAAGCTCGTTCTGCATATCCTTGCGAAGCTTAAGGTCGAGCGCGCCGAGCGGCTCGTCAAGCAAAAGTATCTCGGGATCGTTTATAAGAGCGCGCGCGATGGCAACACGCTGCTGCTGACCGCCTGAGAGCGTTGATACGCTTCTTTTCTCAAATCCCTTGAGATTTACAAGCTTGAGCATTTCTTTTACCTTTTCCGCTATCTCACGGTCAGGTCTTTTTTTGAGGCGCAGACCGAAAGCAATGTTTTCGAAAACGTTAAGATGGGGGAAAAGCGCATATCTCTGGAATACCGTGTTTACGTTTCTCTTGTATGACGGTACATCGTTGATACGCTTTCCGTCAAAGAAGACGTCACCGGAATCGGGATCCTCAAATCCGCCTATGATACGCAAAGTCGTTGTTTTGCCGCATCCGGACGGGCCGAGAAGTGTTATAAATTCCTTGTCGTGAATGTCAAGGTTGATGCCCCTTAAAACGGGCTCGCCGTCAAAAGCTTTAGTGATATTTTTCAGCTCGATTAAAAGATTTTTTTCCATTCCGCATAAATACTCCTTCAAGTTAAAAGAATTCGTAGGATTAACCTAAAGATAAAAAGACACAGTCTTACAAAACACCCGAATAAATTACCTGACTTTTTCTGTCGGTAACAGGGGGAAAAAGTAAGAAAACGTCTGTGCGCCATTGTATCATAACTTTACCGAAAATGCAATAGTTTTAGTTAATTTTGTCCTGTATCAAATGAAATTATTTTATATAAGGCAAATTAACGGTATAAGTATTGACAATATATGCCAAATTGTTTATAATGTTAGAAAAAAACGGTGGTATTATGCAGGGATATAATCTTGTTGCAATATATAATAATGAATGTGACAGACTTCTTATGTGTGTCAGAAAAAAACAGCCCTATCTCGGGCTTTCAAATCTCGTCGGAGGAAAGATAGAAAAAGGAGAGGACAGCCTTTCTGCGGCATACAGAGAGCTTGCTGAGGAAACTTCGATAACCAAAGACGATATAATACTTACGAGGCTTATGGATTTCACGTATCCGTTTGATGATTGTTACGTTGAAGTTTACGCAGGCAGGCTCAATAAGGACGTCGAGGTGTCGGGAGATGAAAACGACCTTTACTGGTCAAAGCTCGACTGCGATTTTTTCAATCCCGAAAAATATGCCGGAGAGGGGAATATCGGTCACATTCTGATGCATATTGAGTACAATAAAGAAAAGGTACTGAAAATTTAATTTTTTAACCTCATTTTGTATATTTGTGTACAAAATTTAACAATTACAACATACCGTATAAATATTGATATGCAATAATATAGTAGGCAAATTTGCAAATTAATAATCGATGTTTGTTTTCAAAAGGCAAAAACGGTTGTTGATTGCAAGGTTTGTATGTTTTTGAATTCATTTTAAAAGGAGTATATAATATGGCAAACAAGTATGTACAGAAATTTGTCGACGACGCTGCCGCACTTTGCTCCCCTGATAAGATCGTATGGATCACAGGTGAGGAAGAACAGCTTGAGGCACTTCGCCGTGAAGCTTGTGAAACGGGAGAAATGGAGCTTTTGAACCAGGAAAAGCTTCCCGGCTGTTACCTTCACAGAACAGCTCCCAATGACGTTGCGAGAGTTGAGCACCGCACACTCATCTGCACAAGCAAAAAAGAAGATGCAGGTAATATCAACAACTGGATGGATCCCAAAGAATGCTACAAGATGCTCGGAGAAATCTATAAGGATTCCATGAAGGGCAGAACGATGTACGTTATCCCCTATTCCATGGGCGTTATCGGTTCCAAGTTCTCCAAGATCGGTATCGAGATCACAGACTCTATCTACGTTGTACTCAATATGGATATAATGACGAGAGTGGGCAATAAAGTCCTTGAAGCTCTCGGTGACTCGCCCGACTACGTTAAGGGCTTGCACGGCAAGGTAAACGTTGAGGAAGAAAACCGTTATATCTGTCACTTCCCCGAAGATAACACGATCTGCTCTGTAAACTCGGCATACGGCGGTAACGTTCTTCTCGGTAAGAAGTGCTTTGCTCTGCGTATAGCTTCCTATCAGGGTAAGCAGGAAGGCTGGATGGCTGAGCATATGCTTATCCTCGGTATCGAAAATCCCGAAGGTGAAGTTAAGTATATTGCGGCTGCGTTCCCCTCTGCATGCGGTAAAACAAACCTTGCAATGCTCATTCCGCCGGAAATATATAAGAAGAAAGGCTACAAGGTTTGGTGCGTAGGTGACGATATTGCGTGGATCAGAGTAGGCGAAGACGGCAGACTTTGGG
>JAZKZC010000189.1:0-21098 GCA_045612465.1 Eubacteriales bacterium
AAGCGTCACGGAATAGACTGCTCGGGCAAGTATGCAGTGAAGCTGAAAAGCTCCGATTACGAAAATTACGATCTGTTCGTCGGTATGGACAGTATGAATATAAGAAATATGACGTCAATTTTAAACGGAGATCCCGACGGCAAGATCCGCAAACTTATGGACTATACTTCAAAGGGTGGTGACGTCAGCGACCCGTGGTACACAAGACGGTTTGATATAGCTTACGAGGATATTTTAAACGGTTGTACGGCTTTGTTTGATCATCTTACGAAAAACGGAGGAAAATAACAATGAAGCTTTTGATAGCATCAGATATACACGGCTCGGCTTTTTACTGCAAAAAGCTTATAGAGGCTTATAAAAAAGAAAATTGCGACAGAATGTTGCTTTTGGGCGATATTCTTTACCACGGTCCGCGAAACGATCTTCCGAAGGAATATGCTCCCAAGGAAGTAATTGAAATGCTCAACGGAATGAAAGATCAGATATTCTGTGTGCGCGGCAACTGCGACACAGAGGTTGACCAGATGGTGCTTTCGTTCCCCGTTCTGGCTGATTATGCCGTAATTCCGATGGAAAACGGACTTATATACGCAACGCACGGCCACGTATACAATAACGGCAAGCTTCCTCCCGTTATGAAAAACGATATTCTCCTACACGGACACACTCACGTGCCCGTGTGCGAAAAGTTCGACACACACACGTATATAAACCCCGGCTCGGTGTCCATTCCGAAAGAGGGTTCAGCCAACAGCTATATGATATTCGACGGTAAAACGTTTTTATGGAAAACACTTGACGGTGAGATATACCGCGAATATACACCCGACAACGCATAAATAACCGAACGGGGGCAATAATCTTCTTAAAATACAGATTAAGGAGATATTTATGCCACGTTTTACAATACCGAGAGATATTTATTTCGGACGCGATTCTTTAAAAGAGCTTGAAAATCTCAAAGGACACCGCGCTATCATTTGCACGGGCGGCTCATCG
This sequence comes from Eubacteriales bacterium, assembly GCA_045612465.1. Classification (GTDB taxonomy): domain Bacteria; phylum Bacillota; class Clostridia; order Oscillospirales; family CAG-272; genus RGIG7213. Next base: position 1,003 of record JAZKZC010000189.1, read on the forward strand.
ATGAAGAAATTCGGTTTTCTTGACAAAGCGGAAGAACATTTGAAAAATGCAGGATTCGAGGTCGAAATATTCGACGGCATCGAGCCTGATCCGTCTGTTACAACCGTAATGAAAGGTGCCGAGGCGATGACGCGCTTTAAGCCCGATTGGATAGTCGCCATCGGCGGCGGCTCACCCATAGATGCGGCAAAGGCGATGTGGATAAAATACGAATATCCCGACATATCATTCGAAGATATGAAAAAGGTATTCGGGCTTCCGAAGCTTCGCACGAAAGCAAAATTCTGCGCCGTGTCATCAACGTCGGGTTCTGCAACGGAAGTAACCGCATTTTCGATCATCACCGACTATGACAACGGAATAAAATATCCCATTGCGGATTACGAAATAACTCCCGACGTTGCCATCGTCGATCCCGCCATCGCCGAAACGATGCCCAAAAAGCTGACGGCGCACACGGGTATGGATGCGCTCACGCACGCCATTGAAGCGTACGTGTCAACTGCCGCCAACCCTTTTACGGATCCCCTTGCTTTATCTGCAATCAAAATAATAGGAAGCGACCTTGAAGGCTCGTATAACGGGGATTCCTCAAAGCGTGAATCCATACACTACGCGCAGTGTCTTGCGGGAATGGCTTTCACAAACGGACTGCTCGGTATTGTTCACTCAATGGCTCACAAAACGGGTGCGGCATTTGCCGATTACGGCTCGCACATAATACACGGCTGCGCAAACGCAATGTACCTGCCGAGAGTTATTGAATTCAACGCAAAAGACGAAAATGCAAAGAAAAGATACTGCACCGTTGCCGATGCCCTCGGCATAGATGCGCAAGCCGAAAACGAAAAAATCTCAAAGCTTACCGAATATATTGAAAATATGAACAGATCGCTCGGAATTCCCGTCTGCATCAAAAACTGCGGTGAAAACGGAGAGGTATCAGGTAAAAGCTTTATGCCCGAAGACGTATTTTTGAAACGCGTTCCCAAAATAGCCGAGGAAGCGCTTCTCGATGCATGCACGCTGTCAAATCCGAGAAAAATAACAAAGGCTGAAATGGAAAAACTCCTTGCGTGCTGTTATTACGGCACACGCGTGGATTTTTAATATTTATACCGCACTTCATACCGTTTGCAAAAACGGGAAAATGCGTCATCAGACGCACAAAGGGGCGGATATAAAATTCATCATACCCAATAATTCCCACCGCCCCTTTTGAAAATTGCCAAAGCAATTTTGAAAAGCTTCGCTTTTCGGTGCGTCGGGGGAGCTGAACTTTATAATACAGCTTGCTTCAAGCGGAGAAACAAACGAAATGAACGAAAACGAAAATATAACTATATCCGAGGCGGAATTTTTGAAAAGCTATTCCCAAGACAAATACCCTCGCCCGTCACTCACGGCAGATATTGCCATATTCAAGGACGGGGTCGGCAATAAAAAAGAAGTTCTGCTTATAAAACGCAAAAACCACCCGTTTTCAGGTGCATTTGCATTCCCCGGAGGATTTGCAAACCCCAATGAAACGATAAAAGAAACCGCATACCGCGAGCTTTATGAAGAAACGAAAATAAAAAATATCACGATAAAACCCATCGATATGTTCACAAAACCCGGACGCGATCCCCGCGGCTGGGTGGTTACATACGCGTTTCTCGCATACATCGGAAAAACACCGATAGAAGCTGTCGCAGGCGACGACGCGGCTGAAGCGGTATGGTTTGAAGTATCGCACAGTGATGATACTTTCACTCTGACAAACGGGAATATAAAAATCGAATTCACGATCAAAGACGGACGCACGGTGTATAAAACCGACACAGCTTTGGCATTCGACCACAGCGAAATACTGTCGGCAGCTTGCGATCTTTTAAAAATATAACAACACATCAAGAGGCATAAGATGTATAAAATAGTAACGAAAAAATCACTTAATCCCACCGTCACGCAAATGGAAATAGAAGCTCCGCTTGTAGCAAACAAGGCAAAGCCGGGACAATTCATCATCCTGCGTGTTGACGAGGACGGAGAAAGAATACCGCTGACCGTCGCGGGCACTGACAAAAGCCGCGGAACGGTCAAGATAATATTTCAGATAGTAGGCTCCACAACGAAAAAGCTCGACTGCAAAAACGAGGGAGAATATATCGAGGATTTCGCAGGCCCCCTCGGTGTTCCCACTCACACAGGCGGCATCAAAAAGGTATGCATCGTCGGCGGCGGTGTCGGCTGTGCCATCGCTCTGCCCGTTGCGGAGGAATTCAAAAGACTCGGCGCAGAGGTCACGGGGATCATCGGCTTCAGAAACCGCGATCTTCTCATACTTGAAGAAGAATTTTCCGCCTGCTGTGACTCGCTTACCGTTATGACCGACGACGGCTCGTACGGACGAGGCGGCAACGTCACGCTCCCGCTTAAAGAAATGCTCGAATCGGGTGAAAAATTCGATATGATAATAACGATAGGCCCGCTTATAATGATGAAATTCGTCGTTGAAACAGCGCGCCCTCACGGTGTTCCCGTAACGGTATCGATGAATCCCATAATGATAGACGGCACGGGAATGTGCGGCGGCTGCCGTCTTACACTCAACCGTGACGGCAAACGTGTCACGAACTTTGCCTGCGTTGACGGTCCCGACTTCAACGGTTATGAGGTCGATTTTGACGAGGCTATGTCGCGCGGCCGTATGTATTCCGACTTTGAACGTCACGCATACGAAGACACCTGCAATCTCTTTAAACGCTCCGAGGAGGAATTTTAAGTGGCTATCAAACCTGAAAAGAACCCGATGCCGACACAGTCACCCGAAGAAAGGGCGCATAACTTTGACGAGGTGGCACTCGGTTACACATATGAAATGGCGAAGTCAGAGGCTTCCCGCTGTCTTAACTGCAAAAATAAGCCCTGCGTTGACGGATGCCCCGTAAATATCGACATTCCCGGCTTCATAGATTATATAAAGAATGACGACATTGAGGGCGCATACAGACACATTTCAAAGTCGTCGTCGCTCCCTGCCGTGTGCGGCAGAGTTTGTCCGCAGGAATCACAGTGTGAAAAGCATTGCACCCTCGGCATAAAATTCGAGCCCGTGGGAATAGGCAGACTTGAAAGATTCGTCGCTGACTATCACAACGAAAACTGCACGGATTCACCCGACTTTCCCGTTTCAAACGGAAAACGCGTTGCCGTCATCGGTTCGGGCCCGTCAGGACTTACGTGCGCGGGCGACCTTGCAAAAAAAGGTTACGACGTAACGGTATACGAAGCGCTTCACACCGCAGGCGGTGTGCTTGTATACGGCATACCCGAATTCAGACTGCCGAAAGCGATAGTCAAAAAGGAAATAGACACACTTAAATCGCTCGGTGTCAAAATTGAAACAAACGTAATAATCGGAAAGACTCTGACCGTTGACGAGCTTTTTGATATGGGCTTTGAGGCAGCATTTATCGGCTCGGGCGCAGGACTTCCCAACTTTATGAATATTCCGGGAGAATCGCTCAAGGGCGTATATTCGGCAAACGAATTTTTAACCCGAAGCAACCTGATGAAAGCGTACCGCTCTCACCCCGACACACCCATTATGAAAGGCGGCCGCGTTGCCGTTGTCGGCGGCGGAAACGTTGCAATGGATGCGGCAAGAACGGCGCTCCGTCTTGGCGCTGAAAAGGTGTATATCATATACAGAAGAAGTATGGAAGAACTCCCTGCAAGACGTGAGGAAGTAGAGCACGCAGAGGAGGAAGGAATAGAATTCCGTCTTCTTTGTAATCCCATTGAAATTCTGGGATACAAAAACGAAAACGATCCGAGAGATCCCAAAAACGGATTTGTAAAAGCCATCAAATGCATAAAAATGGAGCTGGGTGAGCCTGACGAAAAAGGCAGACGCAAGCCTGTTCCTATGGAAAATTCGGAGTTTATTCTCGACGTTGACACGGTCATAATGTCGATAGGAACCTCTCCGAATCCGCTTATAAAAGATACGACAAAAGGACTTGAGGTAAATCCCCGCGGCGGAATCGTCGTAAACGAAGACGGACTGACGTCAAAAACCGCCGTATACGCGGGCGGTGATGCAGTCACGGGCGCAGCGACCGTCATATCCGCTATGGGCGCGGGCAAAAAGGCGGCGCACGCGATAGATGAATACCTCAAAAATAAATGATATGAAGCTTTATATTTGCCCGAATCTTTCAAAAGAAAGATATATAAAATCGTCGCATTTGTGCATAAAAGCACTTGCGGATAACGGCTTTGAATGTTATTTTTCAAAAGAGGATTCAATAACTCTTTTCGGAAATGACGAGCACACGGTATCACCGTGTGATGCGGATGTTATCGTGTCCGTCGGCGGTGACGGCGCGGTGCTTAACGCAGCAAAGACGGCAATAGAATACAAAAAGCCGCTGCTCGGCATCAACGGAGGCAGGCTCGGCTATCTCTGCGCATACGAGCTTGATTCAGCAAAGGATATAACACCCCTTTCCGTAAATGAGCTTCTCCGCTCACAAAGAAGCACCGTCGGATTCAACGACGGCACGCAGAGCGGTTGCGCATTGAACGACGTCGTTATTGCAAAGGGAAACTACGGCTCCGTTATAAAAACAGACGTTACGTGCGACGGAAAGCCGCTTATGTCTTTCCGCGGTGACGGTGTTATAATTTCAACACCGACAGGCTCAACGTCATACAACTTTTCCGCAGGCGGCCCAGTGCTCCTGCCCGAAAGCAGTTGTTTTGCGGTAACACCCATCTGTCCTCACCTGTCTGATGCAAGAACCATCGTCGTTCCCGACAGCTGTACGCTTACGGTGAGCGTTTCAAACGACGTAAACAACCCCGCTTACATATACTGCGACGGCATATCGTACGGCGAGGTAAAATCCGAGATAACGCTGAAAAAATCCGAAAATACACTTACGCTTCTTGTAAACGACCGTTGCAGTTTCGTAAATAACGAAAAATTGCACAACACGTCGCTTTTATAAAAAAATTTCTCTCATCGAAATGAGAGCAGAAATGAACTACACCTTCCCTTTCGGACAAACACTTCATCCACTGTCCCACACAGCCCCAACGTTTTCTGCAATAAAAAATGAACGATTGCGACTGCGCATAAATCAAATGTAAAATAATAATTATTATAAAATCAAAAGAACTGCGGTAAAACCGCAGTTCTTTTGATTATCTTACCTGTTCCTTAGTTTTGGCTGCCTTACCTACTCTATCACGGAGATAGTAAAGCTTAGCACGTCTTACTTTACCGATTCTTACAGTTTCGATCTTTTCAACTGTGGGAGAATGCAGGTTGAACGTCTTTTCAACGCCTACACCGTATGCAATTCTTCTTACGGTAAATGTTTCGGAAATACCGCTGTTACGCTTTGCGATAACTGTGCCTTCGAAGATCTGTGTTCTTGTTCTGGAACCTTCAACGATCTTGTTGTAAACACGAACGGTGTCACCGATCTTAACCTGGGGAGCATCAGCCTTGAGCTGATCTGCGACAAATGCCTTTAACAAATCCATCTTTATGGACCTCCAAAATATATAATCTCCGCGCATTCACGGCGATACACGCCGGCGGACTGCCCTGACGGCTTGCGAGTAAGGACAAACCCACAAACAAAGTAATTTTATCATAAAATCAACCATTTGTCAAGCATTTTTTCAATTTTTATGCACGTATTTTTATTCAACCTCTGGTACGAGGAATCCGTGTGCTTTTAACGCTTTTTCAATTTTATCGAGCGTTTCGTTTGAATCTGCCTTTACCGTGTGGTAATGGTAACCGTCGGTAATGTTCATCAGCTCGGTCGAGCGTCCGCTTTTGATGCCGTCCATAAACTGCTCAATACCTCTTTTTGAAAAGATATTAAGCTTCGCCTGCACCTTTCCGTACACCTTATGCCACACAAACACATCGTCAACCGTACCGCCCATATCGATTATGAGCATCAGTTCTTCCTCTGTTCTGTCGGTCATATGGCGCACCTTGAACGCGCGTTCAGCCTTGGGAGTTTCATTCAAAATATATCCGCTGTGAGTGGAAAGTATCTCATATCCTGCCGCCTTCAGTATCGCTATATCGTGAACTATTATCTGTCTTGAAACGTTGAGAGATTCTGCAAGCTCACTGCCCGATACAGCTCCTTTTTCCGATACAAGGCGGGAAATTATCTCTTTTCTTCTTATTTCTGCTTTCATTCTGCCCCCTTATATCGAGTGAAGATTTTTGAGCGACAAATCAAGTATCGGCGATGAATGTGTCAGCGCACCGCTTGAAATATAGTCAACACCGATATCCGTCAGACGTTTGATGTTTTCCTTGGTGACATTACCGCTGCACTCAGTTTCCGCCTTGCCCTTGGCAAGTTTTACAGCCTCTTTCATATCTTCGGGATTCATATTGTCAAGCATAATTATATCAGCGCCCGCTTCAAGCGCTTCCTTGAACATTTCAAGGTTTTCAACTTCAATTTCAATTTTTCTTACAAACGGTGCGTATTCCTTTGCCATCTGTATCGCTTTCGTGATGCTTCCTGCCGCACCGATGTGGTTATCCTTCAAAAGAATACCGTCGCTGAGGTTATATCTGTGGTTGTGGCCGCCGCCGACCTTGACCGAATACTTTTCAAACACACGCATATTCGGTGTCGTTTTTCTCGTGTCAAGAAGCTTCGTCTTCGTACCTTCAAGAAGCTTTGCAACACCTCTTGTATACGTTGCAACACCCGACATACGCTGTAAATAGTTCAGGGCAACTCTCTCACCTGACAAAAGAACACGTATATCGCCTCTTATAACACCTATCTTATCTTTGTTTTTGATCTCATCGCCGTCTTTGAAGTAAAATTCAAATTCGGTATTTTTATCAAGAAGCTCAAAAACTCTCTTGAAAACAGCAAGGCCTGCAAGTATGCCGTCCTGCTTACAGATAAGTTCGACCTCACCCTTCTGATACTCACGCATCACGGAGTTTGTAGTTATGTCCTCGCTCGTTATATCTTCTCTCAAAGCGCTCAAAATAAGCTCATCTGCATTCATCATCATCGTTATTTCATTCATGTTTTTTCTTCTCCCTTTCTATTGCATCAAGTACTGCTTTTCTGTATTCCGCTTCACATCCGTCGTAAACGGAAAAATCAATTTTTTTCTCTTTATGCTCAGCTTCCGTGTACGTTTTCGTTATCCTCTCGGCAGCGCGCTTTGCAAACACAAGGCTTTCAAGAAGCGAATTGCTTGCAAGTCTGTTCTTGCCGTGTACGCCGTTGCAAGCCGTTTCACCTGAGGAATACAGCCTGTCCATCGAGGTTTTGCTGTATTTGTCAACGTATATACCACCCATAAAATAATGCTGTGCGGGCACGACGGGGATCGGCTCCTTTGTCGCATCATATCCTTCCTCAAGGCACTTTGCGCAAATATTCGGAAAATGGCTTTCTATTTCCTCTTTCGGAATAGGCGCCATCGACAGCCACACGTGTTCAGCACCCGTTTTCGCCATTTCTTCAAATATCGCATTTGCAACGACATCCCTCGGCAGAAGCTCATTTACAAATCTTTCACCCTTATCGTTAAGGAGTATTGCTCCCTCGCCTCTTACAGACTCCGAAATGAGGAAGTCCCGTCCGCCTTTTGTTGAATACAACGTCGTCGGATGAATCTGTATATAGTCGATATTTTTCAGCTTGACACCGTGTTTAATGGCTATGGCAAGCGCATCACCCGTCAGGTGGCGGAAGTTTGTCGAATGTTCAAAAAGTCCGCCGATACCGCCCGTTGCAAGCATTGTGTAATCGGCATATACCGCTTTATACTTTCCTTTTCCGTCGCGGTATACGATACCTGCACATTCTCCGTCTTCTTCGATTATATCGACCATGGTGCAATTTTCTTTCAAGGTAACGTTATCAAGCTTTTTGACGGCTTTCAGAAGATTTTTTGTTATCTCCTTACCCGTTTCGTCTTTGTGGAAAAGAATTCTGTTTTTGGTGTGCGCGCCTTCTTTTGTATAGGCAAGCTCACCGTTTTCCTTTTCAAAATCGACACCGTAGGAAATAAGGTCGTTTATAACCTTGCGCGATGAACGTATCATTATGTCAACGGATTCTTTTCTGTTTTCATAATGTCCGGCGCGCATCGTATCCTCAAAAAACGAGTCGTAATCGTCCTTATCTTTCAAAACGCAGATACCGCCTTGAGCCAGAAACGAATCGCTGTTTTCCGCCTCGTCCTTCGTTATCATAAGTATTTTTTTATCTCTCGGAAGATTCAGGGCAAAGTACAGACCGCTTACCCCGCATCCGACAATCACAATATCGGTTTTCATATTTTCTCCGTTATTTTGCGCTATCAAGCATTCTTTTCAAGGGATGAAGCGCTTTTTCCCTTTTCGTTTTGCTTACTTTTATTTCGTTTTCGCCCGTCTTCAAAACGTTCAGTAATTTTTCGGGTGTGTTCAGTTTCATATCACCGCAGATAAAATCCTCGCCCGCAAAGTAAAATTTCTTATCGGGGTTGTTCTTCTTCAAGGGATAGCCGACACCCTCCTCGGTGCAGACGACGAATTCGTTATGCTCGCTTTCGCCAGCATATTTCAGTATGTCGGCTGTGCTTCCGATAAAATCAGAAAGCGCAAGTATCTCTTTTTCACATTCGGGATGTGTCAGCACCTTGGCATTCGGGTGCTTTTCTATTGTTTTTTTCAGCACCTCAACACCGAGCGATGCGTGTATAGGACAGTAACCGTCGTTCAAGATTATATTTTTCTCGGGTACTTGCTCTGCAACGTAAGTGCCGAGATTTTTGTCGGGAATGAAAAAGATGTTTTTGTTGGGAAGATTTTTTACTATCTTAACCGCATTTGACGAGGTCACGCAGATGTCGCTGTTACATTTCAGCTCCGCTGTTGAATTTATGTAGCAGACAACCGCCAAGTCGTCGTACTTTTCTCTCATTTCCTTTATTTTTTCGACACTCGCCATATGCGCCATTGCGCAGTCCGCACTCATATCGGGAACAAGAACCGTCTTTTCGGGGTTGATTATCTTGACACTTTCCGCCATAAAGCCGACACCGCAGAAAACAATAAGCTTTTCGGGTATATTTTCGGCAAGTCTTGCAAGGTAAAACGAATCTCCCACGTAATCAGCCACCGACTGTATTTCATCGGGTGCATAGTAATGCGCAAGGATCGCCGCATTTTTTTCTTTTTTAAGTTTCAGTATCTCGTTTAAAATATCACTTGTCATAATTTTCTTTCCGTTCGGATAAAATGATTTAAATTGTCGATATTGTACCACAAAATTTTACATCTGTCAAGTCATCTGTAAAATTATCTGTAAACTTATGTGTAAAGTCAGAATTTTAAAAAATTGTAAAAAGCGAAAAAATTTTAAAAAACATCTTGCAAAAATTATCGATATGTGATATTATAATATGTGCGCCGGTGTGATGGAATTGGCAGACGTGCTGGACTCAAAATCCAGTGGTAGCGATACCGTGCGGGTTCGACCCCCGCCACCGGCACCAGAAAAAATGACAAGTTTCGAAAGAAACTTGTCATTTTTTCAATGAAGCGTTCCCTTCGGGAACATGATGTCGCTGTGCTAATGATGTCACTTCGTTAATGATGTGTTGCTTCGCAACATTAAGGAACGCTTCGCATCATAAATGAGCGAAGCGAATTTACATCATATTGCGCACAGCGCAATACATCATATCGCAAAAGCGATACATCATTGAAAAGCACAACAAATTTTGATATAATACTAATGAAATAAGGTGCATTTATGTTCATAAAACAAATTACTCTTATTCTGATGCTTATCTTCTACATTAGCTATTTTGCTAAAATGATAAGTCAAAAAATCTTGGGCAAGATTTTCTAAAAAACACATTCGGCGAATAATATTTAAACTATAGAAAATTCTGATAAAAAAACACCTCACCGAGGTGTTTTTTATTGTCATTTCCAAATAAAGTTAAAATTAATTGACTCACCGCCGTCGACAAGGATATTTTGTCCCGTGCAGAACTTGTTTGTGATTGTGAGGAAATATGCCCATTCGGCAATTTCCTCCGTGCTCGCCCAGCGTTTAAGCGGTGTTTCGTTCATTATCTGCGCCCAAAGCTCGGGATCGTTCATAACACACTCGTTAAGCGGTGTGACAACTCCGCCCGGATCAAGGCTGTTACACACAGCGCCGTACTTTGCCACACGCAGGGCAACATTTTTTGTATAAGAGAGTATTCCGCCCTTGCTTGCGCAGTATTCGGGAAATTCAGAACCCGTATGCGCACTTGCAGAGCCTATGTTTAAAATTGAGCGTATTCTCTCGTGAACTCCGTATTTTTCGGTAATATGTATGAGTGCTTTGAGATTTATGTCAATATCATCCTCGTTCTGTGTTCCCGCATTGTTGATAAGAATATCTACATTTTTAATTTCGGGCAGCTTTTCATAATCACGCACGTCGCAAACGTAATGCCTGTAGTGTTTATGCTCAATGCCCTTTTCCAAACGGTCAATACCGATAACCTCGTGACCTTTATTCAAAAAATATTCAGCTATCGCATATCCTATTCCCTGCGATGTACCCGTTATTAAAACTCTCATTTTTCTTCTCCTTTGATAAAATCAAGATACTCATGTCCTACACCGTGCTCTCTCCATTTCGTGACTATTTTATATCCGATCGGCGAAAAAACAATTTCCATCAACAATTCTGCAACAGCGCCCGTCAACGCGCACATCGCACATTGAAGCGGTGTCCAGCAAAATCCGTTCCAGAATTTTGGTGCAAAAAACACAAAAACGATAACGGAAAAAATAAAATTATCAAAAAACTGACCGATAAACGTTGAAACGTACGCGCTTACAGCGTATGCGGTCTTTCCGTCGGGATTTTTAGAAAACGCTTTCCCGAGTGTGTAATTCAAAAGATTATTTATGACAGCCGATACAAGAAAAGCCACCGTGCTGCCAAGAAGTATAAACCACGTTCCGCCAAGAAGCGTGTCAAGCGCCGTATAATCATTTGCATTTGACGGTATAATGCTTGCAATATAAAAAACAAGGCACGTCAAAAGATTGATAATACAAGCAAGGATTGCAATTTTATTTGAAGCTTTCGGTCCGAAATACCGTGTGATAATGTCCATACACATAAATGACAGCCACGATATTAAAATTCCGCCGTCAAGCGCAATATAATCATTCTGAAAAAGTGTTTTATTTGCAAGCAGATTCATACAAATGACGCTGACAACGAACAATGATACAACAATCGACGGAATAGACCTCAAAAGTATCTCCGTTTCCCTTTTTTCCCGTGCAAGCAACACCGTAAGCTTTGCTTGCTTTTTTTCTTTATCCATAAAATTCTCCGATTTTTCCAAAACAAAAAGCCTTGCAAAACGCAAAGCCGCATCATATCAAATGAAAGCAGTCCTGGTTTTGTTTAACGACAGGATGGTACAAACGAACTGTCGGTGATTTAATTATACACATAAAATATAAAATTGCAAGAAGTTATAAAGAAATGTTACATTTACATTCCGCTTTTTCTAAACTTGATGCCCTTAAATTACTTCGCCATTCAAACACAGGAATATATATTTATTTATCAAAACAAAAATCAAGACCGACTCTCAGAATCGGTCTTGAAATTATCAGTTTGAGTCCACCGTTATTAGCCTGTGATACCCGAACGCTCGATACCCTGAATAAGGTATCTCTGGCAGAACAGGAACAGGATAACAAGGGGAAGGATTATCATAAGTCCGCAAGTATTTCTTATCGCAGCATTATAAAGGTTTGATGCAGCAAACGTAATATCAAGTGACTTAGGAATTGCGACGATACTCTTCATCATATAAATATCCGTCTTTGTGAAGAACAAGCCTGTGTAGAAGCTGTCTGTCCACTGCCATGAGAACGCGAACAGGAAGATCGTGATCATCATAGGAACGGAAAGCGGAATAATTATCTGGAAGAATGTACGCATAACACCCGAACCGTCAACGTATGCGGATTCCTCAAGCTCATCAGGGACACCCTTATAGAACTGGCGCATCATAAAGATGTAAAGACCGTTCTTGAACGCAAAACCTGTGAGTGAAAGGAGTATAAGCGGTGTGAACTGGTTTGTAAGGTTCAAATACTTGACACCGCCTGTAATATCGAGGCCCTTGAATACACCGCCGCCGAGCAGGTTTATGATTCCGAGAACGTCAAAGTATCTGAACTTCATAAACATAGCGAGCTGGAGCGTCTGGTGAGGAACGACCATCGAGAATATAACAAGCGCGAACAACAGACCGTTTCCACGGAACTTGAACTTTGCAAAACCGTAACCGATTATTGCACATATAAACGTCTGCAAAATCGCACATGACAGTGAAAGAAGCGTTGTATTAAGCAATGCCTTGAGGTAATGGTTCTCAAGAACTATGTACTTATACTGGTCAAACGTGGGATACTTAGGTATCAATTTAACCGTTGCATCAACAAAGTCATCAGGTGACATAAACGACGAAGCGATCTTTGCAAAGAAGGGGAAAAGTATAACGTAAGATATACCTATAAGCAAAACGTATCTGAACAATGCCCATATAAACTTTTTCAGGAAGTACATCGAAAGATACTTTGCCTTCATTCTTTCCCAGAACGGGGTTCTGTCAAAATCAACCTTTACAGTGTCTTTTGCTTTTCTTTTTGTTTTTACACTTGCATCAGCATTCATTTACGCGCACCCCCTTAATCTCTTCTCTGGTAGAATGTATACATTGAAAGCAAACCTACCGCAACAGCGATAATCGCAATAACTATCAGGAAGTACATCCAAGCCATCGCCGACGAAAGAACGTCACCGTCTGTCTTGCTGTATACCTGGTCGATATACGACATAACCGTATTTGTGGATGATGTGAATGCGTCAATGATTGTATACACTGCATTTGTCAGAATCATCGGGCTTATCATCGGGAAGGTTATCTTCCAGAAAGTTTCCCAAGCGGATGCGCCTTCAATTTCGCACGACTCGTAAATAGCCGGCGAAATTGACTGCAAACCTGCAAGGAATATAAGCATCTGAACACCGGAACGGTTAACTATGTTATAAATGTTGTTAATAGCACTGATAACGTAGTCGACGAGTTCCTTACCGACCTTCATACTTGAGAACAAGTACTTAAAGTCCATAGCGGAAACGATTTCCGAAACACCCGTGCTCTGCGCACCCGTGCTGATACCTTCATCGGTATTCTGCATGTAGGAGAGCAGTTCGTTACCTGAGTCGATCTTTGCAACCAAACCTGTTGACAAGACAACGGGCACGAAGAAAATCGCACGGAAAGCTGCACGGCCGACCATCTTCTGGTTAAGAAGAACAGCCATAAACAGCGAGAATATTACGATACAGGGAATATCAAGGAACAACTGCTTGATACCCGTTGTAAGCACCTGAACGTATGTTGTATCAACGAACAGAGCGTTACGGTAGTTTTCAAGACCGACAAACATCAGCTGATATCCGTCTGCACCGTGTTTAATGTTAGTAAAGCTATACAGAATGGAGTCGTAAATGATCGGCAAGTACATTGCCACAAGACCGATTATGAACGGAAGTACGAATACATAACCTGCTCTTGCCTTTTTCTTGTCAAGGGAAGCTATGCGGCGCTTTTTCTTGGGCGCTGCGTTTGCAACCTTTTCGTTTGCAGTATTATTCATCAGCCTTCTCCTCCTTCTGTGTATGTGTAGAAGCCGAGAGCGTCGATTTCAACGCCGTCAACGGAAACCTTGAAGTTGTTGTAGTTAAGTATGAATACCTTACCGCCTTCATAAGTTACCTTTACGATCTTACCGTTGTCGATAAGATTTTCCGCTGCGATCTGTTCTTCAATGGAAGGCTTATCGTCTTCTTCATCTTCGTCAGCATCCTCTTCAACATCTTCTTCGGGGACATCCTCGGAAGGCGCTTCTGTTTCAACGTCTGTTACCGTATCTTCAACGGGTACATCTGTTTCAACATCGGAATCGCTGTCAGCGGGAACTTCTGTTTCAGAATCAACAGGAGCTTCTGTTTCTTCTTTCTTTGATTCTTCTTCTGCACGAAGCTTATCTGCAACTGCCTGCTGATATTCTTCTTCAGTAAGAACGCGTACACCCGTAATGAACTCGTGATCGATTATAAGCTTATCCTGAACGTCGTTCAACGCACCGTTAAGCGTATGATAGCTTTCAGCAAGACCTTCAAGCCATGTATCAAAGTTTACGGAATAGTACTTCTGGAGTATTTCGTCTTCCTTGAGCTTATTCGTATTCTGGTAGCAGAGTACGAAGTACATTGAAGAACCGTTTTCGATAGCCTTCAAAAGCTCATAATCAAGGTCACCTGCCATATTGAGGGCAGAACCTGTGAAGTTCACGTAACCGTGGAGAACCATACCTACGAAAGGTATAGCGTTGCTCGACTTCAGGTATTGGCTGGAATCAAGCGGTACTTCGAGAATGTAATCTGCATACGGGAGAACGAAGGAGTTACCGCCGCTTACCATTACGCTTCCGAAGTCATTCTTCATCTTCGCAAGAAGATCCTTTACAAATTCCTTGCTTTCTTCTCTGTTGTAAGGATCATCCTCGTTAAAGTCGGAGTTCAGATCAGAACCGAGTGTTCCAACGGAAATGCCCGTAGGCTTAACTTCCTTGAGATCCTCTGACATCTTATCGTAGAAGTATTCAAAAACAGAGGGAGAAATGGGGTTGTAACCTGTCTTGTAGAATTCCTGATATGCAGGGTTGTATTCACGCTGTGACGGGTATCTGCCGTCCATTGTCTGAACAGCGTGCTTCTTGTAGCTGAAACCGTCAAAGAGCGAAACGCTCTGCAAGTAAGAGAATTCAAATTCGGGATATACGCCGATATCCTTTTCTTCAGCAAACGCCATAAGATCCTTGAATCCGTCAGCGCCGCCTGCCTTCTTTTCCCACTTAACTTTGCCCGGAACGGTGGAAATAACACCGCCGTTTGCATAGCCCGTGAGCTTGAAGTTAACGTTTGTGATCTCTTTTTCCGCAAGCATACCGTACATCGTCTTGACATCGTCAAACGTTGTCAAAGGTACCTTGACTTCAACGGGAATACTCAATATCTTGTCAGTTGACTGAATAACACCCATTGTTTCTATACACAAAGGAATGTCATCCTTTATGTCTTCTGCTGTGAGTCTTGTAAGAATTCCTTCGCCTTCAAGATAATCTCTGCATACGTTTACCATACCCATATAGGATGCGGGATAGTATTTGAAGTTATCTACCTTAACGTCGGGAATGAAGATAGAGGACGTATCAACGTTACCTTCTTCATCGGGAATGAGCGTTGAGATAAGATTTTCTCTGTAAGCTTCGGGATCTTTGAGGAATTCGTTGTAATCAGCTGCCTTTGCTTCATCTGTAAGCATTGTGTATCTGATTATGTAGCTTCCTGTGTATCTACGCTTTGAAGTTACCGTCCACATTGCGTTTGCGCCGACACTCGTTGCATCCGCAAGGTTATAAGAGTCTGTAGGACGGGGATAGAACGATGTTGCAACAGAGCTGTAGTCGTGGAGAACACCGCCGTGGTTTGTCGAGATTTCAGCAAGAGCGTCACCTTCGAGAAGGATAGCAAAGTATCCTCTGTCTTCTTCGTAAGTAGAAGTTTCCGTAACGGACTTTGTGCTGATGAGGTTGCCGTATGCGTCGATATATTCCATATCTTCGGGGTACTCACCGTTCTTCATTGTATGAACAGCATTTCCGTCCTTATCATAGAATACACCGTTTTCGGGATATACGTTGAACCAACCCTTATCTGCATTTTCGGAAATGTATCTCGTTATTTCCGAACCGTCAGCATAGTAATACTTGTTAAGCGGAACGTTTACTCTGTACGTGCTGGATTCAACATAGTTTTCAACGACACCGAACACGGGCAAGCGCATAGGCTGACGGTGCTGGGGATCGTCTGTGTGGTATGCGAAGTCGGAACCGTACATTTTCGCACTGAGTGACAGCTGTGTATCAACGTCCTCAAATCTTGTCAAAGTACCGCTACCGTCGGGAATGAACGTGTAACCCTCATTATCCTTACTGTTACCTGCGCCGAAGTAAGGAAGGATTGTAAGCTTCTTCAGCTTGTAGTTCGTTTCGTTGAAGCGGATACCGTTAGCTGCAAGTCTTGCCGTAAGTCCCTGCTCATCAAGTGTGTACTCGATGGAAAGACGGAACAAGGGGGGAGCTGTATCGGTTACACTGTATTCAACGAGATCGTGGTCTTCGTCAAGCTTTTCGTATGTGTATTCAGGGCAGTACTTCTTGATCTGCTCCTCTATCCAGTTGAACTCTCTGTCCTTTGTATCGTTGGAGAGAACGTAGATAGGATACTTTTTCGTGATGGGCCACTGGTTATACATCGCGTTGAGCGTTGTCTGTGTAACACCGGGCGCCGTGGGGTCTTTAAGCAGGTAGTAAGCTGTAAACTTATTCAAAAGCCAGCTGGATGCGCCTGCTTCTTTAAGCTTTGCAAGAATGTTGTTTTCAAAGCTCTCTTTTGTGATCTGACGCGGAACAAGCTTTCTCGTTTCCGTACGTCCGATTGCATATTCAACTCTCAAACCGTTCTGAATGTTCTTAACGATTATCTGGTCGCGCAAAGCCGCTTCCGTGTAGCTGTAATATGTCTGGTTCTTCGAACCGTTTGTAAATTCAACGACTACCTGTGAAAGGAGCATTTCCTTTGTGTCAGCCGAACCTGTTGTAGAACCGAGATCGTAGGGGTTAGAGAAAAGTATCTGACCCGTTCTTCTGTCGCGGACTGCAACCTCACCCGTTCTTGCGAAGGAGTAAAGCTCGTAGTTCTGATTCTGCACACGGAGAGTCATTGATTTGAGCTTTTCTTCGGGTGATTTGTATTCAACTCTTGTGTAGTCGATATTGGTGGAATCTTCTTCCTCGCCTTCGTTTTCGGTATCACCCGTTTCGGTGTTTTCCTCATCAGCGAAAACCGTTACCACGAAAGAGGATGTGAGTGTACCTACTACCATCATTATAGCAAGGAGCATAGATAAAAGTTTTTTCAAAGCCATTATATTTTACCTCCTTACTACATTCTGTACGAAATTTCGACCACGATGCTCGTGATGAAGCTTATAATCTTGGACATCAAGCTGGAGAACAGGAGCGCAATAAACATAATTGCCGCCATACCAACTATCGTGCTGATACTGATTATAAGGTTCTTTCCGAGTGAATAGTCGTGTGTTATCATCGAACCGAAGAACACGAGCAAGCCTACCCAGATCCACATAATGGTCGTGAGAAGTGTTATGATCTGCGATTCGTTAAGTGTGAATATGTTTGTCAAAAGTGTTGCGGGTATCATCAAAAGCGGAATAGGTGCAAGTGCGTAGGACGATGCTATGAAGATGTCCTTGAAGCTTCCTTCACCTTCAAACAGCGTTGTAAGACACCAGTTTGCAACGCACCAGAGGAAGAGCGGAACGAGGATAGAAATAATCTGTCCGAAGATGCTTATGTATTCGCCCTGCGGGTTGAACAGATAAGCAGAACCGATTCCGTTATACGTAAATGCAGCAATCGCCAATACGATGTATACGATAGCAGCTCGCACGGAGCCTCGTCTTTCGTATTTAAGATCCCAGAAGCCGTCAAACGGATGCATAATTACGTGCATACCGTAGAGAACTTCTTCCCAGAAGGTTCTGGAGCCGTCGGGTCTTGTCGCAACCTCTTTGTTCTTTCTTCCGGCATAACCGAAGAAATAGTATATCGCAACTGCGAGAACTACGACAACTATCGGCACTACAAGGGCGTATTTAGCAACCCATTCCTGTCTGTAGTACTTGAATGCCGTCGAGTAATTTTCTGTATCGTATGCAAACTTATACATATCCATAGCGTCTTCGTATCTGCCGTCACGGTAGTACGCTCTGCCAAGTCCGACATAAGCCGCATCGAAGTTATTGTTACGCTTGAGAATCTCAAGCCAGTCAGCCTCAGCCTCGTCGTAACGACGCTCACGCTGGTTCTTGATAGCATTTATAAGCGTATCACCGTAGTCTGTACGCTTCATGACCGTGATATTGTCAGCGGTCTTGTCAAGAAGAAGCATATCGTCGCCCATGTAAGTGATAGCCTGGATGCTCTGGAGGTTACCAAGCTGTGTACCCTGGTCACCGAATACGAAAAGCAAACGACCTTCTTCATCGTATGTGAAGACCTTGTTTCTCTTTTCGTCGATAATGCTCCACGTACCTTCCGGACCGAGTGCAACGTCGATGATCTTGGAAGGGCCTGTGATAGACGAGGAGCTTGTTGTCATGCCCTGTTCATTGACCTCAACTTCACCGGACGGAGGCCAGAAGCCGTTACGGTCAAGAATTTCGTCACCGGCTGTGTTAAGCTTCTTTACAGGAGCGTAGTCACCCGATTTATCCTTTGTCTTGATCGCGTTCTGCTGTGCTGCTTCGTCTACGGACGATGTGGTAACGTAGATAAGTCCCATATCGTCGATGGTGATGTTGTTATACTCAGTAGATACGACTGTATCGGAGTATTTTCTCTGTTCTTCTGTCTGGAACTTTCTCCAGAATATCTCCCATGCTGTAAGGGAGGATTTCTGAGCACCGATAAAGCCCTGGAAGTTACCTTCCTTGTTGATTGCGATGATACCGCGGTATGTAGTCGATGAAACGATATACATACGGCCTGCGGCGTCAACCGCAAGTGCTACGGGACGGTAAAGGTCGTCAACGCTGATTTCTTTCGAGATCGGCTTGCCGATTATCTCAAGGAATTTACCATCCTTGTCAAACACAACGATACGGCTGTTATCCGTGTCGGCAACATAGATCTTTTCGTCTGTAACAAAGACACCGTTGGGGTTTGTAAGAGCATCGTTTACACCGTGCTCGTTAACAAACTTATCGATTATGAATCTCTGCTTGAAACGGTTGTTAAGAACTATGATTCTGTGGTTGGTCGCATCTGCGATATACACGTTGTTATCGCTGTCAACCGTTATATCCTTAGGGTCATCCATATCGAGAACAAGACCCATGGAATCGCTGTCGATGATTTCCGACGGAACGTAAGCGTCGGGGGAGTTCATCGGCTTTCCTTCAAGTGAATAGGTATACGTATCATAAGAATAATACGCAGATGCCGTGATAGGGGAAAGCACCGTAAGTACACCCAAAAGGACAGTAAGCGTTCTGAAAAGTATTTTTTTCATATTTCCTCCTTAATCCTTCATGCCCGATGTACCCATCGTTTCAATAATGTTACTCTGCGTAATTACAAATACCGTAACGGGGACAATCATCATGATAACCATCGCCGCCGTACTTGCGCCGGCACGTACGATACCTGCCGACAAAATCTGGTTGATTGCGTAGTTGAATGTTTTCCACTGTTCACTCTGAATGTAAATAGATGAACCTGTGTTCCAAAGTCCCTGGAATGAGTACACGATAAGTGTAAGCCAAGCGGGCTTAACCATCGGCATCGCGATTGTCCAGAAGACCTTGAATTCACCTGCACCGTCAAGACGGGCAGACTCAAGTACCTGGTCAGATACTGAAGATTCCATAAACTGCTTCATAAGGTAAAGACCGAGCGTGGAGCAGAATGCAGGGATGATTATCGCAAGAATGTTGTCGATAAGTCCGAGGAATCTCATTGTGATAAAGTTTGCAACACCCGTGATCGTTGACACGAACATGAGGGAGAGGACGACCATCTTGAACATACCGTTTCTACCCGGGAACGGAATCTTTGCAAGCGCGTAAGCTGCCAAAGAACCGAGCGCCAGGTTACCGAACGTACCGCAAACCGTAATAAGAACGGTGTTGAATATGTAACGGGAGAAAGGAACCCAAGACGTGCTCATCAACTTGAACAAGTCGGAATAGTTCTTGATCGTGGGGTTGATAACGTAAAACTTCGAAGGGAATATCCAAAGCTCATCAAGAGGCTTGAATGACTGCATTACCGCAAAATACATCGGCAAGAACAT
>JAZKZC010000190.1:0-10147 GCA_045612465.1 Eubacteriales bacterium
AATTTCCGACATCATCGGCACGTCGTAATATGAAAGGGAAAGCATGCCCAATTTTTCTTTTTCCTCAAGCGAGGTTATAATGGCGCGCGCGTGGTATTTGTCAACGGTGTAAAGCTCACCTCTTACGCTTTCGCTGATGCGCAGGGTGTCGGTGTCCTCGTCCATATCTATGCAAAAATAACAGTCGGAATCGGGCGCGGTGTATTCGTGCACCTCCGCGCCGAGGGCGGAAAATACTCTGCCAAGCAAGCGCGCGCCCTTGGTGTGGCTGATTATTATTTTAACGCCCGAAAGGTCGCACCCCTCTTTTACAAGAGCGCTTCTGTAAAGCTCGTCACAGCCGTTTACGTTCTCTGTTTCGAAGAAATCGGCAGGGGTGGGAATATCTCGGGAGAAAAACAGGGTTTCCAATGCAGATTCAAATTTCGCTTTCGGCTTGAGTCCGTTTTTGTCGCGGAATATTACGTGTATGCCCGATTCGTGCTGTGTCTTTTTTATAAATACGGTAAGGTCGAGGCGGTAGTACATATTTATAAAATTCACCATATGGTAAAATCCGGTGCCGAAATTCATACATTTTCCGCCGCCGCATTTCACACCGCAGGCAAAAGCTTCCGCCGCTGCCGCGCACACCGCTTCGCCGTCGGATGATACTCCGACGGTTCCCGCGAGCGTGCCGACAGCGGCGCCCAGCGCGCACATTCCGTCGATGCCCAGCTCCGTATAAAAATCTGCTTTAATTCCGTCGGATGTAAAAAGGCTTCCTTTTTTAATAATATTTTTCATTATATTTTCTCCGCTTACCGTTTCTGTTGTTTGAATAACGGTGTTTTCTTTTAAGGCAATTCCCGATTTGATTATACTGCCTGCGCCTATAACACAGCCGTTCGGAATACAAACACCGTCGCACAAAGTGACACCCTTGCAAATTATACTGCCCGACACGATGACTTTGTTTCCTATTTTGACACCGTCGTGTATAACCGAGCCGTATACGCTTGAATCCTCACCCATTTCAAAGCTCTCGCCGATGACGCTGTTTTCCGCACCCTCATACTTCGGCAAAAAACCTTTGACGGAATATTTTCCGTCTTTTGCCTGAAGATTACATTTCAGGTATTCGTCAATGCTTCCGATGTCGCACCACGAGCCTTCGGGCGCAAAGGAGTAAAGAGCTTTTCCCGTTTTCAGTAAAAGCGGGAAAAGGTCACGGCTGAAATCAAAGACTGTTTTTTCGGGTACGAGCTTCATAATTTCTTTTCTTATTATATATATGCCCGTGTTTATTTTATCGGAAAATATTTCCCCTGCTGACGGTTTTTCCGCAAAACGCACTATTTTTCCCGACGGCTCCGACATCACGACACCGTAAAGCGACGGGTAGGGTGTTTTGGCGCACACGAGCGTTACGTCGGCATTTTTCTCTTTGTGGAAGCGGTATGCTTCTTTGATGTCATAATCCCAAAGACCGTCGCCGGAAACGACGATGAAATCATCCGATAAAAACGCTTCGCACGCTTTCACGCCGCCTGCCGTGCCCATCGGCTCATTTTCGATAAAATACGAAAGATTGACACCCTCGTAAAAATCGGAAAAAGTATTCTTTATCATATCCGGCATATATTTTAAAGTGACGGCGGCATCACTTATTCCGCATCTGAATAAATGGCGGATAATGTGAGCCATAACGGGTTCGTTAAGTATGGGAACCAACGGCTTCGGCATAGTGTCGGTAATCGGCTTCAACCGTGTACCGAAGCCTCCTGCCATAATGACAGCTTTTATATTGTTCATAAAATCACCTCCATGATATTTTTTACAAAACAGAGGCGCTTTATTCAGAATGATGGCGGATATGATACGTGAATAAAATAAACGATAGTGGCGAAAATCACAGCAGTATTTGAAAGGGAGATAAATATGCTTAAAGGAACGCAAAGAAAGGTCATCGTTTTAAAGGATACAAAAAGCGGTATTTTCGACGAGGCTTATTTTATCGTGAAAAACAGTGCAGACAGTAAAAACCTTACGACCGACGATATGGTAAGCGAGGCAAACAGAATAATCGACGCATCTGTAACAGGGAAGTACGACGAAAAAAGGTCCGAGAAGCTTCTCAGACCTTTGTGGTTTTTTATAGGTGTTTTATGTTATGCGATAGTATCGGTTGGTGTTATCGCGGCGGAACATTATTATTTGTAAATGTAATATTTCGCCGTAAGTTTTCTGAATTCTTCCGACGTTCTGATACAGTCGTTTATTATCGTGTCGGAATCAACACCGTCGAAAAGTCTGCCCGTGCCGAAAGTGCGCTTGAGCGCCTTTTCGTCGAATTCCGTGCCGTACATATTGCGCACCGTTTCAACAAGCTTGACACCTGCGGCAAACGGTGAAAACGCATCCTTGTCCCTTACGTGTAGCTGAATACCCGAGCAAAGCTCACCCTTGAACTTTGAAAACGTGGGTGTAAAGCACACGGGGCGGAAAATGACACCGTCAAGCTTTTGGCGGTTCATTTCATCAGCCAGGGCGCGTCCGTCGTAGTTCGGCGCTCCGATAAATTCAAACGGCTGTGTTGTGCCGCGGCCTTCGGATGCTTGCTTCGTTGCTTCGAAAAGGCAGGTGCCTACGTATACGAGCGCCGTGTCGGTCGTCGGCATATTTGGAGAGGGGGCAACCCACGGCAGATCCGTGTCGCGGTGGTAAAGCCCTCTTGTAAGACCGTCGCAGGGAATTACGTGAAGGTCAACACCAAGATTTTCCTTTGCGTTTATGTACTTTGCAAATTCGCCTATAGTCATACCGTAACGGGTAGGTACTGCGTATTCGCCGATGAATGACGAATTTGCCTCGTCAAGTATTTCACCCTCGATCCTGTCGAGTGATATGGGGTTCATTCTGTCAAAAACCACGAACGGTATCTTCGCGCGCGCGGCTGATTTCATCGAACGCGTCATCGTATAAAGATACGTGTAAAATCTTGCGCCGACGTCTTGCAGGTCGAATAAAAGTATATCAATACCTTCAAGCATTTCGTCGTCAGGCGCTTTTTTGTCGCCGTAAAGGCTGATGACGGGGGTGTCTGTTATCGGTTCGCGTTCTTCGGATTCTATTTTACATCCTGCCTGCGCCGCGCCGAACAGTCCGTGTTCGGGTGAAAAAAGCGATTGAAGCTTGCAGTGTTCGTTCAGAACAACGTAATTCGGAAGAAGCTCCCTCGTTACACCCGACATATTTGTTATAAGACCTGCGCGCTGTCCCTTTATCAAGGGCAGCCATTTTTCTTTGTTGTCTATTCCGTTAAGTACCTTTATCATACCGCACTCCACAAATGAAATATCATTCCGAGGTTGCCGTCAATGTTTCTGTCAGTATAGTTGAAAATAATGTAATCAGGCTTCATTTTTGCAATTTCGTCTATGTCGATCGGCGTGCTGTTATTTGCACCGTGTAAACGCAGATGGCTGAAGCCCATGCCTGCAAACGGCAGAAAATATGCACCATAGGAGTCACTCAGAGCGTAAGCTGTGGGAAGTGAGGAATTGTTGATGTATGAATCCTTGGGATAAAGTCCCCAGTTGATTCCCGCCACTCTGTAACCTATGTTTTCGCCTCTCTTTACGGGATATACGTCACCTGTGTCCTTGAAATTTGCAATAAGGAACGGCGTTTCCTCTCTCATATCGTCCGCACCGAGCATATAGCTGAGGTCGCCGCCTGCGCAGTCAACTATCCTTACGGAGAATTCGGAAAGCTCGTGAGCCTTTGCTTTCGGGAAATCCTTGTTGATGTAACTCATCATTTCCTTGTAGGCGTAGTATGCGCCGAGCTCGCTCCAGTGCGTGTCGGTGCTGAAGTATATCATTTCGTCCTTGTGCTGATTGAATACCTTGAGAAGGTCGGGAACGATGATGTCCTCGTTTTTGCCCGCGCCATTCATATATGCAACGAACTGTGAACCTGCCGTGGCATACTGTTTTCCGCCCGATGCTTTCAAAAGGTAATCGTACTGTTCATCAGCGTAGATCGTTGCGGGGTTGGGGGCTATGAGATATATAAGTTTAGTGTCTTTGCCCGTGCGCTTTTGTACCTCTTTCAAAACAGAAGAAAGTCTGTTTGCCGCATATTTGAGCATTGATTCCTGCGTTGTTACGGATCCGAGCATAAATGAAACGGTGGGACGGTAGAAAAGTCTGGAATTTCTTCCCGCAAATACGTCCGTTTTGTTACCGCCGAATGATACCTTGACGGTTACTGGATCACTTGCCTTCTTTCCGTCTGCGGTTGCGTACAACGTAACGGTGTCGCTTCCCGAACCGCTTACTTCAACGTAGAAGTTGTGGCCCATTGCCTTGTCAGTCAAAGCAGAGGAGGATTTTTGTCCTTGGTATGTAATTTTTGCGCCATACTCTGTTGTGCCGTAAATTATAACTCTGTCAGAAGCTTGCGAAACGGTGCCGACAACAACGGGTGCTGCGGTTTTTTCCGTGGGCGCGGGAGGTGTTACGGGCGCTGTGGTGACAGCATCGGTAACTGCGTCCGTAACTTTGTCTGTGACTGTATCGGTGTCAGTTATTACGTCTGATGTGACGGAATCCGTGTCGCTTTCTTCAACAGATGTGACGGATTCGGGAATATCTGTTGCGGTGTCGCTTTCGGGTTCCGTTGCAGAGTCCGTTTCGGAGGTGTCCGTAACGTTTGTCGTGTCTTCCGAAGGCTCGGTAACGTTGCTTTCGGTTATTTCGGGAGCAGCGGTATCGGATAGGGCTTCACCGACGGTGCTGTCTGTGTCGTTTCCGGCACAAGCGCAGGAGAAAATGCAAAATGCAGTCAAAGCGATGCATAAGGTACGTTTTAAGCTGTTTTTCAGATCGGTGTGCTTCATTTTTTAAATTCCTTTCAAAAGACTCTATTGAGATGATTTTATCATACGCACTGTGTTTTGTCAACTGTGCGTTATTTTTTCACGAAAAGAGGTTTTTTGGGACTTACTGCTCCCGTGACGTGCTGATACAGCGCGAACAGGACAAAGATGCAAAGTGTCATCACGGCGCACGATACCATAAGCCAGATGCAGTTTGCCGTATAAGAGCTTGAACCCATAAAGAATTCAGCCGTGAATCCGCGTATAAGCGCCCCCAAAAAGACGGCGGATATTATCGGATAGATGTGGTGGTATCTTGTCAGCTTTATAAGCTTCACTGTCATAAATACGAAGATGAAGATAAGGATAAGAGCCGATATTACCTGTGATATTCTTACAAATCCCCAGTAAACGCTGTCTGTACGCAGACTTTCCAAAAACGTATGCATACCCGCGTAAAGAGAGAAGAATACCAATGTGTTTGCCCCCTTTTCCGTAAGTCTTTTTTTGTTAGCCATCATAAACAGCCAGATGGCAAGACAGCCGAGAGCCTCAAAGAAGAATATCGAAAGACACCAGCTTTCGTACACTTCAACGTATGAGGCAAACGGAAAACGGCAAAATGTCGGATTCGTTATGAATGTTCCGTAGCAGTCATCAGTGAATGCGCTGCCCATTCGTCCGACGGCGATAGCCAGGGGAGCGTAAAGGCATACGGCATCCGAAATATCGATGATGTATTTTGTCTTGTATGTGAAAACGCACCAAAGCACCACGGCGAGCGCTACTCCGAAGATACCGCCGTAAAGGCAGTAACCGCCCGATGTAAGGTCGAGTATCTCGTCAAACGACAGAAACAGCGCGTGGTTAAACAGAACGTACATCGCTCTTGCGAAAAGCAAGCCCGAAAGCACGGCGAACGGAGCAATGTAGAAAAACATTTCGGGATGAAATTTTTTTCTTTTTACGTTCTGGACTGCGGGCAGAAATATGCTGACGCATATTCCCAACGCGATAAACAGTGCGTGCGGTGTAAAAAGCGCCGCATCATTTAAGGTCTGCAAAATATTAGTTACCTTTCTTCTTTACTTTAAAGACGAAGTCACGCTGGATGATGTAGTTTACAAAGTACATAATGATGTCGTAAACAGCCTTTACGACAACGGGGAATGACGTAAATACAACGTGTGAAAGCGCGTAGCTTTCCGCATACTTCATAACAGCGATACCGCCGAGCATCACGACAATGGCAAGAACTGCGTATTTGATGACGGATGAACGCGAGCAGTTTCCGCCGAATACTATCTTTCTGTTTATCAGATAGTTAACGACAGCGCTTATTATTCTTGCGAACATAAACGATAATCCGTATGAAAATGCGCATCCGAACATAAAGAGCGAGAAGAAAAGATAGTCAACGACGAAGGATAAAATACTTCCCGATGCAAAAAGGAAAATGCGCGATGCAATACGAAGCGAATCCTTTACGGCGTTGTAGTGGCTCGTTGCATTTTCGTTTATATAAACTGTCTTTATCTCTATTTCACGGGGTTTTATGCCAAGCTCACGGAGCTTTAAGAGCATATTCATCTCGTATTCGTATTTATCACCGTTAAGGTGCGCCATCGTGTTGAAATGCTGACGCGAGAATCCGCGCAGACCTGTCTGCGTGTCGTATATCCTGATTCCCGTTGACAGCTTGAAAAGTCCGCGTGTGACCGTGTTTCCGAGCTGTGAGCGGAAAGGCACGTTTTCATCGAAACGGCGTCCGCCGATTATAAGGTCGTCGGGGTATTTTTCCAATTCCTTCGCAACCTTCACGATGTCCTCGACCGTGTGCTGACCGTCGCAGTCAGCCGTTATTATTCCGTCAATGTCGGGCATACGGTTCATAATATATCCGATGCCTGACTTCAGCGCGCTTCCTTTTCCTTTGTTTATATAGTGGTGAAGCACGGTGTCGGTGTATTTTTTACACTCCTCAAAGACCTCGTCAAATTCATTTCCGCTTCCGTCGTTGATTACGACGATGCTTTCAAACTGTGTTGAAAGCTCTTTCATAAACGGTAGAAACAACGTCCTTTCAGGCTTGTATGCAGGTATTAATATTGCCGTTTTCATTTTTTATATCCTTTCGGTGTCCGTTGGTTTATTTAAGATAGATAATGTCGCTTACTTTTCTTTCGCCGCTTCCGCAGGGCGTGTTTATGACCTTACCCTTATAGTAAAGCGTTGTCGAACCGCCTCCGTCGAGGTTGTACGCCGTTTTACAGCCGAGCTTCTGGAATTCCTTTGCGAGATCGGTAAATGTCATACCGCCGATGGTGGTATTGTTTGCGCGCACTGCATCAACAACGATTATCACGTAGTGAAGCGTGTCAAGCTGACCTATTGCCACTCTCGGCTCGCGCGCCTTCTGGCTGAGTCCGGGGGTGTTGAAGCTTGAAGGTATCTTATAGTTGCTTACAAGCGTCGGTCCGAAGCACCACGACTGCAAAACACCGTTCGACGTGAGCGTATTTGCGTTAACGCTCCGACAGGGAACTGCGTTGAGATCTCCGTTTTTGTCGATGTAGCAAAGATCCCAGTCGCTTGACGTACTGCGGTAAAGCTTGCCTTCTCTGATTATGATACCGTGATTACGGAACCCGCAGAAGTCGCCGTTTACGGCAAATGTTGCGCCGACAGACTCTGCAATAGCCGACGTGTAATGCCTGCCGGTTATCTGCCCGGATGCAAATGCTGTGTGAAGCGCCTCGGGAGATGCAAGGATTATATCGCAGATGAAGTAGTTGAGATCGCCTCTTTCAACTTTTGAAAGCGTCAGGCATACTTCGCCCGAAACGTATCTGTCAATTAATTTTTCATCCTCGTAAAATTCTCTGAACAATGGGGGAGTCGGTCTGTCCTCGTCAGGTTGGTCCGCGCCCGACGTCGTTGTCGTCGTTGTTGAAGGCTTTGTTGTGTCAGAGGGCTTGGTTGTGACCTGCGGTTTCGTTGTAGTAGATGCGCCTGTGTTTGTATCCTCGGGAACCGCGGATGTGCCGTTTGTTTCGCCTTGTGTACCGCCCGCGCTTGTATCTTCAGCGGGCACATCGGTGGCGTCGTCGGTATTAACCTCTGTACCGAATAATGCTTCGAACATATCGGGTGACCAGGTAACGGGTGATGAGGGATTCGTTTCGATACCGTCTACCGTCGCAGAGGTAAGTGTTTTTGATGATGAGGAGCAAAATGCCGCCACAACGAGTACGGAAAGCAAAGATGCACAAAGTGAAACTGCTAACTTTGCTCCGTCGTGTGAATTTCTTTTTCGTTTCATAAATTTCCTTTAAGAATTCGTATTTGTATTTTCGATATAGAGGCTTCTTGACGGGAAGGCAAATCCTATGCCCATACCGTTTGCAAGGGAGAGTATTTCAAGATTTATTTCATCACGCGTTCTGAGCATATCATCGTAGCTCGGAGAAAGAACGTAAAATCTGATGCCGATGTTGAGCGAGGAATCGGCATAGTCGGCAAACGTTACGATGAAATTGTCCTTTTGGATGATTTCGCATTTGCTGAGTATATCCTCGATGCCCTTTTTGAATTTCTTTACTTCTTCAACGGATGTGCTGTAAAGTATACCGAGAGTCATATCGACTCTGCGCTTTGATATAGTCGTCCAGTTTACGATGTGCTCACTCGTTATTTTTGAGTTGGGAAGAATAACGAGCGCTTGGTCGGAACGTCTTATTTTCGTTGAACGGAGTCCCATTTTTTCAACCGTACCCTTGACGGAGCCTATCTCGATGTAATCGCCAAGCTCAAACGGGTGGTCGAAAATAACCGTAAGCGAGCCGAAAAGGTTTGCCGCCGTATCCTGTGCGGCGAGTGCCAGAGCAACACCGCCGATGCTGAGACCTGCAAGCAAGCTCGTTACATTCATTATCCACTGCTGTAAAATTGTGATAGTGCCAAATATCACAACGACTATTTTTAAAATTATACCAACGTAGTGGGCTGCAAGGTTGTATGGCTTTATCTGATTTTTTTCGTATATTTTTTCTATAATGAATTTTGCATATCCGCTGAGTCCGTAAAGAACCGAGAAAAAGCTCATAAGAGCAAGGCTCGTAACAGTCTTCATACAAACGGTTCTCAAGCCCTCGGGCGGGGCGATGATATATGTGCAGAGCAAAAGCGCTCCCGTCACAAGTAAAATACGGATGGGCGGTAAAATTATATTGTCAAATGCTTTTACACGCTCGTCAAAGTCTTCTTTGTCTTTCATAATACGCTTTACTATGCGCCGGGCGATGGCTGAAATGATAAATTTCAGTACCAGAAAAACGAAGATGATTACGACACATACTATTATTCTGAATAAATATTTATCGCAAAATGCGTCAAAATTCGCAGGCAGGTCATTAAAAAAATCCGTTATATATTTCATTTAAAATGCTCTCTTTTCTGTTTGGCGGTGTGTTTTTGCCGATTCAAACGCCGCATAAAGCAGTTTGACATCGTCAAGCGAGTCCGCAAGACTCAACTTTATCTGTCCGTGCTGACGTATCGCGCCCGAACGTGTTTTTATGAAATCGCCGGGCCCTCTCATTTTCAAATCGTGCTCGGCTATAATAAATCCGCTGCTTGTTTCCTTCATTATTTCAAGACGTGACATTGCTGTTTTTGAAGATGATGAGGAAACTAAAATACAGTAAGATTTCCTGCTGCTCCGTCCGACGCGTCCGCGAAGCTGGTGGAGCTGTGAAAGACCGAAATTTTCGGCATCCTCCACCACTATCATCGTCGCATTGGGGATATTCACGCCGACCTCGATGACGGTCGTCGAAACGAGGATATCTGTTTTTCCTTCCTCAAAGCTTTTCATGATTCTCGCTTTGTCAGCGCTCTTCATTTTGCCGTGAACACAGCTTACGGTGTACTGCGGAAAAATTTCGTTTTGCAGATGTTCTGCATATTCAACTGCTGTTTTTTTGTTTGTGGCGGTCTTTGAAATATATTCGCTTGCCGTTTCCGGACTTTCAAGCGCTTCGATGGGAAGCTCCTCACAAGACCGTTCTTCAACTGCGGGGCAAACGACGTATATCTGATGCCCCGCGTCTATTTCTTTTCGCATAAATTCGTTTATTCTTGCACGGTAGTCCTCGTTAACGACGTAGGTGCTGACCTCTTTTCTGCCGGGGGGCATCGTGTCGATTACCGACACGTCAAGGTCGCCGAACATTACCATTGCAAGAGTACGCGGTATGGGCGTTGCGCTCATAACGAGCATAT
>JAZKZC010000191.1:0-3014 GCA_045612465.1 Eubacteriales bacterium
GATGTGTTTCTCGGAGATACTTGCGTTTATTGTATCGTTTCTTCTGTATATATTTGATGTACATAAAAACACGAGGGATCTTAAAGGTGAGCCGTCGTCAAATATAACCATCCGACTTTTAAAAATGTCGCTCCCCGTCGCTTTTTCAGCGTATATACGCTCGGCGCTTCTCACCATTGAAAACCTTTTGATACCGAGGGGACTTGTGAAAGGCGGTGCGGACAGCGATGTCGCTTTGTCTTCATACGGTACTATTTCGGGAATGGTCTTTCCCGTTATCTTCTTTCCGCTTGCATTTTTGTCTGCGTTTTCCTCGCTTGTTATTCCCGAAATAACGAGATACAAAGAGCAGGGAGAAAAGAAACACATCGATTACGTAACAGGAAGAATAGTAAAGCTGACACTTATTTTTTCCGTCGCAATTTCGGGGTTGTTTATTTTTTATTCGGATGCACTCGGGATGCTGTTATACGACAGTAAAGAAGCAGGATTTTATATAAGAATATTTGCCGCACTCATTCCCGTTATGTATCTTGATAATTCAATCGATGCCGTGCTTAAAGGAATGGGCGAACAGATATACTCTATGCGCTATAATATCATCGATGCCTTTGTGTCCGTAATACTTGTGTATTTCCTGCTTCCGCCGCTCGGAATAAAAGGGTACATCATTGTTGTATACGTGTGTGAGCTTATAAATGCATCGCTTTCAATGCAAAGACTTTTCAAAATACTCACACTGAAAATAAATGTATTTTTCGACGTCTTTGCGCCGATTTTAAGTATTACGGGCGCAACGTGTCTTTGCCGTATTTTGTTCCGCGTTTTCAAAATAAACTTTTCTTTTACCGTGTCCGCATGTATAAGCGGTGTGTGCGTGTGCCTTGTGCTGTATTATATTTTTCTCAGAATCACCTGTTCTGTAACGGACAATGACGAAAAATGGTTTATGGGGATTTTCAAAAGAAATAAAAACGTATAATTTTTATTCAAAAAAACACTTTTTTTCTGTAAATCTATTGCATTTTTATTCAATCCGTGATATTATATTAATAAATATAATTATATTCTACCGCATAAGCGGTATATAACGGAGAAATTATTATGTATAACAAAGTACCGTCCAATCTTGACTTTCAGTCACGTGAAAAAGCAACTGAAAAATTCTGGACTGAAAACAAAATTTTTGAAAAAAGTATAGATATCCGTGAAGGCGGAGAAAACTTTACGTTTTACGACGGCCCCCCTACGGCTAACGGAAAACCCCACATCGGTCACGTTCTTACACGTGTTATCAAGGATATGATACCGAGATACAGAACGATGAAGGGTTACCACGTTTTGCGTAAGGCAGGCTGGGATACACACGGTCTTCCCGTTGAACTTGAAGTTGAAAAGCTTCTCGGTCTTGACGGCAAAGAACAGGTAGAGCAGTACGGACTTGAGCCTTTTATAACCAAATGTAAGGAAAGCGTTTGGAAGTATAAGGGAATGTGGGAGGATTTTTCGGGAACTGTCGGTTATTGGGCAGATATGAACGATCCTTACGTTACATACACCAATGACTTTATTGAGTCTGTTTGGTGGTCGCTTAAAAAAGTATACGACGACGGTCTGCTTTACAAGGGATTCAAAATCGTTCCTTATTGTCCCCGTTGCGGAACACCTCTTTCTTCTCACGAGGTTGCGCAGGGATATAAGGATGTAAAAGAGAAGTCAGCTATTGCAAAGTTCCGTGTAAAGGGTGAGGACAACACGTACTACCTCGCATGGACAACAACTCCCTGGACTCTTCCTTCAAACGTTGCACTTTGCGTAAACGCTAAAGAGGATTATGTAAAGGTATTTGCAAACGATGAATATTACATACTCGCTGAGGCGCTTGTATCAAGTGTTGTCGGTGAGTGTGAGGTAATTGAACGATACACGGGCGCTGACCTCGAGGGCAGAGAATACGTACCGCTTTTCGATTTCGTGAAGCCCGATGAAAAAGCATTCTATATCACTTGTGCTGAGTATGTAACTCTTACAGACGGTACGGGTATCGTTCACATCGCACCTGCATTCGGTGAAGACGACGCACAGGTAGGAAGAAAATACGGTCTTCCTTTCGTTCAGCTCGTTGATGCAAAGGGCTGTATGACAAAGGAAACACCTTGGGAAGGCACATTCTGCAAAGATGCCGACAAGGACGTTTTGTACGATCTGAAGGTAAGAGGACTTTTGTTCAAGACATTGCCCTTTGAACACTCATATCCGTTCTGCTGGCGCTGCGATACACCTCTTATATACTACGCAAGAAACACTTGGTTCATCAGAATGACCGAGGTTAAGGACAAGCTCCTTAAGAATAATGCAACCATTAACTGGATTCCCGAAACGATAGGTACGGGACGCTTCGGTGAATGGCTTAAAAACGTTCAGGACTGGGGTATCTCCCGTGACAGATACTGGGGTACACCTCTTAACATCTGGAAATGTTCATGCGGACACCGTCACAGCATCGGCAGCATAGCTGAGCTTAAGGAAATGTCTGATAACTGCCCCGATAACATAGAGCTTCACCGTCCTTACATCGATGAAGTTACTATCAAGTGTCCCGAATGCGGCGGCGAAATGCACCGTGTAAAGGAAGTTATAGACTGCTGGTACGACTCGGGCGCTATGCCTTTCGCACAGTGGCACTATCCCTTTGAAAATAAGGAATTGTTCGACCAGAACTTCCCGGCAGACTTTATTTCAGAGGCTGTTGACCAGACAAGAGGTTGGTTCTACTCACTTCTTGCAATTTCAACGCTCATATTCGATAAAGCACCTTACAAGAACGTTATCGTACTCGGACACGTTCAGGACGAAAACGGACAGAAGATGTCAAAGTCAAAGGGTAACGCAGTTGACCCGTTTGAGGCACTTGAAAAGCATGGTGCAGACGCTGTAAGATGGTACTTCTATTCAAACTCAGCTCCGTGGTTACCGAACCGTTTCCACGACAAGGCTGTAACAGAAGGTCAGCG
>JAZKZC010000192.1:0-9993 GCA_045612465.1 Eubacteriales bacterium
GCATTAAATAACGGAAGTATTCCCCAAAGCAGTGATATGTATCCCCATGTACTGCTACCAAATATTTTTAATAGAATGGTCGTTAAAAGCACACAGCCAAGTTGCCCCCAGCAGTAGAATGAATGAAGAAATATAATCCCCGCACCGCCGTCAGGAATGGATGCCATAACAGGGTTAATCACTACCTCGACTAACCCTGCCCCTACAGAATAAATAATTAAAGAAATACATATTCCCCAAAACGGACTTGGATGTATATTGGGAAGAACTGCAAGAAGCATTAACCCCACCGCACTGCTTAGCTGAGAAATGACTGCACAACTACGCAGTGAAAATCTATCTAAAAGAAATACGGAAAATATGTCTGTAATAAGTTGCACCAAAAAATGTATAAGTATCAGTGTTCCTACTAATGCGTAGCTGATATTATATGTTTTTTGGAATGTTACAAACAATAACGGTGGAAAATTAATTATAACTGCCTGTGTAATGTAACCTATATAACAACATAGTTTTGTCGATTTGTAATTCATAATTTTTACGCCGTTTGCTCTTCTTCACGAATGAGCGTGGGCTCGCTTCCTTCGAACGACTCCTTTGAAAAGATTGCGCGTTTAACAGATTTATCCGATGGTATTTCGTACATAGCATCAGAAAGCGTTTTTTCAACTATGGCGCGTAATCCTCTTGCGCCTGTTTCACGCTCAATCGCCTTTTTGGCAATGTATTCAAGAGCATCATCTGTAATTTCAAGCTCAACGCCATCAATATCAAAAAGGCGCTTATACTGTTTAACCAGTGCATTTTTAGGCTCTGTAAGTATGCGTTTAAGCGCAGCTTCGTCAAGCGAGTCAAGTGTTACAACTACTGGCACACGACCAACAAGCTCAGGAATAAGGCCGAATTTTAAAAGGTCCTGTGGCTCAACGTGGTGGAATGTTTCCCCTACTGCACGCATGGTTTTACTTTTGACCTCTGCACCAAAGCCTACACCTTGTTTACCTATGCGCTTTTCGATAATTTTTTCAAGGCCAGAAAATGCGCCGCCGCAGATAAACAGAATGTTTTCCGTGTTTATCTGGATAAATTCCTGATTCGGGTGCTTACGTCCGCCTTGCGGAGGTACGTTTGCCGTCGTGCCCTCAAGAATTTTGAGAAGCGCCTGCTGCACACCCTCACCCGAAACGTCTCTCGTTATCGAGCGATTTTCGCTTTTGCGTGATATTTTATCTATCTCGTCGATATAAATAATACCTTTTTCAGCACGTTCAACGTCGTAATCAGCCGCCTGAATAAGACGTAAAAGGATATTTTCAACGTCCTCGCCGACGTATCCCGCTTCCGTGAGCGTGGTCGCATCCGCAATCGCGAAGGGAACACGCATCGTTTTTGCAAGTGTCTGGGCAATATACGTCTTTCCGACACCCGTGGGACCCAAAAGCAAAACGTTGCTTTTTTGTATTTCGACGTCCGGTTTTTCCTCTTGTTTTTTCTTTTTCTTTTTGCCCTTGCCCTTTGCGGCATTTCTTTCCTCAAGCGTGAGTATGCGCTTGTAGTGGTTGTATACCGCAACGGAAAGCGTCTTCTTGGCGTATGCCTGACCTATAACGTATTCATCAAGTGCTGCGTGTATTTCCTGCGGCTTGGGAAGATTTGCAAACGTAAGCTTATCTTCGTTTTCCGCTTCCGCATCTTCTTCATACTTTTCATCAAGTATCGACGAGCATATGTCAACGCAGTACTCGCAAATGCAAGCGCCCGACGGTGCAGGGATCAGCAAAACGTCATCCGATTCGCCTCTGCCGCAAAAAGAACATTTCAGTTCGGTGTTGTTTCTCTTATCCATATCTTAATTACTTCTTGATTATTATTTCATCGATGAGTCCGTAAGCCTTCGCTTCTTCCGCTGTCATATAATTGTCACGGTCTGTATCGATGCAGATCTGCTCATATGACTTGCCTGTATTTGCGGCAAGGATACGGTTCATTTTTTCCTTTGTACGGAGAAGGTGGTCAGTGTGTATCTTTATGTCAGATGCCTGACCGCTGAGTCCGCTTCCTCCGATCAAAGGTTGATGTATCATTATTTCGCTGTTGGGAAGTGCAAAACGTTTGCCCTTTGCCCCTGCGGAAAGAAGAAACGATCCCATGCTCGCCGCCATACCTATACAAATAGTGGAAACATCGCACTTGATGTAATTCATCGTGTCGTATATTGCCATTCCGTCTGTGATAGAGCCACCGGGTGAATTGATGTAAAAGTATATATCGCGGTCGGGATCAACTGCTTCAAGATAAAGCATCTGTGCCACAATGACCGCCGAGGTCGCGTGATTTACATCCTGTGTGAGCATTATTATCCTGTCATTTAAAAGACGGGAGAAAATGTCGTAGGAACGTTCACCTCTGCCTGTTTGCTCAATTACGTATGGTATAGTTATGGAGTTGTGCATAAAAGTCCCTTTCTTATTCGGTTATTGTTTTTTCTGTGATAACAGCCTTTTCTCTCAACATATCAAGAGCCTTCTTGAGTGTGAGGTGGTAATGTACGTCTTCCTTGAGAAGCTGTTCCTTGACTTTTGCAACTTCAAGTCCTGACGATTCAGCCAAAGAAGCGTATTCTGCTTCGATTTCTTCGTCTGTTACAGTGATATTTTCAAGTTCTGCAATCTTTTCAAGTGCAAGTCTTGTCTTTACCTGACGTTCAGCCTGAGGTCTTGCCTGTTCCTTGAGATCTTCGATAGTCGTACCTGTGTACTGCATATAAATGTCAAGGTTCATACCCTGCTGCATAAGACGTGTTTCGAAGCTGCGAAGCTCGCTGTATACTTCGTTTTCGATCATTACAGGGGGAATTTCAACAGTTGTCTTTGCAAGAAGCGCGTCAACGAGCTTTTCTTCGAGAAGATTGTTTGCAATGTTGTTGCTTCTTTCTGTGAGTTTAGCCTTAACGTCTGCTTTGTATTCATCAAGCGTGTCAAATTCGGAAACGTCCTTTGCGAATTCGTCGTCAAGCTCGGGAAGTTCTTCAAATTCGATCTTGTGAAGCTTGCAAGCGAAAACAGCTGCCTTACCCTTAAGGTCTTCAGCGTGGTATTCTTCGGGGAATGTTACATTTACGTCGAATGCATCGTCAACGTTGTGGCCCTCGATCTGTGCTTCAAAGCCGGGGATAAAGCTGCCTGAACCGAGCTTCAGCTTGTGGCCTTCATCCTTACCGCCTGCGAATTCAACACCGTCGATGGAACCGCAGTAGTCGATAGTAACTGTGTCACCGTTCTGTGCTGCTCTGTCAGTAACCTCAACCATGCGAGCGTTTGCACGGCGGCGGCGTTCGATCTCAGCGTCAACATCCTCATCCTTAACGGGTGTGAGTGTTTTTTCAAGCTCAAATCCGAAGTAATCGGAAACAGCAACTTCGGGCTTAACGTAGAACTTTGCCTTAACGATGATTTCGTCAGCTTCGAATGAACCGAAATCGAATTCAGGCTGGCTGATAGGCTCAAGACCTGATTCTTTAAGTGCTTCCTCGTATACTTCGGGAAGAATTTCGTTGAGTGCATCGTTGTAGAAGAAATCGGGGCCGTACATCTTTTCGATAACGGACTTGGGTGCCTTGCCCTTGCGGAAGCCGGGAACTGCGATAGATCCTACCTTCTTCTTGTATGCCTTAGCCACAGCGGCATCAAAATTTGCCTTTTCTATGGAAATTTCCAACTCACGTACGTTTGTTTCGGGAGTTGATACGTTTTTCAGACTCATTTTTTTAGTCCTCCATTTATTTAATATATAATAAATCCATTATACACGTGTGGAAAAAAAAGTCAACAGTTAATTAAAAATTTTAATAAATTATTTTATAAGGCTTAAAATTCAAGTGGTCTGCTGAAATCATTTTATATGTAATTCCGTCATGAACGGTATCGGATAAGCTTCTGTGTATGCCGTGTATATGACCGTAGAAACACAGTTTTACACCGAATTCGGAAAGTGTTTTTGTTATTTCATCGCAAAGATACGTTCCGTATACAGGCGGAAAGTGAAGCACGGCGATTATCGGCTTGTCAGGCGAAAGTTTGCGCCCTTCGGTAAGACTTGTGCGCAGGCGCATATTTTCTCTGTTTACTATTTTTTTGTTGTCTGCATTCGATTCGGGAATATTCTTTTCGTCGGTATACCAACCGCGAGAACCGCACAGAATGAAATCCCCCATATCATACGCATTGTTCCGCAAAACAGAAAATTCAAGACTGTTTTCCTCAAAAAAAGTATTCATTTTTTTGACTGTATTCCACCAGAAATCGTGATTTCCTTCAACGAGTATCTTTTTGCCGGGCAGGGAATTGAGAAATTGAAGATCAGGCAGAGCTGTGTCGAATTCCATCCCCCACGAGGTGTCTCCCGCGATGACGACCGTGTCGTCATCCGTTACATTTTCAAGCCAATTTTGTTTTATTTTTTCTGTATAATCCGCCCATCTTCCTCCGAAAACCTCCATGGTTTTCGTTTTATCCCCGAACGGGAGATGAAGATCGGCAATAACGAATACTGACATATATACCTCACAACTGCGTATAAAAACAGCTTTATCTGCAAATACTTTTTTCAGAAATCAGAAAGGAGAATGAATATGGAACTCAAGGACAAAAGCCCCAAGCACATAAAGGGAATCGGCTGTGACGTTAAAAACTGCGTTTACCACGACGGTGAGTGCTACTGCACAGCAAACAAGGTGTCAATAGGCCCGTCTTACGCAACGTCGTCAAGTGACACAGCCTGCGCAACGTTCAAGGAAAAGTCATTCCGCTGATCCGAGAATATCGATTATTTTGTTAACGTCGCCCGCGCCCATAATGATTATCATACCGTCGGGGGCGGCGGCGTTCTTTACATATTCCGCAGTCTTGTAAAAATCGCCTACGTACTTACCCTTTGAAATTTTACTTGCCAGAAGCTCTGCCGACATACCGAGCGTGTCCGTTTCGCGTGCGGGGTAAATGTCGGCAATTACGACCTCGTCACAGTTCTCGAGCGATGATGCAAAATCATCGAAAAGTGCGGCTGTTCTTGAGTATGTGTGGGGCTGAAAAACAACCGTCAGCTTGCCTGAGCAGATATTGCGTGCCGCTGAAAGTGTTGCGGTGATTTCAGTCGGATGATGCGCGTAGTCATCGTATATTTCAGCACCGTTCAGCGTCATTCTGTACTCAAAGCGGCGCTTGATTCCCGCGAATTTCTGCGCGGCAGAAGCAAAAGCACCGCCGTCGGTTATGCCGCAAGCCAGAGCCACGCCTGCACTTGCCAATGTGTTGTACACGTTGTGCATACCGAACACCGATAATCTGACGTGTGCGAAGAAGTTTTTGTCAAAAAATATATCGAATTCCGGGTGTCCGTTCTTAAAGGATATATTTTCGGCTGTTAAGCGCGCCTCCTTATTTTCTATACCGTAAGAATAAAGCTCGCCGCGGTAGCGCTCCGAAGCGATTACCGCGCCCTCGGAGTCAAAGTTGACACAAGCCGCGCCGCCCTCCGACTGCGAAAGATATTTTTTGAAAGATGCAAGATAACTGTCAAAATCCTCGAAATAGTCCGCGTGGTCATATTCCGCATTGAGAACGACCGCAACTGACGGGAAGAAAGAAAGAAATGAATCCTTGTATTCGCAAGCCTCGAATACGATAGAATCTCCCTTGCCTATATGATATTGAGAGTTTATTCCCGTGATGACGGCGCCGTTCATAAC
Source organism: Eubacteriales bacterium (assembly GCA_045612465.1). Lineage (GTDB taxonomy): Bacteria > Bacillota > Clostridia > Oscillospirales > CAG-272 > RGIG7213. Next base: position 5,747 of record JAZKZC010000192.1, read on the forward strand.
GGACGGATCCTTGCCGTTTTCTTTGAGAATATTGTATATCATCGCGGTTGCCGTGCTTTTTCCGTGAGTGCCCGCAACACCGATGGAGCAACCGTATTCCGATATGATATAACCGAGAAAGTCAGAACGGTATATCATAGTAATTGTATGCGTTGATGCGTATGAATATTCAGCGTTGTCAGCGCCGATGGCTGCATTGTAAACGACGACGGAAAAATCTTTTATATTTCTGACTTCGTGCCCCTCCTGAACTTCAATTCCGAGAGCGCACAGCTTGTCGGTAGTGTCCGACAGCGTTCTGTCGCTGCCTCCGACTTTAAGACCGTTTTGCTTTGATATTATAGCCAGCGAGGACATCGAAACGCCCCCTATACCGATAAAATACACATTTTTTTCGCGTTTCAGTATCTCCCTTATTTCATCGGGAGAATAGTGTTTTCTTTCTTTTTTCATAAAAAACCTCATAAAACAACAAAATAAAAAAAGTTACGTCTCAGCGTAAAACATATAAAGTGGTTAAAAGCGTACTTAAAAGGTATAGTACACAATAAATTCGTATTTTTTTTACAAAATAATCCAAAAGCTTTAAGATATAGCACATATAAATAAGTTACAATTATCTTACAGATAAGGCGGTTGCAATGCATAATTATGCATCGTATTATGCAGCCGTTAATCCCAACAGAGAGGAAATGATACCAATGGATATCTCAGATATCAAAATCAGAAAAATTTTTGAAGACGGTCCTATGAAAGCGATCGTATCAGTCACGTTTGACAATCAGCTCGCAGTTCACGACATCAAAGTGATCGAAGCGGGCGGCAAGACGTTTATCGTGATGCCCAGCAGAAAAAATCCGGACAATACATTCCGCGACATCGTTCATCCCATCAACTCCGATTTCCGCAAAAAGATAGAGGAATCTGTGCTTGAAACATACGATGCGCAGAAAGAAACATATCTTATGGAGAACGCAGAAATCTAATTAAACAGATTTTGATTTTTCTAACCTCATAACCGAAACGGTTATGAGGTTAGTTTTGTTTTATTTCTTTTTATTCTTTTCTTTAACTCTGCGTTTGATGCGCATAAGATCACCGAGCATTTTGAACGTGTCGGATAAAACGTTTATTTTTGATTCTCTGTGATTGATTATCTTGACGGGTATCTCATCCATTTTGAGGCCTTTTGACTTTGCTGTGAGAAGTACCTCGAAATCAAATGCAAAGCCGTCCGTTTCACATTCGGAGAATATTGTCTTTGCATCAGCCGTTCTGAAGCCTTTCATACCGCATTGTGAATCCGAGAGCTTGAAGCCTGCTGTAATACACAATACTTTTATGTATATCTTCGATGCGAGCTTGCGTATGAAAGTATAACCCTCGTATCCGTCCTTGGTCAGGTTACGCGAGCCGACAACGACGGATGTTCTTTGCTGACCGTTTCCGACTTTTTCGTTGTCGTTTGCGAAAAAGTCGTATACGCTTTTTATTACGTCAACGCCGTATGCTATATCGCAGTCGGTGAACATTGCTATATCGCTTTCAGTGGCAAGCATACCCGTTCTGACGGCGTAGCCTTTGCCTCTGTTCTGCTCATAACGTATAAGGCGCACACCCTTGAGTTTGCCCTCTGCGGCTTTTACAGCCTCAGAGCAGCCGTCTTTTGAGCCGTCGTCAACGAATATAAGCTCAAAATCCTCGAAAGTTTTCTCCATATATGTCTGGAACTGTTTTAGTGAATCCTCGATTATCGAAGATTCGTTATACATAGGTATTATAACAGATATTTTCATATTCAAACTTCCTTATTTAGAAATTGCTATCAGTTTAGCGTGAATTGCCCAGCGGCGTCCGTCGGTCTGTGATGTGCAGGTGGACAGCGTAAGGAGCATATCCTCTTCATAGAACTGCATATCTTTCTCGAAAAGTGATTTCGATTTGCACGTGCGCATAAAATTGAGAAAATCATTCGGGTTGTGGAAGCTCGTGCGGATGTAATTGTACGTCGGTGATGAATTGTATACCGAGAACACCTCAAAGGTGTATATTCCGTCAAGCGTCGTTATCGTAACACGGCGGTTGTGGAATACGTCCTCACGCGTGTAGTCGATAAGTGCGGAGAACATCGTATTCGTCGTATACATATTATGTCCGTACACGACGAGCGCCTTGTTGTCTTCAAGCTTCGGCTTTGTTCTGCCGTCAGCGAATATCGAGCCCTGGCTGTTTGTTTTTTTGTTTGGCGAATGTATCAGATAATAGTCGTTGTCGCCGCTGAACATAATAGGATAATCTATGTTCGTGCCTTCTACCGTTATCCAGCCCCATACGTCGGGATTCTGACGCTTGAGGTCAAGTATCTTTGAACGCAGTTTTTCAAATTCCGCATTGTATGAGCCCGATGAATAATCCACGTCTATGACCTCGCCTGCAAGGGAACGTGATATTTCAAGCGTTTCCACGTTCGCACGTCCCGGATTATCGACCGTAACGTAGGAAAGACTTTCGTCTCCGTGGAAAATATTGCTCATCTGTCTGTTTTCTTCGCTTGCCTGAACGTACGACAAAACGTACAGTATCATAGCGATAAGGCTTCCCGTGAACATAAGGCAGCTTGCCGTAAGTATCGTATAACGTACAGCGTTTATGAATAACTGATGCGTTGTTTTGCGCACCTTGGCACCCGGGGAAAGCGGAATGTCACGCGGGCGGATATGCTCTATCGATTTGACAAGCGCAGACTTTTCATTTTCGGGTACGGGCTTGAAAACGTTGCTTTTTCCCGAAGACTTTTTCTTTTTGAATCTGAAAAACATATCACACCTCCTTACAGTTTCGGGTTTTATTATATGTATAGAAAGTTAATATAACAAGCAAAAAATATTATTTTTTTAATTTGTAACACATTATTTACAGTTTTGTCTATTAAACGCTTTAATATCAGCGTAATGTTTTGGTTTAATTATAGCGGAAATATAAAATGGTGAGGTTTAACCTATGATAAAATACAGCAGTGAAGCATACACAAAACCTATCTGGCAGGGCGACACGGTTGAAATGGAAATGTTCTGGCCGATAAAAAAGGACGGGGAAAGCGTAAAAATAAAGCTTGCGTATCCCGTGCTTGAGGTCATAAGTCTTTGCAACTCCCGCCTCGAAAGGGAATTCGTAAACGGACGCGATTACATAGTTGAGGATGGTTGTATCGTTATTCCCGAGGGTTCTGAAATTTCCGTAACTCCGTGGGATGAGATAATACTTGATAAACCGCAGGAGGGCTCACAGCTCAATATCGAAGCATCAATTGAGGGCAAATACCTCTTCTTCTCCGAATCTTCTGCTATATCTGACAAGCAGTATACGGTAAAGTATAAGCATAGCGGAAAATGGCAGGGAATCATCCCGTGCCGTCCTGCCGGGAAGCTCACGAAGATGACGGAAAAAATCAAAAAGGGTGAGGATTTTACGTTTGCATTTTTCGGCGACAGCATTACAGTCGGTGCAAATTCAAGCGGTACGGATTGGATAAACGTTCCGCCCTATGCCCCCATCTGGCCCAAGACTGTTTGTAATGAGCTTGAAAGAAGATACGGCGGAAAAATTTCGTACATTAACCACGCTGTCGGCGGAAAGACCTCCGACTGGGGAGTCGAAGAATTCAAAACGCTTCACGAGGGTGAAAATGCCGATCTGTTCGTCGTTGCCTTCGGCATGAACGATTTTACAAATCCGAAGTTCGAGGAAAATATAAGAACGATAATGGGATATATCTGGGAGAAAAATCCCGAATGTGAGATAATTCTCATATCTACGATGCTCCCCAATACTTACGCAAAGGGCTTCTTCAACGGACAGGACAAGCAGGAGGCGATACTTGAGAAGATCGCCAAAGAATACAGCTCTGTTGTGCTTGCGCCCGTGACGAGCGTTCACAAAGAGCTGTTGAATAACAAATTTTATTTCGATATGACGGGCAACTGCGTAAATCACCCCAATGATTTCCTTGCGGCGATCTACGCGCAGACCGTATTGGCAGTGCTCGATTAATTTTTAAGGCTGTGTATGGGCGCGGGAACACGTCCGCCTCTGGCGATGAATTCCGCGCACGACTTGCCGTTTACTTCCATAATGGGAGCATATCCCAACAGGCCGCCGAAGGACACAGATTCTCCGGCGGTCTTTCCGTATGCGGGAATAAGACGTACAGCCGTAGTTTTCGTGTTTGCGACACCTATGGAAATTTC
>JAZKZC010000193.1:0-14065 GCA_045612465.1 Eubacteriales bacterium
CGTTGCTGATATTGCTGAGGAAAGAACGCTTCAGGCTGAGCTCGAAAGCAAAGCCGATGCTTCCGAAAAGGAATCAAAGCGTCACGCAGCTATCGATAAGCTCATTGCCGCTGACAAGGACGACGGCGCAAGAAAGAGCAAGTGGTACAAAGAGGAAGTTCAGGAAGAGGAAGAATCCGAAACAGAGTATTATGAAACGGAATTCAATATCCTCGGTGCTTCCGTTGAAAAGTATCCCACAGCAACAGCAACACAGATGGACGTGTTCCTTATCTGCGGTGCTGAAAACCTTACAAAGTACGTAAGCGATGAAACATACGCTACGGACGGCGAATCCTTCTTGCTCCAGCTTGACGAAATGCTCGCAGGCAACGCAAGTGAGCTTAACCACTACCTCAACCCCAACGCTCTTGCAGGCGGTAAGGTAGGTAACGGCACGTACGCCATCCCCACAAACAGACAGCTCGCTTCAGAGTATACATATCTCGTTCTCGATAAAGCACTTGTTGCAAAGTACGGTATCGACGAATCGAAGATCACAGGCCTTACAGACAAAGAAACAATCAAATACCTTAACGCTGTAAGTGCAGGCGAAACAGACGTTTCCCCCATTCTCAACTCTCTTGCAGGTCTTTATGACGAAGTTGATAAGGATGCTTACATCAAGCCCATCAGCCTTGCTGATGCACCCGGTATCGTAGGTCTTTTCTCAGGTGAAACGACAATGTTCGGTACATATCTTTCAAACGCTACGTCCACAGGTATGAAGTCTGTTCCCAAGAACATACTTAACCAGTGGCAGTATACGGAATTCTATACGTATATGAAGCAGTTTGAACGTAACGGATATTTCTGCGAAGAACCCACCGAAGATACAAAGTACGCGCTTGCTGTTGTTGAAGGCGATGAAGCTTATCCCTCCACAATGGATTCAAGCAAGTATATCGTAAAGGTTCTTGAAAAGCCCGTTGCTTCAACGGAAACTGTCGGTGAGTATATGCTCGGTATCAGTAAATACACTGAAAATGCTGACAGATGTATGGAAATTATCACGTTCCTCAATACAAACTCCGAATTCAGAAATCTTCTTCAGTACGGTCTTGCGGGCGTTAACTACAAGATTGACGAAGATACAGGCAAGCTCGTTCGTCTTAACCACGATTATATGATGAATATTTACACAACCGGTAACACGTTCATCGCATATCCCGAAGAGGATATGGAACTTGATGTGTGGGAAAAGGCAAAGGAAACAAACAAGTCAACGCTCGTTTCTCCTTACCTCGGATTCGTATTTGAAAACGAAAACAATGCCGAACTCATCAAAGCAGTAAAACAGCTTTCTGATGAAATGTTCAAGAAAGTAAATGATTACGATCCCGAAGCGGCACGTCTTGCAACGATAGCAGAGTGTGAAAAAGTTATCGCAACAGCAGAAGCAACGCTTGAAACACTCCGCGCAGAGAACGTAACGCTTAAAGCGGCTTACGAACCTTATCGTGTAATCATCGATCCTATCCAGAAGCAGTACGACGGTATCAAGGCTCGCCTTGATGCAGCAAATGAAGCAAATAAGCCTTTCAAGGATGAAGTTTCCAAGCTTCAGGCAGAGGTTGATAAATATACGTCAACTGTTACAACAAAGACAGCTGACATAGAAGACACACAGAAGAAGATTGATGAGATCAACGCTTCCGAAACACCCGACCTTGAAATGCTCGACTTCTACCAGAAGAACCTCAAGATAATGCAGGATACTCTTGCAGATGCGCAGAAGAAGCTTGACGCGGCACAGCCCAAGCTTGATGCGGCAAAGGTTGCTATGGAACCCACTCAGGCAGCAGTAGACGCTATTGAAGCTGAAATCGCTCCCGTTGAAGAAAAGCTCGCACAGGAAAAGGAAAAGGCAGCAGCTGAAAAGACTGCTCTTGATGAAAACGAAGCACAGATCACAGCTAATGAGGAGCTTATCGCGGCAAATCAGAAGCTCATCGCTTCAATGCAGTACGAAACATCCGAAGAATATGACCAGATCGTTTTCGATCTTTATGAATCGTTCTTCTCACAGCTCAACGCTGAACTCAGAAAGAATGAAACATACGCTTCATTTATGAACGCAGAGTCCGAAAACGGCGTTGTATATATCTACAACGAGTGGTACGATGCAATGTACGGCTAATTAAATTTTAGAGATTATCTATCCCATAGCGTTTAGATAATCTCTATTTATTAATGATATATGGTTGCGTAGGGGTTTTATAATGGAGCTAATAGGTATTTGTTCTTTTTTTACTATTGCTATTCTTTTATTCAACAGAGAAGATGATATTGATAATTTTTTCGTTTCTCATCGGAGATTGCAAAAAATTATTCCTATCATGGTGTGTTTTGTTATTTCGTTATTGTTTGCTGTTAAGTTTCATCTTTCTCCGTTCAATAGCCAGATTCCCGGCATTGACTCTTCCGTTTTTCTCTATATTGGCAGGGCTATGCACAATGGCGCTGTGCCGTATAAAGATTTATTTGATCACAAGGGAATAATCCTGTATTTTATTGAATATTTCGGATATTTGATTGGATTTGGAAATTCGGTAGGTGTTTGGATATTAGAATTATTAAATGCTTTTGCAACTGCATACATTTTTTATCGGATATCAAAGCTCTTTTCTAAAAGTGATATTGTTTGTTATGTAACTGCTTTTGTTGTTCTTTTCTTGAGTTCGTTAGATTTTTTAGAAGGCGGAAATCTAACGGAAGAATATGCTCTTCCGTGGATTGCATTATCTCTATATCTTGTTACAAAATTTTTCATAACAAAAGAATATAAAGCTCGGTATATTATTTTAATTGGCTTTGCTTTTGCGGTAGTGTTTTTCCTTCGTGTCAATATGGTTGGCATTTGGGGAGCATTGTTGCTGTCGGTAATCATATATTTCGTCAAAAATAATAGGTTCTGCGAAGTGTTTAAATGTGCAGGCTTATTCATTGCAGGCTGTTTAATTGCAGTCATTCCGATAATAATATATTTGCTGTGCAATGGTGCGCTTCAAAGTATGATAGACTATTATTTTGTTTTCAATTTTTCATATACTGATTCGGAAGCTTCATATAGTATCTTATATTTCTTTGAACGGTGTGTTGATTGCGCAGGTATAACGGTGTTTTTTATCATATATACATTTGTTACAAATTATAGATGCAAAGTTTTGTGGTTGAACGCTTTCGCTTTATTCGTAGCATATTTATCGGCTGATATAAGTGGCAGAGGATATCACCATTACGGTATTATACTTATTCCTTTCTTTGTTATACCCACTGTTTTATCTATAGCCCCTTTTTTGGAAAAAACAAAAGAGATAAGTAATATTTCTTGGAAGAAGCAGACGTTGTTGCCGATTATTGTGGTGTGTCTTATGTGTATTGCATTCCAGCCTATGTGTGATGCGTATATCAGTTGGCGCGTTCCGAGAGAAAACGATGAATTGGACGAGTATTTAATTTCGTGTACAAATGAAGAAGATGATGTGTTGATTTTAAATAGCGATGTTTTTTATTATATAAATTCCAATCGTTCCACAGACAACAAATTTTTCTATCAGCAGCCTCCGATAGACGTTAGCGATGAATTGTTTAACGAATTTATTCAGGAGATTTATTCCAAGCCGTCCGATTATATCATCACTCGAGTGACCGACGGCAAATTGGAAAAACAAAATGACAGTTATATTAAGCTTATTAATTTTTTGAATAATGAATGCGAAAACGGAAAATACAGACTTGAGAAGCATAATAGTTTTCAAGTTTATGTGAAGGAGTAATTTAGCATGTCAGATATTTTGTACATAGTGATGCCTGCATATAACGAGGAGGATAATATTAAATCTACACTTGATGCTTGGTATCCGGTTATTGAAAAGTATAATGCAAACGGTATGTCCAGACTTGTTGCCGTGAATGATGGCAGTAAAGATAATACGTATCAGATAATGCAAGAATATGCCTCAAACCATCCGCTGTTTATTCCCTTGACTAAGCAAAACGGAGGACATGGCTCAACGGTTATTTTTGCATATGATTATGCGCTGAAGAACAATGCTGATTGGATTTTTCAGACCGATTCGGACGGCCAGACAGACCCTCGTGAATTTGATGAGTTCTGGAACGAAAAAGAAAATTATGATGCTATATTCGGAAACAGAACGGTTAGAGGCGACGGCAAATCAAGAGCTATGGTTGAAAAGGTTGTTTGTCTGTTAGTCAGATGCTGCTTTGGCGTTAAAGTCCCCGATGCTAATGCCCCGTTTCGTCTTATGAGGGCAGATAAAGTAGGCAAGTATCTTTATAAGCTGAAGCCTGATTACAATTTGCCCAATATAATGATGACCACGTACTTTAAGTATTATAACGAAAGAGTATTGTTTAAAGAAATCAGCTTCAAACCAAGAGAAAAGGGAACTAATTCCATTAATATAAAGAAGATATTTAAGATTGGATTGAATGCGATAAAAGATTTTCGCCGATTAAAGAAGGAAATGTAATATGAAGTATGATTATTTGATTGTCGGTGCGGGACTATACGGTGCCGTATTTGCGCAACAAGCCATTGCTAACGGTAAGTCTGTTTTGGTTATAGATAAAAGAAATCATATTGGTGGAAACATTTTTACAGAAAAAGTAGAAGGTATTAACATACACAAGTATGGTGCGCATATATTTCATACCAATGATAAAGAAGTATGGGAATATATAAATGACTTTGCTGATTTTAATAGATATACGAATTCTCCGGTCGCTAATTATAGAGGAGAGTTATATTCATTGCCGTTTAATATGTACACATTTAATAAAATGTGGGGAGTTACTACTCCTATAGAAGCAAAAATGAAAATAGACGAGCAAAAAAGACTTTCTGGTGTAAAAGATCCGAAAAATCTTGAAGAGCAAGCTATTTCGCTTGTTGGAATCGATATATATGAGAAACTTATAAAGGGGTATACGGAAAAACAATGGGGAAGACCGTGTGCGGAATTGCCTCCTTTTATCATTAAACGTTTACCTATAAGATTAACATTTGATAATAATTATTTTAACGCCGCATATCAGGGGATTCCTATCGGCGGATATACTAAGATGATTTCAAAAATGTTTGACGGCGCAGAAATTAAGTTAAATGTTGATTATTTGCTTGATAAAGAAAAATGGAATGCAATGGCAGATACTGTTGTTTATACAGGTGCTGTTGATGCTTATTTTGACTATTGTTACGGAGAATTACAATATCGGTCTGTAAGGTTTGAAACGGAAGTTCTCGATGTGGATAATTACCAAGGAAATGCTGTTGTCAATTATACAGATGCTGAGACGGCGTATACGAGAATAATCGAACACAAATGGTTTGAATTTGGAAAAGATGAGGGCGGTAGTGATTTGCCCAAAACGGTTATCAGCCGTGAATACAGTTCCGAATGGTATCCAGGAGAAGAACCGTATTATCCTATCAATGATGACCAAAATAATAATCTGTATAATCGATATAAGATATTGGCTGATAATGAAAATAATGTTATTTTTGGTGGTAGACTCGGCGAATATAAATATTATGATATGGATATGGTCATCTCTATTGCGCTTAAAAAAGCAAAATCTATATTTGGTTGAATAAATTTTCGAAAGTGTGCAGGTGTTTTATCTTGCACACTTTTTTATAAATAATTGTGCAACAAGACCCGCAGTGTTTATTTTTGTCATTTTACTTATTAATTAATGTAGTTGTATTTTTAAAATTATTATATTTTGTGTTGAATTTTGTATTTATATATGGTACTATAAATTAAATATACAAATATATAATGGTATTACTATAAATAACTTTTGAAAGGGAATGAGCGATGATTAAAAGAACGGTGGCTTTGTTGCTTGTATTTTGCACGTTGTTTCCGATGTGTAGTATATCGGTAACGGGTGCTGATATATATACTTACACGGAAACGGGCGAGGGTATCACCATAACCTCTTGGGATAAAAACGATGCCTATACCGTTACCGTGCCGAATGAAATTGACGGCGCTCCCGTTGTCGCAATAGGCAAGGAGGCTTTCAAGGATTGCAAATCGGTATATGAGATAATCATTCCCGACTCTGTAACCTCCATTGATCCGTCAGCGTTCATCGGATGCGTTTCCTTGAAATCGATTACCGTTTCAAACAGTAATCCCGCATACAGAACGAAAAACGGAAACCTCTATACAAAAAATATGGATAAGCTTGTGAAGTTCTGTGACGTTACGGCGGAAAGCTTTTCCGTAACAAACGATCTTAACGTGATAGGTGCATACGCGTTTTGCGGTATGGAGAACCTTAAAAGTATTTCGTCCGCCTCTTATATAACGGAGGTCGGTGCGTATGCGTTTTACGGCTGTTCATCGCTTGAACTTTCCACACTCCGAAACGTGCAAAAAGCGGGGGAATATGCGTTTTATGCGTGCAGTTCTCTGAAATCTGCAGATATAAGCCTTAAAGATATACCCGAGGGTATGTTTTTCGGTTGTGAAAATATTGAAAATGCGATTCTTTCAAAAAATACTAAGACTATAGGAAAGCTTGCGTTTGCGGGCTGTTATTCACTTGACAGCGTTCTTATACCGAGTGGTGCTGAAATTTCCGACGAAGCCTTTTTCGGTGTCGATGCGGTTTTGTACGGTGATGCAAAAGCAAAGGAATATGCCGATAAAAACGGAAATGAATATGTGAAAGCTGTTTATACGGGAAGTGCTCCCGTATCGGCGATTGCATTTTCAAAAACGGAAATAAACGTAAAAGTTGATGATATTATTTCCCCGGAAATCTCCGTGAAACCCGATAACGCAGAGATTAAAGATATTATTTTAACGTCGCTTAACGAAAACGTTGTTGTCATTGAAAACGGAAAAATCAAGGCGATTGCAAAAGGTCAGGCGACCGTGCTTGCAAAAAGCGTGGACGGGGCAAAAACATCTGTTTTGACGGTGAACGTTCTTGACAGAACGGCGCCGCTTCAGTCATCACATCCGTACGAAAGCGGACTCAATAAAAAATACAGCTACACAGTAAAAGGAAGCCCCGAGAAAATTGCCGTTACGTTTTCTGCTGATACATACGTTGAAGACGGTGAGGACTTCATTATCGTTATGAACAAAAATAACGATAATGTCGGAACGTTTACCGCAGGTCAGCTTGCGGGTAAAACGCTTATCATTGACGGCGATACGGTTAACGTCACGCTTATTTCCGATGATGACGTGGAATATTTCGGATTCTGCATCGTCAAAGCTGAATCTTACAAAAATTATCCGATCGTGACCGATATTGAACTGAAAAATGACGAGCTTACGCTCAAATACGGTCAGACACATAAACTTGAATACGACATAACGCCGAGCGGTGCGTTGTCTGACATCAGATTTATTTCGGGTGACAGCAGTGTTGTTTACGTTGACAGCGACGGTGTGCTTTATGCGATAAATTCGGGAAGCGCGTTTGTCATCGTATATGATAAATTTTCGGGAAAGACGGCACAGTGCCGTGTCACGGTTGAAAAGGACGTATACAACGGAATGCTTTATTCCGTGGATGGCGGAAAGGTAACTGTAACCCATTATGAGGGCGAGGACGAAGAAGTGTCTGTTCCGTCAGAAATCGGCGGTATGCCCGTTACAACAATCGGCGAGGGTGCATTTATGTATTCTCCGACAGTTAAAAAAATTACAGTGCCCGCTTCCGTGACAACTATACACTCAAGTGCGTTCGTCGGATGTGTTGCGCTGACTGAAATAAGCGTTTCTGCCGACAGCAAGAACTTTACCTCAAAGGACGGAGCACTTTACAGCCGTGACGGCAAATATCTCATCAGCTGTCCTGCGGGCAAAACGGGAGAATTCAAGGCCCCCGACGGTGTTACGGAAATCTCTCCCGATGCATTCAAAATGTGTATCGGAATAACGAAAATAACGGTTTCGAAGAACGTTGATACAATTCATGCGGAAGCGTTTTTGAACTGTGAAAAGCTCACCTCTTTCGGCGTAAGCGGTTCAAGCACTTATACGGTAAAAGACGGTGTGCTTTATACACGTGATATGAGCGCGCTTGTACGCTTTCCCACAGCAAAGACAGGTGCATATACCATTCCCGACGGTGTCGCGCTTATAAAAGAGGGCGCATTTGACGGATGTGCGGAAATCACGGAAATTACGCTGTCAAAAACCATGTCTGTAATCGAAAACGGTGCTTTGTCGGGTGCTTCTTCGCTTGCACATATCGAATGTCCTTCGGAAAACACGGCATTTTCCTCGGACAACGGAGTGGTTTATGATAAAAATAAAACTTCGATAATCGTGTGCCCCGCAGGGTACAAAGGTGTATTCAATATACCCACGGGTGTCAAGACAGTCGGTGCGTATGCTTTTAAAAACTGTACTGAAATTTCGGAAGTAAATCTTCCTCTTACGGTAACGTCAGTTGGAAAATTTGCCTTTTACGGCGCTGACGGAATAGGTGTTATCATATTACCGCCTGCGGTGAAATCGATCGGTGATTTTGCATTTGACAAATGTTCAAACATAAGAGTATTTGCGCCCGACACAGTAAATTCGTTCGGTGCCACAAGCGGCGGTGTGACGGTGCTGTGCGGAAAAAACAGCACAGCGAAGGAAAAGGCTGTATCAGCGGGATACACAACCGAGAATATTACGTACTCATCTTCCGACAGCGGTATGGCGCTTTATTACGGAGATGTGCCTGCGCTTGCATATTTCACGGCGGAAAAGGCAGGTGACGGCAAAACCGCACTTGTGCGCAGTATCTTGCCGGATGAAGAAATAGATGTATTTGAGCTTTCGTTCGGTAAATATCTGACTGACACGGAATATACGGCAACAGTTTTCTGTAATCCATGGGTTGAAAACGTCTACAAGGTAGAAAACGGAAAGCTCATCGAAGTGCTTTTTGAAACGGGAGAAAACGGTGTCACACTTTCGACCAAGGGCGGTGTTTATGCCTTTTCATACGGTGATACGTTTACCGATGAATCTGAAATAGCCGTAAAGTCGCTTCCTGAAAAAACAGAGTATTCGTACGGTGAAAAGTTTGAAAGAGAAGGCTTGTCCGTTTATTATAAAAACAGCGTAGGTATTGTTTCAGTGCTTGACGACAGTGAATATACAGTCGGTGATGTTTCACTTGATATAGGCGGTAATCACAGTGTCAAGCTGACGTATGATACGTTGAATACGGAATTTACGGTTAAAGTTATGACCGAACCCCTCACTGCGGATATACGCATAGAGGGCACGGGAAAATACGGCAGTACGGTCACGCTCTATATCGAAAACGTAAACTGTGATTACATCCCTTATGAAATAACATGGTACCGTAACGGTGAGCTTATAGAGGGCGCCGGCGGTACTGTATACACCGTGTCTGCTGTTGACAGCGGCAAGGAAATTTCCGCAAAGGTAACGGCTGTAAACGGCTGTGAGGGAGAGATAGCATCAAACACGGTCACTATGGATATTTTTGAAATTTCCTCCGAGATATATCCGATAAATAAAGAACTCGGTATCATAAGCAAGATAAACGCTCAAACGACGGTTGATACGCTTTTGTCGGGACTCACGTTCAGAGAAAACGTGTGTGTTTACGCAGGCGGAGAACAGCTTGAAAATGATGCATTCGTACCCACGGGAAGCGAGGTTCGTCTTTACAGCGGCGATACTGTAGTCCAGAAGCTTACGGTAGTTGTCACGGGTGATATAAACGGCGACGGTAAAATATCGCTCATCGACTTTGCAAATATAAAAGCGTATATGCTCGGAGATAAAGAATTCACGTCAGCCGATAAATTCGCCGCAGACGCAAACGGCGACGGCAGTATATCGCTCATCGACTTTGCGCAGTTCAAGGCGCATATGCTCGGAAATCTGACGATAGAAGGAAAGGAATATTGATATGAAAAGATTTTTGTCATTACTACTCACGTCACTTTTACTTTTGCCCCTTATCAGCATCGGCGCATCAGCGGCGGCAAATATTACCGCAAGCGGTGATTCGAGTGCATATCCCGGGAATGAGATAACCCTGACGGTAAAGCTCAATACAGATGATATTAAAAATGCTCTCGCCGTTCAATTTGATGCGGTGTTTGATGCAGAACAGATAGAATATAAATCAAACAGCAGCGTGCTTTCGGGCTGGAAGGTTTCAACAAACAATTTGTCAAACGGTGCTGTGCGTTTTCTCTTTGAATGTGATGAGCCGACGGAAAGTATCAGCGGAAAGACGCTTATAAAGCTCAAATTCAAGCTTTCGTCTGCCTTGACAAAGGGCGAAAATGTAGTTGTATCTTTCAAAAACATTTCGATTGCATCAATGGACAAAGAAACGACACAGTCTGATTTCGAGCACTCTGTTTCAATAATACAGAAATCTTCTGATGCAACACTTTTTTCGCTTTCGATAAGCGACGTTACGCTCTCCCCTGCGTTTTCTTCCGATGTGACGTCTTATACAGCGACTGTTGATTACAGAACGACACCGCTTAAAGTCAATTACAAAACGAACGATTCAAAGGCGACAGCAAAGGTTGCGGGTACTACCTTGAAAGAGGGCAAAAACACGGTAACGGTTACGGTAACTGCTGAAGACGGCACAACGAAAAAGTATACCGTTGTCGTGACAATGAAAGAAAACCCGAATCCTTTGAGCAGTGATAATAAAATATCGTCAATTTCTATTTCGACCGGTACTATATCACCAGAATTTGATCCCGATGTGTATGAATATACCGTGACTGTCGATTCCGATACAAAAAGCATAACGCTTACACCGACGGCAAACGACAGCAAAGCAACGGTGAACAAAAAGGTTGTCGGAATTACCGATGACGAAACAGAGGTCGTACTCACCTGCACTGCGGAGGATGGAAGCAAAAGAAATTACACCTTTACCGTGATAAGAGAAAATGGCGGAACGCAGACAGAGGACACCGAAAGCGGTGATGTGACAGATGATGACACGACCGCACCCGATGAGGATACAGACGGTGCCGTTACGGAAGCTGTAATAACGGACACGGAAAAGGACACGGCAGAGGAAACCGAAGCTCCCGCAGAGGATTCCGAAAGCGGTAGTGAAACCGAGGACGACGGTGATGACACGCAAAAGTCTGATGATGTGCAGACGGGAATCAACAAGCCCGTTCCGCTTTGGTCATTACTTTTGTTCTCTATACTTTCACTTATTCTCGGTGCTGTGATTTCAGCGTTTATATTCAAGAGAAACTTCTAAAATCAAGCCTTCGGGCATATCATATAACAGTATGATATTCCCGGAGGTTTTATTTATGTCCGAACATAACGTTACGATGAAATCACGAAAGCATATGGAAATAAGCGGCGCTGTAAGCGTTTTGAGCTTTGATGACGAGCAGGTAGTCCTTAAAACTTCAATGGGGATATGCTGTGTGCAGGGCAGAGGATTAAACGTTGCCAAGCTTGACCTTGACGGCGGCGACGTCTTTGTTGACGGTGAGATAGTGTCCTTATATTATCCCGAAGAATCCGAAGAAAAGCAAAGCTTTTTCTCACGTATTTTCAAATGACGGGCGGGTTTTTATATCAGTCCCCGAAATTACAGGTCGTTTTGATTGTTTATTCCTTTGTCATCGGGGTATCGATAGGTATTATTTACAGTATGTTTGATACTATATCTATAATATTGAATCTACATATAGCAAAACGTAGTGATTACGAGGAACAAAAACTACAAAATGCAAAAAATAAAATAATAATTTCAAAAATATTTCAATTTTCTATTGATTTTTTATTTTCTCTGGTGTATACTGTAATTGCGGTGGTGTTTATATTTTGCGCAAACCAAGGCAAATTCAGGTTTTTCCTGATGTTTTTCTCGCTTGTGGGGTTTGCTTTGTATATGCGCACCGCAGGCAGGCTCGTTTCGTTTTGTATGCAGAAGGCGGTTGAGTTTATGTACAGATTGATAAAAACGTATCTTGCCGCACCTGTATATAGTGTATATACAGCTTGTAAATCGAGATTTGTGAGCGCCCGTATAAGGAGGCGCATTGTTGATACCGTACGTGGGGATAAGGATTTTTAATGAAAAGAAGAACTAATATTTTTGTTAAAACTGCGGTGTGCTTTTTCCTCGTTTTTGCTTTTATAACTATAATTAATTTAAGTATGCAGGTCAATGAGCTTAAAGAAAAGCAGGAACAGCTGAACACTCAGGTGTCCGAAAAGAAGCTGTCGGTCGAACAGCTCAAGGATGAGTGCGCGCAGGAAATAGATGAAGATTATATACAAAAGGTCGCAAGAAAAGAACTTGGATACCGTATGCCGGGTGAAGTTGTATATTATAACGATTTAGCAAAATAATATGGCAGGGATGTGTGTCCCTGCTATGTTTTTACGGAGAATAATTATGATAATAAAAAATGCAAAAATATTTACGATGGATAACGGACGTGTTATAGAAAACGGTACGGTCGTTATTGATGGCGGTAAAATTTCATACGTAGGACAAGACGTGCAGAATGAAGACGGACATGAGGTGATAGATGCAAACGGCTGTATCCTAACACCGGGATTTATAGATGCGCATACGCACCTCGGAATCATCGAGGATTCTATCAGTTTCGAGGGCGATGACCTCAATGAGGAAACATCACCCGTCACCCCACAGCTTTCGGCAGTTGACGGTATAAATCCGTTTGACGTATGCTTTGCCGATGCGTACCGCGCAGGTGTTACGTGTGTGTGCACGGGTCCCGGAAGCGCAAACCCCGTTAGCGGTATGGGCGCACTTGTCAAAACTTACGGTAAACGTGTGGAATCTATGACGGTGGCGTCGCCCGTTTCGATGAAATTCGCTCTGGGGGAAAATCCGAAATCGGTATACCACGGAAAAAGCGAAGCGCCGCAGACCCGTCTTGCAACAGCGGCACTTATAAAAGAAGCGTTGATGAAAGCAAAAAAATATGCGCAGACGCTTGCGGAATATCAAAACGATCCGGAAAACTGTGACGAGCCTGAATATGATGATAAAAACGAAGCTCTCACACCCGTTGTTAACGGACAGCTTCCCGCGCATTTCCACGCGCACAGAGCAGATGATATTTTTACCGCGATAAGAATTGCAAAGCAGTTTTCGCTCAAATATACGATAGTTCATTGTACTGAGGGTTATCTTGCGGCTGATGAGCTTGCAAAAGAGGGAATAAGCGCTATTTTAGGCCCGAATATGACAGACAGAAGCAAGTCCGAGCTTAAAAACCTTTCCTTTGAAAATCCGAAGATACTTAATGAGCACGGTATTCTGATCTCAATTTGCACAGACCATCCGGAAACACCCATACAGTACTTGCCGCTTTGCGCCGCGCTGGCGCACAAAAACGGGCTGCCTTATATGGCTGCGCTTGAGGCTATCACCTGCAACGGGGCAAAGATACTCGGTGTCGATGATAAGATAGGTATGATAAAAGAGGGGATGGATGCAGACCTCGTGCTCTTTGATAAAGACCCGCTTGACATTTATTCAAACGTAATAAAAACGGTAATTGACGGAAAAATCGTTTACGAATGTTAAAAAACTGCATAAATTGCATATAATTAATAATAAAGCGTATAATTATTTACAATATATTAACCACGATGTGCGTGGTGTGCGATATAATGAATTTAGATAAAAGTTTAACGAAATTAACAAATTCATATATTCACAAATTGAGGAGGAAGAAAAATGATAGGAACTAAAATACTTATTATAGACGATGATGTCAACATCTGCGAGGCGCTTCGTGTTTATTTTGAAAACGAAGGCTACGAAGTAAAGACTGCAAACGACGGTGTTGAGGGTGTAAGCTATTTCAAACTGTATGAGCCCGATCTCGTTTTGCTTGACATTATGCTCCCCAAAAAGGACGGTTGGGCAGTGTGCAGAGAAATACGCGAGGTATCATCAAAGCCCATCATCATGGTAACAGCAAAGGGCGAAACGTTCGACAAGGTGCTCG
>JAZKZC010000194.1:0-1734 GCA_045612465.1 Eubacteriales bacterium
TGACGTATGCCGTGCGCTTGACGGTGAGCTTATTTCCTGCGACAGTATGCAGATATACAAAAAAATGAATATCGGTACGGCAAAGCCGACAGAAGACGAAATGAAATCTGTCCGCCACCATTTGATTGACATAAGGGAGCCTTGGGATGATTTTTCATCATCCGACTACGTTTCGCTTGCGCGTTCAGCGATAGACGATACGGCATCGCGCGGAAAGCTTCCCGTTATGTGCGGAGGCACAGGGCTTTATCTCGATTCGCTTATGTTCATCCGCCCCGACGAAGCCTGCGCCGTTGACGAAAAACTGCGGGGTGAGCTTTTGTCAAGAGATAAGCACGAAAATTGGCTTATGCTCTCGCAGATAGACCCCGAATCGGCGGAAAAAATACACGAAAACAACGTGAAACGCGTCGTGCGTGCGCTTGAAATATTTTATCTGACGGGCAAAACGAAATCGGAAATCGACAAAACACAGCTCGTCAAGGATGAAAAATATAACTATCTGATATTCGTTTTGTCATACAGAAACAGAGAAATACTGTACGGGCGCATAAACAAGCGCGTTGATATGATGCTTGAAGAAGGTCTTGAAAACGAAATAAGGTCGCTTCTTGCAAGCGGTGAGCTCAAAGAGGGTACAACGGCGTATCAGGCGATAGGCTACAAGGAGCTTATCGGGTATATAAACGGTCAGATGTCACTTGGTGAGGCGGTCGAATCCCTGAAGCAAGCCACAAGAAATTATGCAAAAAGACAGATAACGTGGTTTTCACGGTACAAGGATGCGCATTTCGTATATGCCGATGAATTCGCATCAAAGGATGAGGTATCACAGTATATCATCAACACGATAAAGGAAAAGAGGAACGAACTTGGATAAAGAATATCTGAAACGTGTCGGCGTATACGTTGCACTCGCGCTTCTTTCGGTGCTTATAATAGTGTACGTTGTTTACCACATCGTCAATTCTTTTTCAAACGATATTATTTTTGAAGAAGCACGGTACACGGTAAGCGATGAGAAAATAAGCGCAGACGGATATATTTTCAGAGATGAAACGGTTTTGTATACGTCGGTTGACGGTATACTTAACAGTAACTATGCCGAGGGTGAGCACGTAAAGGCGCACTCAGCCGTTGCAAGCGTTTATTCAGGCTCATCATCCGCTGTCAGCGAACAGCTTTCGGTGATAGATAAAAAGCTGGATATTCTGAATAAAAGCAACGTGAGGCTCGGCGCAGATGCGTACGACACGAAATATACCGACAATCAGATAAATCAGCTTTATTATCTTATATGCGAAAAAATTTCCGTCGGCGACTTTGAGTACGCAAAGGAAAAATCCGAGGAGCTTTTAGTGCTTTTGAACAAGCGCGAAATAATAACGAACAAGCGCCTTAATTTCAACAATGAGATAGCATTTTACGAGTCGCAAAGGCAGTCGCTCACGGGCACAGGGGCATCCCCTGCCGATACGGTGAAAACGAAGATACCTGGGTATTATTATTCAACGACGGACGGATACGAAACGGTATTTACCGTGCAGTCGCTTGAAAATATGACGCTTGATGAGTTTAAAACGCTTTCGAAATCCTCGCCTGTCAAAAATGCGCAGGACGGAAAGTATGACGCAGGCAAGATAGTCGGGAATCATGATTGGTACATCGTCTGCACGTCTGACAAAATGTCAGCATCGGAGTTTACGCAGGGCGCGGTGTACGGTATATATTTCC
>JAZKZC010000195.1:0-4884 GCA_045612465.1 Eubacteriales bacterium
GTATGTTTATGGTCGCAGGATATCTTTACGGAACGACCGACAAAGACGGCGAAAAAGAAAAGGCGGATCATTATGCACTGATACAGGAAATGGCTCGCCGTTTTAAAGAAAAAAACAACGGCACTATCATCTGCCGTGAGCTTCTCGGCAATCTCAAAGCGGCAAGCTCAACATCCCCCACGCCCGACAAAAGATGCCCCGAATATTATAACACCCGCCCCTGCCTCAAAATCGTACTCGATGCGGTTGAGGTTATGGAAGAAATAATAAAAGAACGCGAATAAAATCAAAAAATGTACTTAAAAAGACGGAGAATTTTCACTTCTCCGTCTTTTTATATATGTATAACAAGCGCCCGCCTGCG
Source organism: Eubacteriales bacterium (assembly GCA_045612465.1). GTDB lineage: Bacteria > Bacillota > Clostridia > Oscillospirales > CAG-272 > RGIG7213. The sequence goes on from JAZKZC010000195.1 coordinate 365, forward strand.
CCCCCCACAGTCCGCAGGACTGCCCGCAGGCATAGGGCGCACACTGCTTCGCAGTGTATAGTTCATACCTCACAGTGTGTCGCTCTCCTTTGCGCAAGGAAGGCTTTGAGAAAATGAAAACAAGGTTGATCAGGTGGAAATAACTTCCTGAATGGTCGCCTTATTTTTTTATAATATTCTTGTAGGGGACGGCGCCCTCGACGTCCCGTAAACAACCGCAAATCAAAAAACGGGCGTTCAATGGACGCCCCTACAAATCACGGTGAATTAAATTAACTAAAATGGGGATTTTTCCAATTAATCAAAACAAGGAGGATTTTGAGAAAAGGAAAAGATACTCTGCAAATTGTACAGAGTATCTTTGTTTTTACTGTTTTTTTATTGTTTGAAATATGAAGTGTATGCTGCCCGATCGGCTGAGGCTTTTGCTTGACTTGCTGTAGTTGCCGCGCTATCTGCAGCAACTCTTGCGGCATTTGCGGCAGCAATAGCTTCTTGAGTTGCCGCATATTGAGCGTCTGCCTTTTGCTCCATACGCTTCCTGTGCATCCACTCATCAAATAAATTGCGTGCTTCTTTAATTGTATCTGCACGTCCCTCCTCAAAAAAGCTGACATACTTTCTCATATACTGAGGACCATTATAACAGCCTTTCGGGCAAAAATACGGCATCAGCGCAATATCATCATCGCAACGCTTCCGCCATTCTTCCAATTCTTTTCTCGCTTCAGCAAGTTCTGCTTGATGTTTAGAGCGTCTTTCTATATATTCTTTCAGCTCATCATTCCGTGAACGTTTCCACCATGTTGCTACAACAATTCCTACAATCAATCCAATTACACTCATAAACGTTAGAAACACCACTGAAATAACCGCAAATGCGACAAGTGTAATGTTTGTTATTTTTCGTTCAATTTTCAATTTTTGCTCATACTCTGCCGGTTCTATCTTGTATTTTTCTTCGTCTTCCTTTTCGAGTTTGACTACGCGTTCTGCAATCGGCCACATTTCTCCCAATGAAACTTCCATTCGATGAAGCAATTTAATAAGTTCAGTCTTTGACATTTCGGCATTTACATGATTTGTTTCCATAAATATTTCACTTACCTTTTTATCTAATCAGTTAAAACAATTTTCTTTGAGATATTCAAGTTCTTTTTGTTTTTTACCGAGCTTGGATTTTGATACAAAACCCATTATGATAAAGACAATTGCAGCAATAAGAAAAGGAAAGAGTAAGAAGCCTATCGGTGAATTGTTAATTCCTATAATGAAAATAAATGCACAAATAACACCGATTATCCAGGCAATAAAATGAGTATACTTGCACTTATTTATTTCTTCTTCAAGGTTTTGGATATTACGGAATTTTGTTCCGCAGTCTGCACAAAACCAGAAGTTTCTGTGCGTGTTTGATACGCGGGTAACAGACATATTTCCACGTGTGGATGTTATCGCACCGCCTACGCTTGACTCGGTTGAAATTGAAATGTTGTGAGATTTGCAATTGGGACAGTGAAGTTTTTTTACGTTTGATTCTGTCATTGTATTTTTCTCCTTAAATATAATTTGTTATCTACAAAAACTGTAGGTTTATGTCATTATACACTAAAAGTTGTAGTTTGTCAACCCTGAAAGTTTATTTTATTTTACAACTTTTTGGGTTAAACTGTATAAAATACTATACGGAGGTGTGATTATGGATTGGGTAAGCGTTGGCAAAAGAATTCGTAAGCAACGAGAGTTTTTGGGGTATACCCGTGAGGTATTTGCGGAAAAATTGGACGTTACACCTAAATTTTGTTCCGATATTGAGCTTGGCGTCAAGGGAATGTCCGTTCCGACCTTATGCAATATATCCTCAATTCTCGGCATTTCAACCGACTATATCCTATTTGGAAAAACTGACGATAACACCGTAAATCCTCTTACCGAAATGATAAAGCAATGCCCCGATGATAAGCGCATTTTTCTTGAAGAAATAATCAAATTATATTTGCTTGCTGTAAAATAGACGGATATAAAAACAAGATTGGAATGCTATAATGCTTAGAAAACGGTTTTGAAGACACCTCATCCGTCGGCTTCGCCGCCACCTTCCCCCGCCGGGGAAGGCTCGGTGCAGCACAAGTCTTTTATGCATCTGTAAATATGTCAGATATTAAGTAGGGGACGGCGCCCTCGACGTCCTTTTTTTAAAAAAACCGTCTGTCTTTATAAAATGAAAACAAGGTTGATTCGATGAATCAACCTTGTTTATTTATTATAATTTACATTTTATCAGCGGCGATGCGTACGCGCTTCTGATATTCGTTGAGCGCAAAGCATTCAGCATACTCAAACTTGCCCTCAAGACCTCTGATGCGCTTCAGCGCACAGTAGTAGTCTTTATACTTGAAGTCACGGCTGTTGACCGCAAACCAATGCGTGTCAATGGCTTTTTTCCAAAGCTCAAAGCCTTCCTTTGTTACTTCGAAATACGTATGGGGAACGAATCCGTCGGAATCCTCCCAGTTTTCAGCCATAAACGGGCCCTGCGCATAGTGTGCGGGAAGCTCCCTTTCAACACTGCGAAGACCTGCCAGAAACTGCGCTTCTCTTACGAGATTACTGCACTTGATATGGTCACGGTGCATTGAATTTTTCCAATGCGTAAGTATCTTATTCGGCTTATACTTTCTGATGATGTCGCAAAGCATATATCTTGCCGTGTCATCATCCTGAAGATCGCCGTCAACGTACGGAAGCACCACAGCCTCGCCGCCGAGCATTTCAGCAAATGCCTTTGCCTCGGCAAGCTTCTGTTCTCTGTACTGCTCTACTGTCAGGTGAGGGGGATTGCCGCGCTCGCCGCCCGTTGCGCCGACCGTTACTATCTTCCAGCCCTGCAAAGCAAGCGTTGCAAGCGTACCGCCGCACGTAAGCTCCGCATCACCTATATGGCCGCCTACTGCCATTATGCACTTATTTTCCATTTTTCTGCCCTCTTTTATTTAAATTTCTTTTCATTATAAATAACACGAGATAATATACACCCGCCGCCAAAAGCGCTCCGCAAACGAAGCCGAGCATATCAATGCCGACATCCTTTATCTGTCCGCTTCGCCCCGGCACAAAAAGCTGTATGCTTTCATCGCACACCGCCGTCGTAAGTCCTGCGCCGAACACGTTGAACAGCCTTGAAAATTCGTATTTACGGTTGAAGATATACAAAAGCAACAGCTCTGCACCGAGCACGGCAAACTCCGAAAAGTGTCCGACTTTACGCACGTTTACCTCGATGTCGGTATTATCCTCGATAAAATCTATCGCCGCCTGCATCTGCTCTGCCACCCAGTTGCTCTGGTCAGTGGAATCCTCCCCGTTTCTCAGAGAAAACGAGAAGATGACCGCCACGGTAAGAACTGCCGCAATACGCAAGCCGAGAACCAATCTTTTCAGATTTATTCCTCCTTCTGGATGTGTATCGGCACGATTTCACTCACTGCCGCCTTTATATCTCCGTTATTCGCAAGCACCGTGCGCATAGACTCAACCTTTTTCAAAAATTCATCAGAGTCGAACACAACGGGCTTACCGATGTATATCATTTCATCTGTCGTTGCTTCAAGTCCTTCTTCGCTCATAAGCAGCTCCTCATAGAGCTTTTCGCCCGGACGAAGACCTGTAAATTCGATCTTTATATCGACATACGGTGTTCTTCCCGAAAGTCTTATAAGGTTTTCCGCAAGGTCAAGTATCTTGACGGGCTTACCCATATCAAGAACGAATATTTCCCCACCCTTTGCAAATGCGCCTGCGCGGAGCACAAGGCTTACCGCCCCGGGAATAGTCATAAAGTATCTGATGATGCCGCAGTGCGTGACCGTGACGGGGCCGCCCTCTGCGATCTGCTTTTTGAAAAGCGGTATAACGCTTCCGTTTGAGCCGAGAACATTACCGAATCTTACCGCAACAAATTCCGTTTTGGATATTTTGTCATAGCTTTGCACGATCATCTCGCATATACGCTTCGTTGCGCCCATTACGTTTGTGGGATTTACCGCCTTATCGGTGGATATCATAACGAAACGTGAAACACCGTTTCTGTCAGCCGCACGGACTGTATTGAGCGTACCGAATACGTTGTTCTTGACAGCCTCCTGCGGAGATACCTCCATAAGCGGAACGTGCTTGTGAGCCGCAGCGTGGAATACGATGTCGGGACGGTGTTCTCTGAATATATCGTCTATTCTCTTTTCATCTCTTACAGATGCGATAAGAACCGTTATTTCAACCTTGGGGCACGTTCTCAAAAGCTCCATTTGTATATCATACGCATTGTTTTCGTAAATGTCGATGATGATAAGCTTTTTCGCTCCGTGCGACGCTATCTGTCGGCAAAGCTCGCTTCCTATAGAGCCGCCTCCGCCGGTTACAAGAACTACCTTGCCGTGTGTATATTCGGATATATGGTCCGAGTCTATCTTTGCCTGCTCACGTCCCAAAAGGTCGGAAATCTCTACCTGCCTCAGCTTTGA
>JAZKZC010000196.1:0-6219 GCA_045612465.1 Eubacteriales bacterium
ATTATCTTGGCGACTCCAGAACGGTTGACGTACACGTTAAGCGTCTGCGCGAAAAGCTTGAAGGTGTTTCGGACAAATGGGTACTCAAGACTGTATGGGGCGTAGGATATAAATTCGAGCTTCTTCAGTAAAAATCGAACTAACGGGCGGCCTTGTTTGAAATGAGGTCGCCCTCTTTCAGTTGTTTTGATACGTACGAGAGGATAATTTGATGTTTAAAAGCGTTTTTACAAAATATGTTGCGGCATTCATGCTGATAATTTTTGTCAGCTTTTTTCTGCTTTCAGTCATTCTCGTTTCGAATACTTCAAATAATTCCATTGATATGAAAAAGGATTCGGTGAATGATGCCGCGGATGCCGTCGGCAATTTTATCACTCAAAAGTATAACAATTCCGCAACGGTGGATTTCGGAAGATTTATCTACTATGAGAACGTTGAAAGTGATATTTCCGTTGTATTGAATACCGTGTCGGATGCTATCGGTGCGGATATGTTTGTTTTCATAACAGATGAAAGCGGTGTCGTTCTGCTTGGCGCAAACACACCCGAAAACATCGGAAAACGGCTTCCCGACAGCGTTTTGGCAAGACTTGCAAACGGTGATGAATACAGCGAATACACTTCAATGGACAACTTCTTTTCATCGAGCCATCTCATATCTGCCGAAACGGTGAAGAATACCGACGGTGAAATGGTCGGTACTGTTTTTGTGTGCAGCGAGAATGAAAGATTCCAGAATCTTGTATCTAAAACGATAAAAGCGATAATCGTTTCGGTTTTGTGGGTAATGCTTGCCGCGCTCGTAGTCGTGTATTTTCTTTCGGAAAGAATTATATCTCCTATGAAGCAGATGAGCAGCGCCGCAAAAGAATTTTCACAGGGTAATTTCGACGCGCGCGTTCCGATAAGCGGCCACGACGAGGTTGCGGAGCTTGCTTCCGCGTTTAATAATATGGCGTCAACACTTGAGAAAAATGAGGAGCTTCGCAAGACGTTCCTTGCAAACGTTTCTCACGACCTGCGTACACCGATGACTGCCATTTCGGGATTCGTTGAGGGAATGCTCAGCGGTGCTATACCGCCCGAAAAGCAGGAGCATTATCTGCAGATAATTTCCACGGAAGTAAAGCGTCTTTCAAGGCTCGTTTCCTCGCTCCTCGATATTTCAAGACTGCAGGCGGGCGACAGAAAGCTCGTCAAGGCTAATTTCGATATTTGCGAAATGGCAAGGCAGATAATAATTTCACTTGAGCAGAAGCTCGACAGCAAAAAGCTTGATGTTATGTTTGAGTGTGACCGTGATAATATGTCGGTACTTGCCGACCGCGACGCGATATATCAGGTTCTTTACAACATATGCGACAATGCGCAGAAGTTCTCTTACGAAAAGGGAAAATATATCGTAAAGATAGTGGAAAAGGACGAAAAGGTATTTGTCAGCGTCCGTAATGACGGCCAGGGAATCGTGAAGGAAGATCTTCCGTTTGTCTTTGACAGATTTTATAAGAGCGACAAGAGCCGCGGACTTGATAAAACGGGTGTTGGACTCGGTCTTTATATCGTTAAGACAATCATCGATTCGCACGGCGAGGAGATATGGGTGAACAGCGTATACGGTGAGTATTGTGAGTTTGTATTTACGCTCACCTCGGTGCAGAATACCCAGAATAATACAGTGCAAGAAAAACTTTCAAGAAAAAAGACGGATAAATAATAAAGTTTACAATCACACGATAAAAATTAAAATAACAGCACACGGTATACACGATTTATTAAAACATAAAAGTTATACTAATGTGTAAGATGATTAATTTTGAAGGAGTAATTTCAGTTTGGATACCGAAAAACGTAAAACAGCATTGAACGAAGAAAAAGAAAATTCTTCGCCGATATTGTCTTACGGCGGATATGAATACAAGCATCGGTATGAAAAACTGATGCGAACGAAAACCGCCGAAGAAACATCTGTCAGAATAACGGCAGTTATCGCATTTGCGGCATTTTTCACCGTGATCGTGGTGGCGTTGGCGTGTCTTTTGATAGTGAACATAGTTATTTCCGAAAACGGTAACAACACGGATGCCGTTTTGCATCTGCCTGCCGAAACGGACGGTGGTGCATCATCGGAAAACTCGGTCAGAGAGCAGATAAATTCCATATGTGAGCGTACCACGGTTTCCGTTTTTGCGGGAAATGACGAGCTAACGGGAATATTTGTAACGTCTGACGGTTATATCATAACGGGCGGTGCTCCGTGTCTCGATGCGGAAAATATTTTTGTTAAAATTTCGGACAAAAAACTTTCGGCAAAGGTCATCGGAATGAACGAAGACAGAAATATTGCCGTTTTAAAGGTAGATTCGGAATCGCACGTTGCGGCTGATTTCGGATACGGTGAGCGTACCGAGGTCGGTGACGATATATTTATCGCGTACAACTGTGACGGCGCGTACAAGGTTTTGGGTGCTTCCGTTGCATCGTTTACGGAAAATTCAATTTCTGTTTCGGGCATCGGTTTTGAAAGCAGTATGTATGGCGCGGCGCTTATTGACGGTAACGGAAGGGTTATCGGCATAATCACGCACGGAAAGAGCGACGGCGTGTGCGCCGTGACATCGTCTTCAGCTATTTCAACAATCAGACGGTTTGTTAAAGATACAATACAGATAGAGTCAAACGGAAGCAGCAGGATAGAATGGCTTGGTGCGTCTGTAATTGAAATAACGGATGACGACAGCAAAAGGTTCGGCTTGCCGGGCGGTGTTATGGTAATAAAGCCTGAAAGGCTTTCCTTGGCAGAGCATATAGGGCTTTTGCCGAATGATATTATCATCGGCGTGGAAAGCTTTGCGGTTAACAGTGCAGAGCGGCTGAATGATATTGTTTCAAGTCACAGCGGTAAGACCGTGTCACTCCTTGTTTACAGAAATGAAAGGTATATCAATATAGATCTTGATGTTGATAACTTGGGAGAATAATATGGGCGAAGGTATCGTTTCAAGAAAATTGAGATTGGGCGATGTCTTCGCCGTTTTGTCAGTTTTGACACTTGCAGTTTTGATCGTGCTTGCTTTGCCGTCGTCGGGCAGTGCTTCAACGGTTCGTATAACATCGGAAAATGGCGTGCAAACGTACTCGGTTTATGAGGACCGCGTTATAAAACTGTCGGAAAACGGAATTGACATTACGGTGGTTATTGATGGCGGAAGTGTTTACGTAAGTGATTCGACCTGCCGTGACGGAATATGCAAAGCACACGGAAAGATAAACGGCAAAGGCTGTATCGTGTGTCTGCCTGCGGGTGTGGTAATTGAAACCGACTCAAAGGAGGTGGATGCAGTTGCGGGATAGATCTGTCAAAACATTGGCTTTGTGCGGTATATTTGCCTCGCTCTCCATCATTTTTTCAACTTTTGAGTCACTTCTGCCCATACAGGCATTCATACCTTTACCGGGGATAAAACTCGGAATTGCGAACATAGTTATACTGTATGTGCTTTTTTACATAGGAACGAAGGAAGCGTTTGCCGTGCTCATCTGTCGATGCGTCACCACGGCGCTTATTTTTGGCTCGTTGCCGTCGTTTTTGTTCTCGGTATGCGGAGGGATGCTGTCGCTTTTATCATCCGTTATCGTTAAAAAAACGTGCGCTGACAAGTTTTCGTTTGTCGGTGTCAGTATTATAGGCGCGGCGCTCCATAATACGGGACAGATACTCGTTTCATGTATGATGCTCGGCACGTTTTCAGTGGTGTATTATCTGCCGTTGCTTTTGCTTGCAAGTATTGTGTGCGGCAGTATAACGGGTGTGATTCTTTGCTTTTTGCCCGACGTTACAAAATACGAAAGAAAAACGAAAATATGAGAAAAATTTTATGTCTGTTGCTTTTGGTATCCGTTGCGCTTTCGTCGTGCGGTGTCAAATATAAAAGCGATACGTACTTTGCACTCGATACGTTTATTACGCTGAATCTTCCCGAAAATGCGGATTATGATCTGCAAAATTACATAAAAATGCTTGAAGCGGTAATATCGAAAACTGATCCGTCATCGGAAATTTCGGGCATAAACAACAATTCCTCGTATACCGTGTCGGATGAAGTGAGAGAGCTTATAATTTTATCCAACGGTGTTTCGGAAAGTACGGGAGGCGCGTTTGACGTAACGTGCGGCGCGGTAAGCGCGCTTTGGGATTTTAAAGCGGATAATCCCACTCCGCCCGAAAAAGAAGCTGTTGACGAGGCGCTTTTGAACGTAGGGTTCGGCGGTATTTCGATAAACGGAAACACACTTGAAAAAGTGTCAGACGGAATAATGCTTGACTTGGGCGGTATTGGAAAAGGCTATATTGCCGAAAAATGTGTTGAATTTCTGCACGGCAAAGGTGTTAAAAGCGGATATTTGAATTTCGGAGGAAATATCGCGATCGTCGGTGAAAAAGAAAACGGGGAAGGCTGGAGCGTTGCGCTTCGCGATCCTTTAAGACAAAACGATACAGTAGGTAAAATAGTTATGAAAAGCGGTTTTCTTTCTGTGTCGGGTGATTACGAACGATGCTTTGAATACGGCGGGGAAAAGTACCATCATATTTTGGATCCGAAAACGGGATACCCCGTGTCAAACGAGCTTTCATCCGTTGCCGTTTTGTGTGATGACGGTGCACTTGCCGATGCGCTTTCAACGGCGCTGTTCGTTATGGGACTTGATGAGTCGCTTGAATTTTATAAACAAAAAAAATACGATTTTGACGCAATATTTATCACAAAATCGGGATATATATATACGACCGATTTTATAAAAGATGATTTTGAGCTTACAAGTAAAAACTATACCATGAAATGAGGTTTCAGATGAAAAGAATTTACAGTTTGATTTTAGCCCTTGCGATGCTTCTTCCGCTTGTTTCCTGCGGCGGTGACATTGCGGACACGACAACGACGATAGGCGTTGACGTTACAGATACGTCGGAGGTGACAGAGGATGGCGTTATTACGTCTTCCGATACGGACACCGATGCTGTAACTGACGGCGAAAGCGGAGCTGTCGATACAGTCACGGACGACGTGACCGACGGACAGACAGAAACGCTTCCCGAAGAAACGTACCCTCCCGTTGAGCAGCCCGAACAAACGTCTTTTTCGAATATCGTATTCAAGCAGGTGTACGGAACGGGATACAATACCGATACACCGATAGCTTGCGGATTTATTGAGCTTTACAATATTTCGGACGTTGAAATACCTCTTGACGGTCTTGCGCTTTCATATATGACAACGGGTGATTCGGGATATAAGCGCTTTGAATTCAAAGCAGGGGCAAAGATAGCGCCTTTTGCCAGATACCTCATAAAATGCGGTAATGCTGTCGGCGTCAACGGCGAAAAGTACGAGAGCAAATATGAGATAATCAGAATTGAGTATTATGATGCCGAATGGAATACGGTCATCGATAACAAGTCGATAAAGCTCGCTTTGACGGACAAGAGCGTGACGCTTTCGCCCACTGACGATATTACAAAGAAAACCGAAGTTCATACATATTTCATAGCGCAGGAAGGCGCAGGCAACAAGGACAGAAACGTTATAAGCGGTCTGTCAAAGAAGCGCGCGGCTTACAGAACCGACAACACGATTTCATCCGGATTCAAGACCGTTGATTATTCAACTATGTCCGCAACGGAAATATCCGATGTTCGCCCGCAGTATTCCGGCGGTGACAGAAATACGTATCTTTCAAGCCTCGGTACAAGCGTTACTTTTTCACATTTGAGCGGATTTTACGAAAAATCGTTTATGCTCAAGCTGACAGCGGCTGACGGGTTCAAAATATACTATACAACAGACGGTTCAGACCCACGTGTATCGGGTATAGAATATACGGGCGAACTTTCGATTTCTGCTCCCGGAAGCTGGGGCCACCTGACAAACCAAAACTCTGTTTTGTTCGGTATTGCGAAGCCTACAAAAAGCTCCGTCGGCGGCAGAGTCATAAAAGCGTATGCCGTTAAAGGCAACGTGAAATCTCCCGTTGTTACAAACTCTTATTTTGTAGTACCCGGCGCAAAGGAGCTTTATAACGTTCCTTTCGTGTCGCTCAGTCTTCCCGGTGATGATTTTGTCAGCCGTAACAACGGTATTTATTATACGGTAATGCAGAATCCGTTTGGAACGAAGGAAAGAAAAACATCGTATCTTGAAATATTTGAATCTGACGGTA
>JAZKZC010000197.1:0-10577 GCA_045612465.1 Eubacteriales bacterium
TGCAGTAATGCATTGAGCTGAGCGATACTAATAGACCGAGGGCTTGAACTTCCAACGGTTCAACTTGTGTACTAACAAGTAACCTTGAATTCAAGAATTTTTGAGTTTTCGTTTCCTTTATTCGGTTTTCAATGAACATAATATATGATTCATTTTCCTGCGGTGTGCTTTGCATACCGTTTAATATTGTTAACAGGGGCTGTGCAATAGTATGGCCTTTTTGTTTTTTGTAAAAAACTTTTATCGGTGATTTGTTTTAAAGCGGAGAGTTGTTTTTCGGGGGGCGGCGCGTTTCGTCGGGATAAAAGTGATGATTATAAAACCGATGAAAACGGTGACGAAACCGACGGCGCAAGGGAATATTATTCGGAGAATATCAACAGCTTTGCTTTTCAAACGCTTTTGGGGACAGAAAATTGCATTTTGCGCCCGCCGAATTCACGCAAGTGAATTGCGCCGCCCTGAAGCACACGCGCGTTGATTGTGCGGATATAAGGAGAAAAATGAAACATTATATGAAATTAAAGCCATACCCGTTTGAGATGATAAAAAGCGGGAAGAAAACGATTGAATTGAGGCTTTTTGATGAAAAGCGGCAGGAAATTCGCGTGGCGGACACCGTAGAATTTAAAAATATAAGTACGTGTGAGGTCGTTACAGCCGAGGTTGTAGCTTTACACCGCTTCGATTCTTTTAAGGAGTTATACGAAAACTTACCGCTTACAAAGTGCGGATATACCGAGGAGAATGTAAGTATAGCGAGTTATACCGACATGAACGAATATTACACCGCAGATGAGCAGGAAAAATACGGTGTTGTCGGAATAGAGCTTTCGCTTACGATATAAAGGAGAGTTTTATGCTTATTATTTTAGAAGGTGCTGTAATGTGCTTTATACTGCTGCTTACGTGTGTTATTGCAACGGCAAACGGTGCTGTCGGCGGTGTTGCGCTTTATGAAAAGGATGTGCAGCAAAGAGTGGTAGAGCTTGGATATACCACAGAAAAAAAGATCAAAAAGAGCTTTATTATTATGTCCTGCGCTTTGTTTATCCCTGTGTTTACCGTCGTGCCGTTTATGGTCTATTTTATTAACGGAGCCGCAGGCTTTTGGAGTGGCTTTTGGCAGATGACTGCCATTTTGTGGATAATGGGTATTTTTGACCGTATATTTATAGATTGGTACTGGGTAGGACACACCAAAGCGTGGGAGATAGATGGAACCGAGGATTTAAAGCCGTACATACCCAAAAGTGTTTTGGCGGTAAAATGGTGTTTCACGGTGGTAGGTTTTCCTGTTATTTCTGCCTTGATGGCCGGAATCGCTTGCCTGATAATATGAAAAACGGTTGATTGTTCGGATAATTCCGAATAATCAACCGTTTTATTATACATTTTTAACTGTGTAACCGCCGCCGGGGATGACGTTTATAAAACCCTCGGATTCGAGCTGTGTGAGGATATAGAGTGTTTTGCCGAGAGTCATACCCTCGCGCACAAGCTCCTCTGCGTTATGCACGTCGCCTTTGAGGATCTTTTCGTATATTTCACGGTGTATCCCTTGAAGCTCGTCAGCCCTGCTGACGGTGGGTTTGTGCTTGCCGATGCTTCCGCGCGACATATCGTTTACCGCTTTTGCAAGCTCGGGCGGTATAAAATATTCCTTTTTAGGAGGACGGATGCCGGATGTATTCGGAAACAATACGGACAGACCTTGCAGTATGTCCTGAACGTCCAGTACCGCGCCGATACCTTCTTTTAAAAGATAATTGTTTCCTTCAAACGTCGGCTGCATTATTGAACCTGGTACGGTATATACCTTTTTACCCTGCATATTTGCATAGTTTGCGGTCAGAAGCGCGCCGCTTCCGAGCGGTGCTTCTATGATCGCCGTGCAGTGCGACAATGCGCTCATCAGCTTATTTCTGATCGGAAAATTTAAAGCTTTCGGTTCTTCTGTCGGGAAAAACTGTGTTAAGACGGCACCGTGCGAGGATAAAATTCTTTCTTTAAGCTGTATGTTTTCAAACGGATAATCAACGTCTATTCCGCAACCGAGCACCGCTACTGTGAAGCCGTCGGCGTCAAGTGCACCCGAATGAGCGACCGCATCGATGCCTCGCGCAAATCCGCTTATTACGACAGCGCCCCTGTTTGCGCTTTCGAACGCGATTCGATGCGCGGTGAGTGCACCGTCGGGAGTCATATCCCTTGTGCCGACTATTGTGATGCACGTATTTTTGTTCATATCCGGAAGCTTGCCGCGGCTGAACAGCAGAGCAGGGCAGTCGGGCATATCGTAGAGCGCTTTTGGATATTTTTCATCTCCGTAGAGGATTATGTCAGTGTTTGTGTTGGCGCAGAATTCGCATATGCCTTTTGCGTAATCCGTTGATTTTCCGAGCAAGGGTGACACCTCGCTTATCGAAAATCCTGCATTTATGTAATCCTCTTTATCTGCGAGGTATATGCTTTCAAACGTTCCGAATTTGTCCAAAAGACGTTTGGGGAGAATATGACCCGCTTTATATTTTGCTGCAAGCCATACGCCGAGGACTATATCACCCATAAATTTACCGCCTTTCGACAAAATCTACAATTATTTTATCATAATAATATAAGACTTTCAAGACCTTTTTGATGTTTGTTGAATTTTTGCCACTTGATTCGGCGGTGTGATTTTGGCAGGTATCTTTATTCATTGCCGACAGTTGTTTTCAAAACGAATCGTGCTGTGTTTTTGAAATTTATGCATTGATGCGTTGCCGCTTGTTTTTTAATGAGCAGTTTAAGTAAAGTATCAGAGTTGTTTTTTGTTCATAAGCGGGATGCTTATGATAAGACACGACAATGTGATGACGGTGGAGATGATGACGGCGGGGATGTATTCGCTTACGGCTTTGGCACCGTAAATAAGGGAATTGCCGTCTGTAAGCTGTGTGGGCAGGTACTTTGCGCATTTCGGCAGAAGTCCGAGAAGATACGACGCGAGCACCGTAAGTCCTACACCGCACAAAACGCTCGTGTTTGATGTGAAAACGGTTGAAAAAAGTACCGTCAGCGATATTACCGTAAGCCCGAAAAGCCACAGGCAGATGACGGAAAACGCGAGGTTTTCGACCGATGAATTATCCCAGAAAGACACAGTATATCCGTACGTTATCGCAAAGTAAAGGAAATAAATGACCGTCCAGAGTCCTGAAAGCGTGAGTGCTTTTGAGATGACCGCGGTGCTCCGTTTCATTCCCTTGGTGAATGACAAAATCAGTGAGCCCGATACGTATTCCTTTGTGAATATACTGCTTTGTAAAAGCGTGAATGCAATGAGTCCTATCGGGAAATTTTTGAAAAACTGTACCCACGAGTCAAATGCCGTAACTGTCACGTCACCCACGGTCATTCCGCTTTCGGCAAGCGAATCAGCCATCACTTCAAGAATCCACGGCGTGAGCTTTGCCACTGCGGGATTCATAATTCCGAGTGCGGTGAAAACGATTACAAGAAATACGAGCTTGCCCGAACGCACCTGCTCCGTTATTTCTTTTTTTATAAAGGCTACTCCCGTTCTCATTTGTCCGATGCCTCCATAAAAAGAGATTCGAGCGTCGGTTCCTCGCGTTCAAGCTTTGAAATTGCCACGCGGTTTTCTGAGATGAAGCGCATAACCTCAAAGGCGGACAATTCGTTTTCACAGAATGTCAGGCGGTTTTTGCCGACCTGCTCCATTTTTGAAAACGCTTGCTTCAGCAAAAGTGCGTCGGAGTCGTTTTCCGTTTCCAAAATGTACGAATCACCGCGGTATTTTGCCTTTATTTCCGCAAGCTTTCCGCAAAATTCCGCCACACCGCCGTTCAGAAAAGCGACGTCGGTGCAGATGCGCTCCGCATCCGAAAGGATGTGTGTGGAAAACAGCACCGTCGTTTCAAAACGCACGGACGCAAGAATATCGAGTATTTCTTTCCGTCCTATCGGGTCGAGCGCTGACGTCGGCTCGTCGCATATAAGCAGTTTCGGCTTGTTAAAAAGCGCTTGCGCGATGCCGAGGCGCTGTTTCATGCCCCTCGAAAAGCCTTTGATTCTATGCTTTTCGCCGTCAAGTCCGACGAGGCGGAGAAGCTCACCGCACCGTGCCTTTATGTCTGTTTTGTTCATTTTCGTTATTTCGCCGCAGAATTCAAGATATTCGGGCGCGGTCATAAACGGATAAAATTCGGGCACGTCGGGCAGATACCCGATGCAGCGGTTCGTTTCGGTGTTGCCGTATTTTACACGCTCACCGTCAACGTATATTTCGCCCGAATCGGTCTTCAAAAGCCCGAGGATGGCTTTCATCGCCGTTGTTTTACCTGCTCCGTTTTTGCCGATGAAGCCGAAAACACTGTTTTTCGGCACGGAAAGGTCAAGTCCGCGCAGAACCTTTTTATCCCCGAAGCTTTTATGCAGAGCTTCGATGCGGAGCATCTCCATTATTCGTCCTCCTTGCCGAGCAAGAAGTAGAGAACGGGGCCTACGAAGTTCATCAGCACTACCGTGATGATGAGCCACAAAACGCGGTTTCCGCGTTTATACGTGCCGTGTGTTAAAATGTGGTGAATCGTATAACCGAGCAAAGCAAACTGAACGATTGCAAGAGGAATTAAAAATGGCAGATATTCTCCGATATTATCCATGGTTTTTGTCCTCCTTTTCGTCGTACACCTCAATGCAGAGCCCCTTGTGTCCGCACGCGGGACACGTCAGACGGCGCATTGTGGGTGTGTGGTGTGCAAAAAACGCTTCTTTGAATTTCGGCTTGAATATTTTATGACATTCGGGGCAAATGTACGCCACGTGATTGAAATAATAGACGGATACGGCAGTACCCCACACAAGCGCGATACATGCCCAGAGGACAAAAAGCCACCATATACCGTTTGTTATCCACAAGATTATTGACGTCCACTGTAATGCGGTGACGGGGATTCCCGTCAGTATCATAAAAAGGCGCATTTTTGAAAGCTTGTTTTTTTGTTTCATAATGTGTGCTATATCACCGATGGATTCAACGGAAAAATTCGGTATGTTTTTAAGTTCCCGCTTTATCGTATCTATTATCGCGAGCTTTTTCTGCACCTCGGACAGCTCGTTTTTCAATTCGCTTTCCTGCGTGTCGAGCAGGAGCGAGATGACGTTTTCGGGATGCTCCTCCTCAAAGAGTTCACTTATTCTGCTTATCGGCACACCTGCTTCGCGGAGAAAACAGATTATCCGCATACGCTGTAAGTCTTCTTCGGAATAGAGCCTTCTTCCGCCCTCCGACAGCTCACTCGGTATAAGAATGCTCCTCGAGTCGTAATACTGCACCGTCCTTACTGATACACCGCAGAGTTTTGCTACTTCTCCCGTTGTATATTTTGACATAGCTTCACCTCCCTGTAATGCCATTATACATCATTACCCTACGTCGTGAGCAATACGTTACGCAGGGGGATTTTTTCAAAAAAATACGAAAAAACGTTATTTTTCGGGGTGGAAGTTATTTACAAGGTATTCCATGGCTTCGAGATAGCCGTCGAAGCCTTTGCCCGCTATCGTCAGCTTGCAGGCAGGGGAGGTGAATGAATGACGGCGGAATTCTTCCCTTTGATTGATGTCGGAGATATGTACCTCGACCGTCGGTATGCCGACAGCTTTCAGCGCGTCGGGGATCGCCACGCTCGTATGTGTGTAGGCGGCGGGATTTATAACGATGCCGTCAAATGCTCCGTACGCCTTTTGTATTTCATCGACAAGACAGCCCTCGTGGTTTGACTGGTAAACCGACACGCGGACGCCGAGAGTTTTTGCCTTTTCTTCTATCATTTCAACGAGTGCTTGGTAATTCTGCCGTCCGTAAATGTCAGGCTCTCTTATACCGAGCATATTGTGGTTCGGGCCGTTTATAACAAGTATTTTCATAATTACGTTCCTTTTTTGCGTTTTGATAAGATGAAAGACCGCGCAGTGCGGTTTCACCGTATATTTTACCACACAATTCGTTTTTTTGAATACAAAAATTTTCTTTTTACATTATATTCATATTTATGGCGGTAGATAGTAATGAATGGCTTGCACTTTATCATTGACACGGAAATTTTTTTGTGATAGAATGAATCAAGAACATTATCTGTGAGGATTATTATGAAGATCGTTATTCTGGCTGTCGGTTCTGTATGTGACGTGCGCCCCTGCGCCCGTCTTGCAAAGCGGCTTGTAAATAGAAATCACGATGTGACGCTTATAGCATTTGACAGCTTCAAGGAGTACGTTGAGGGGAAGGGCGTGAAATTTATACCCTATCCGTGCCAAAGCGGCGATTTGATAAACGGCAAAAGACCCGAAAACGTATCCGAGGTAATGGCTCATGTGAAAAAAATATGCGCAAGCGACGGCGAGCTTGTAAGGCAGACGCTTTATGAGGCTTCTGAGGGCGCGGATGTTTTGCTTTACACAGATAAATCTCTCGGTATGGTGTATATCGGTGAGTCGCTGAAGGTGCCGTACATACGCGTCAGCTTCACGCCCGACGTGCCGACGTCCGAATTCCGCTGCGTATACAGCGGTGAGTGGAAGCTCGGAGGATTTTTAAGAGGCTTATACAATAAAATGTCGCATATCTCGTATAACCGACAGATGGTAAAAATACAGAAGGCGACGAAAAAAGCGTGGCTCAAGCCGCTGGGTGTAAAAAATAAATACAAGCTCGGGCGGAAATATCTTGACGGAAGCGGAATAGAAAATCTGCTCGGTTACAGTGACCTCGTTGTGCCCGAATGTGACAGGTACGATGAAAATATACACGTTTTGGGGTATTTTTACGACCGTTCAGCCTCGGATGGATATGTGCCGACGGCTGAGGTGAAAAAATTTTTCTCGGAAAACAAGGAGCTTGTATACGTCGATTCGGGCATCGCAGGCGATGAATACGGCAACGCTTTTTCAACCGTGCTTGAAGCGGTGAAGCTTGCGGGCAAGCGTGCTGTTGTCGGCGGTGACGGGGAAACGGATAAGCTTCCCGAATACGCAATTTCGGTAAAGGATATACCGTGTGAATGGGCGCTTGAACGATGCGAGGCTGTCATTCAGTGCGGCGATGCACAGCTTACGGCAAATTCGCTCACGGCAGGCAAGCCGAATCTCGTACTGCCTGTAAGCAACGAGCAGATATTCTGGGGAAACAGAATTTACGAAAGAGGGCTCGGAATGAAGCCGATGAACCCGAAGAAGCTCACGGCGGTGGCTCTTGCAGACGTCATTGAGGAGCTTTGCTCGCCCGAATATACGGATCGTGCCGAGTATGTCGGCAAATTGCTCAAAGCGGAGAACGGTATTGACCGCGCCGCGGACTTCATAGAAAAGGAATACGGCGAACAGTAATATGAAAAATATATTTCGCAAGGCGGCGGCGCTTTTTCTCGCCGCGACGTTTTTACACGTGCCCACCGTTGCGGAAGAAGAATCGAAGGCGCTTTATATTGCGCCTTTTGTTTCATCCGAACAGGTTTCCCGCACGTGTAAAAATCTGATAGATGATTTTGAAAACGACATCAACGGCTGGACTGCCGAGGGCGCGGAGCTTACCTTGACCGATGACGGCGCGTGCGGCGTGGGATGCCTGACGGTGTCGTATGCTGAAAGCGTCAGTCTTTCGCTGTCGTTTGAAAGCGTGAGTGCGCTTGAGGCTCGCGGTGTTTCCGCGGTATTCAAAAGCAAGGGCGGCGGCGACGTTAATATAACGTTTTCGGCATCGTTCGGAAACGATACGCGTGAGGGAACCTGCGTTATCCCGTCGGGCGGATGGTACACCGTCGGACTTGATATAAGCGGATTTGACGACGAGAGGCTCGATTCCGTGAAAATAACCGCAGAGGGCGGTGATTTTGCAGTTGATTACGTTCATACGTCAACTGTCCGCGCTCCCGTGGGAGCTTGTGAAAATCTGACTGACGAGTACACGTTTTCGGGCGCTTCTTATGATATTGACGGCGGCAATATAGACCTTACATTCAACAAAAAGGGCGCACAGCTTGAGTCGGGACGCATAGAACGTTTGCTGATGCCGGGCGAAAATGCGCTTTGTATAACGCTTGATAACGGCGCGGAAATATCAAAGATGACCGTTGACTGTGCCGAGAGCTTCGGCTCGTACAAAAGCAAAAATTCGCACACGTTCAGCGTTGGCGGCGGTATCGGTACGTACGTAGTACCGCTTGACGGAATGGAAGCGCTGGCAAGCTTTAAGATTTCTTTTGAAACGAAGTCATCGGGCGCGGTCAGAATTTACAATATCTCGCTGACATCGTACGAAGACACCGACAAAAAGGGCGAATGTCACACGGACGGGGAAAATATAACCGTGTCGTTTGACGCAAAGATTCCCGACAGCTGTCCTGTTTATCTTTACAGAGGTCTTTTTGCCGAGGATGGCGCGGGTGAGGTGTATAAAACGGAGCTGACAGAGGAAAACACGTTCGTTTTTCCCGTTTGCGACGGAGAAAAAAACAATCTTTTGTATAAATATTCCGCGGCTTACGAAAAGGACGGAGAGCTTGTGTATCTTTGCCGTAACCTGACGGCGGACACTCCCGAGGAATGTGCGGAGTCGTCATCTTTGATTCAGCCTTTGCTTAAAAAGGGAGTTTTCGGGGAATTTTACCCCGACACGGGCGCGGTGTTTCTGAATATAGACCCGTATGCGTTCATCAGCGACGAGGAAACGAAATATACTTATACCGTCGGCGGTGAAACACTTTACGTTCACACCGATTCGGCGGAGTATCTTGACAGACGTGTGACGGGAATATCGGCTCTCGACGGGGCGGTGTATATCTGTATTCCCGCGGTGCCCTCGCTCGGTGAGCTTAAAAATGAGGAATTTGTTTATAAATATTCCGCAGCGGTCGGTTATATTGCATCGAGATATAACGGCGGTGAGCACGGAACCGTCAACGGTTTCGTCATCGGTGACGGGTTTGCATTTGATGCGGACGGCGCGGACGCGCTTGACGCTCTCAGGTGCACGGGCGGTATCGTGTATTATTCCGCAAGGAGCGAGAACGCGGAAAGCCGTGTCATTCTCTCGCTTGACGGCACAACGGGCGAGGAGCTTTACGGTTTTGCTTCATCTGCTTTTGCGGTGTGCCCGTATTTTACCGATATTATGGTGTTCTGCGCCGACGATGTGCAAGGGTGCCTTGATGCGGACGGCTTTGATATGAGAAAGCTTGTTTCAGCTTTGGAGGCGCGATGCGCCCGCGAGGTCGGACTTTTCGTGTACGCAGAGGGATACGGCGAGCCGTTCGGTACGCTCGTGCGTGATTTTTATTCGCTTTATGAAAACACTTCCTTTGAATGTCTTGTTCTTGATTACGCGGAAGCCGTCAAATGCGGAAACGTCTTTAAACATATGGACACCTCGCAAGCGGGGCGATACGTAAAAGAGCTGTGCGGCGAGGCGGGGCTTTCCTCGTGGGATGAGCTTTGCGACACGTCGCTTTTTGCGGAAAACGTCAGGGAAAACGCAACGGGATATATTTCGTACGGAGCTTTGTCGGGAGGCGACAAGATATTTACAAATACAAAGGGCGGTAAATGGCTCCGCGGTGTAGGGTGTATATCTCTGTCGGTTGATGAAAAGTATATTCTGGCTCCGCTTGACAACAGTGTGGGATACGGATATGCGGTATTTGTCCCCGATGAGGCTGTGACGGTGCAGAACAGGACCGTCAGCGTGAAATTGAAAGCGGATTATCTCGGCTCAGGAGAAGAAACGGCAGAAGTTTTTATAAGCGTTATTGGAGGCAAAAATTCAGTGTCCTGCGCCGTTGACGTGCGTGCAGGGGTTGATACGGTTATAAGCTTTGAATGTGACGGTGTAAGAAAGGCTGAAAAAATAGTTATAGGTATTGCAGAGGTTGGTACTCCGCGTTTGTGTATATCGGAATGTGTCGTGTCACGCGATGCGAGCGAAGAAACGAGCGAAGAAAAAAATTCCGAAGAAATAACGGAAAAAAATTCGGACCCGGCTGAAAAAAACGGAGAAAATACGGTATTTTTACTCATCGCAGTGCTGTCTATACTAGGCGCATTCTTCTTTATAGGTTTAATTTTATTACTATTGAGCAAGAAAACATCAAAAAAACGGTAATTTGATGCCAAAATCACACTTTTTCTGGCACCTGGAAAATATCTTGCAAAAAAATAAAAAAAATTCAAAAAAAGGGTTGACAAATTAAAATGATTGATGTATAATAGAAAAGCTTACAACTTGTGAGCGAATTTGATCCTTGAAAATTGAACAACTTAAAATTAAGAAAACACTGAAAAAAGTGTAGTTCTTGTCAAAACACATTGAGAATAACTCAAAAGTAAGAAGAAGCTAGATTAAAGATAGCTCTGAAAAAGG
Source organism: Eubacteriales bacterium (assembly GCA_045612465.1). Taxonomy (GTDB): domain Bacteria; phylum Bacillota; class Clostridia; order Oscillospirales; family CAG-272; genus RGIG7213. The sequence goes on from JAZKZC010000197.1 coordinate 10,424, forward strand.
ATTTAGGTCCCTAAGGGGATTTAGATAAACATTTTTTAGAGAGTTTGATCCTGGCTCAGGATTAACGCTGGCGGCGTGCATAACACATTCAAGTCGAACGGTGACGAGACCTTCGGGTCTCTGATCAGTGGCGGACGGGTGAGTAACGCGTGAG
>JAZKZC010000198.1:0-15285 GCA_045612465.1 Eubacteriales bacterium
CGGTCATATGAGCTGTCGCTCACTCCCGCATAGCACAGAACGCTGTCAATATTGGCAAACCGTGCGCCGTTTTGTGCCATACGTATCCAAAGATAATAGTCCTCATTACAGTACATTGTCTTGTATCCGCCGCTTTTTTCAACGACGCTTTTCTTATACATGACCGTCATATGGTTAAAAGGACATCTTTTTTTCATATAATCCTTTATCTCGCTGTCCGTCAAAGGCACGTTACGGCATCCGAGAAGCACCGTCGTTTCCTTGGAAAATTCTCTGACGATACCTCCGACAACGTCCGCCTTGTCCTTTTTGAAATACTCAAGAGTTTTTTCAAATCTGTCGGGAAATGCCACGTCATCGGCATCCATTACCGCCACAAGCTCATTCGTGCATGCCTCAAGCGCCAATTGCCTTACGTGGGCGTGGTCATCACCCGAATCCGTGTAGATAACACGGCAAGCGCCCTCAAGCGGCTTGACACAGTCGAACATCGGTCCCTTTACTCTGTCAGCGCAAATAACGATCTCGCTCGGCGGCACCGTTTGGTTGACAATGCTTTCATAAGCGCGCAGAAACGACGAAGGATCGTCATATTTGCAAACGCATATAAAAACCGAATATTTTATATCAATACAATGTTTTTGCATATTCCAGCGCCTTATCGTAATCTTCCTTTGATATTCTGCCGTCGCGGAGAAGCATATCTCCGTAATTCCCCTCATCGTCGCTGCTGTCAAACGGCATATCGCTCTTTGAAAATATCATTTTAAGCGTATCGCCGATTATTTTAACGTCATTTTTAAATGTTATATCTTTGGTGTACTGTATATCATACTTGAATTTGTTATCCCATCCGAGGCCGTCTATGCCCTTTGACTGTGCAAGCCCCGTAAGACCCGGTGTTACACTTTGCCTTTTCATTATCTGTTCGGAATAAAACACCATATCCTCAATGAGTTGAGGACGGGGACCGATAAGGCTCATCGTACCGCAAAGAACACAGAAAAATTCCGGTATTTCATCAAGGTACATACGTCTTAAAAAACGTCCCGTTTTCGTTATTCTCTCGCGGTGCGAGCGGATTTTTCCGTCATCTGTATATTCGGGAAGCATCGTTCTGAATTTGTATATCGTGAATATCTTACCGTCTTTTCCGGGGCGCTTCTGCTTAAAAATAACGGGTGAACCGAGGTCAAAATAAACGACCGCGCCGATAATTATGTATAAAGGCAAAAGCAACAAAATAACCGAAAAAGAAATGATAATATCCAATAGTCTTTTTAAAAAAGTGACGTACATTTCCACCCCAAAATTGCAGAGTATAATAACCTATCGTTATTATACCACATAACTTATCACAAATCAATAGTAATATTTTAATTATTGTCGGTTTTATTCGTTCTTTTAGAGAAAATATTTTACCCGCAAACATTTAGTAAACAATATATTTACACCGTGTTTTTGAAAGCGGTAAAAAAATGGTGTATAATGACGTAGACAAAGGAGTGATACCGTGCAAAACAGCAAAAGAATTTTTACACCGAATGAGCTCGTTCCCGAAATTAAAAAAATAGTAAACGACGGCGGTGTTTTTCCCCTTGCGGTTACGGGTATAAGCATGCGCCCGTTTCTCACCGAGGGCATTGACACGGTATTTATCGAAAAAGCCGATAAAAGCACCTTGAAGTGCGGCGACCCCGTGTTCATATACAGAAACAACTGCGCCGTGCTTCACCGAGTATATAAAATAACCGAGGACGGATTTTATATGAGAGGCGACGCGCACGTGCGCTCCGACGGATTTTTTTCATTTGAAGATATGGTAGGCGTCGTCAAATACGCGATAAACGGAAAAACAAACAAAAAAAGACGGCTCAACACACCCGTCATACGTTTTTTTGTCAGACTGAACAGAATAAGAATTCATATTTTCAATTTTTTCAAAGGTAAATAAAAACACACGCTCTGTTCAAAGTACGCCGTGTGTTTCCTGATACAAACAGCTCACGGTCGGAGATCCCCGACCGTGAGATCTTTTGTTATACTAATTTAATAACCCCTGATTTGATACAATTATTCTCCTATTATAAATAATGTCTTATTTTCTATTGCCTTTATGCTGTTTTTTTCGTAATAATAAAACTGTCACACCGCAGACCAATATTACGATGATACAAATGCATATAATCGTTTTTTTGACAAAATTTAACCTTAGTTCTTGTGCAATATGTGCACAGACCTTTTACCGTGCTTTTTTATATAAAGAAAGGACAGAGGATTTTTTGCATCTTCTGTCCTTTCGACTTTGTTACAACGTTACGGATTGTAATAGCCGTATATAAACTTATTTACTTTTTCACGGTTTGCACGTATATCGATCTTGACAACGCTCATACTGCCCTTGTAGCCCGGCGGCTTTGCGTAACCGTAGGACCACGTTCCGTTAAACGGCATTGCAGCGGTTTCCATAGTGATACCGCCGGCGCCGAACACATCGGAAATTATCTGCAAGCAAGTCGTCATCGGAATATTCATTTTAAGATACTTCGATATTACGTCCGCAACTTCGGTACACTTTGAAAGTCCCAAAGAAAACGCCTTCTGATATATAGCACTAATAACGTCCCTCTGACGTCTTGTTCTTTCAAAGTCAGCACCCGACAAGCTTCTGTTACGGCAGTGCGCAAGTGCCTGCTCACCGTTAAGATGGTTTACACCCACTTTATATTGATATCCTGCTCCGCGATAATAGTTAACCTCTGCCTGAGTAAGCGTAACTTCAATGCCTCCAAGCTCGTCAACCGCGTTCTTGACACCGTCAAAATCCATTATCATATAGTGCTGGATATCCAGGTCAAGCACTTCGTTTACCGTGTTGATATACAAGCCTATACCGCCGTATGAAAGCGCGTGGCCGAGCTTGTTGCTGTAATAACCTTCAATCGGCACGTAGCAGTCACGCAAAAGCGAAATAACCTTTACTTGATTCGTCTTTTTGTTATACGATACAACCATCGCAGAGTCGGCGCGTCCGTAATAGGAGTCAGCGTCACGGCCCACCACAATTATATTGACAACATCGGGCGACTTCTGCTCTACCTTATATATCGGTATCTTGCCCTCATAATTCGTCGTTAAGTGATTATAGACGGGGACTCTGTTGGAGGAACCTCCGCCCGAGCTTCCCGACGAACCGCCGGAATTGCCCGAACTGTTCGAACCGCTGTTACCCGAGTCGGAATTTCCTTCCGACGTATCCACTGCGGGATCGTCTTCAATCATTCCTCCGTGTATTTCATCTTCCTCTGCCAATGTATCCGACGGATCAACCGTTCCGTCGATGATACCGATGGGATTATCGATGTCGGCAACGTACGTTCCCGTATTCACGATAATATCGGGAGCGTCGGGATCCGTAAATTTATTGTAGTAATTTACAAAAACACTTACGGCAACCACCAAAGTCACCAATATCAACGCAATAAGAACGATAAGTATTATAATCGCTACCTTGACGCCCTTCTTCTTTTTCTTTTGTTCGGGCTCTGTAACATTTTCTTCTACGTTATTGTTTTGATTATTATTTTGCATATTCCTCAATAATAGCCTGTGTTTCAGGTATTTTTGCAATCATATCCTTTGCAAGAGCTATCTGGCATCTTGCGCGGACAAGATTGTGTTTTTCGTAATTGCATTTGAAATATTTGCTTCCGTCAAGGTAATCGGCAAGGAATCTCGACGACAGCTCAAGAGCCATAACTATCGGGCCCAGATACAGCGTTTCAAGCTCCGCTTTTGTAAGCGCCGCAGACACCTGCGAAACGAACCCCTTTGCAAAAGCTCTGTATTTGTCAAGGTCAAGTCCGACCAACGACGTATCTTTTTCATCCTCAGCCGCGGTATTTGCCGCAAAGCGGACAGCATCACCGAAATCGTGAGCCGTAAGTCCGGGCATTACCGTGTCGAGGTCTATAACCGCAAGCGGTGCGCCTGTGTTTACGTCAAAAAGCACGTTGTTGCACTTCGTATCGTTATGCGTAACACGAAGCGGGATTATGCCCTCACTCTGCTTTTTTACAAGCGAAGTCGCAAGCTCCTCGTTTGCAAAAAGGAATTCAAGCTCCTCTTTCACTTCCGCTTTAAGACCGTATTCATCTTTTTCCGCGGCTTTTTTCAAAGCCTCATATCTCGATGCCGTGTTATGGAAATTCGGAATTATCTCATACAGAGTCGATGCATCGAAATCCGCAAGCTGCATCTGGAATCTGCCGAACGCCATACCTGCATCCTGCAATATTTTAAGGTCATCGAACACATCGTATGTAACGGAATCGGGAATAAATTTATAAGAACGCATAAAACGGTCTTCATCGTCCGTAAAATAGTTCGCGCCGTCCGCTGTCTTGAGAAAATCAAGAACATACTTGCCGCTTTCATCTCCGAACTTATCTGCAAGGTGACTTGTAACAGCATCGATATTTTTCATTATATGATCGGGATTTTTAAACACAAATTTGTTTATGTCCTGAACGATATAATCGGTCTTTTTTCCGTTTTCATCAAACGTGACCTTGTAAGTTTTATTGATATTTCCGGTCTTTATGGCTTCGCACTCCGTCATCGTGCCCTTTATACCGAATATCTCACAAATTTTTTCAATCTTCATTTTTCTTTTTTCCTGCGATCTTTTTGCCGAATATCGGCTCTACAAGATATTTATTTGTATTTGTAACAACTTGTGCAAACTTCGGCCCGAGCGGAATGGATTCCATCTTCTTCTGAGCTTTGTCGAAATTAGGCGCTCTTCTCGTCATATCGTGCGTATCGCTTCCGAGAACGAACGAACGCCATTCTTCAAAATATTTCAAAAGGCTGAAGCGCTTGCGCAAGCGGAACAGCGAATCGTTGTTTAACTGGAATATAAAATCCTCAAACTCAAAAATCTGTTTCAGATCCTTTTCGCTGTATCTTGTAATGAGCCTGTCAACGTGCGCTATCATCGGCACTATATTCTGCTCAAATGCAATATGCTCAATTTCGTCCATCATCCAATACTGCAGCTTATCAATGGGAAATTCGATCATAAGGACGTTGGAATGTCCCATACACAAGGGCGACAGATCGACCTCGGAAAGGCCGTGCGACATATGCACCTCCGCACCCAAAGACAAGAGCGGCGATTTACTCACGTCGCAGGCTTCCTTAAGAAGTCTGTACGATTCCTCTCGCCGCTTAATGAATTTTTCAATCGGTTCCTTTGTTTTGTAATAGTGCGGTGTAAGTACACAGCAATCAACGCCTTGCTTGTGCAAAAGCTCAAGCATCTCAGCACTCGTGCTTGCCTTGCGGGAGCCGTCGTCAATTCCCGGGAGAATGTGTGTATGGAAATCTATCGTAAGCCTCTTTTTAGTTTTCACTGTCGACATACGAATAGTAGTTTCTGTAATATCTGCGTGTCAGAGGACCCTTGCGTTCCTTAACGTCGTTTATAACTACGCCGAGGATATTTCCGTCAATATTTCTGATACGTTCAGCCGCAATTTCAAGCTCCTTGTACTGCGATCTTTTGTATCTTACGACAAACAGGATGCCCTGAACCGCACGGACGATAAGCTGACAGTCCGAAACGATATTTACAGGCGGTGTATCGATAATGACATAATCGTACTGCGAAGAAAGCTCCTCAATGGTCTGCTCATATATGGGCATACTCAAAAGCTCGGAGGGGTTGGGAGGAATAGGACCTGATGTAATAAGCGAAAGATTCGGCTTTACATCCTTCTTTATAACATCCGCCAGATTGCTCTGTTTACTGAGCACCTTGGAAAGCCCGTCGTCATTTGTCACACGGAACAGCTTGTGAAGCGTGGGCTTACGTAAGTCCGCGTCAATAAGCAATACGGAATTACCCGTCTGTGCTATCGTAACAGCAAGGTTTGAAGACGTTGTTGACTTACCTTCCGACGGTGTCGGGGAGGAAATCGCTATAACCTTTTTTTCAGCACCCGCCAAGGCGTACAAAAGGTTGGTTCTTATCGTTTTGTACGATTCTTTTACAAGCGAGGAATTGTCTTTTTTATATCCGTATCCGTAGCCGTAACCGTAGCCATAACCGTAACCGTAGCCGTACGAATAACCGTTCTTTCTTTTAGCCATTATTGCTCCTCACTTTCTTTCTTGGCAGCGTTTGCCGTGCTTACCTTCTTACCGGACTTGGGTTTCTTGTCAAATGAAGGAACCTCACCGAGGACGGGCATACCGAGTCTGTCCTTTACGTCATCCGCGCTCTTGATCGAGTTATCGAAAACGTAGAACACGAACAGGCATGCGCAGTAGAGCGCAAAGCCCACCGCAAGTCCCGTTATAGCAAAGCCGACGTTATCGGGATATGAGCGTGAAAGCGGCTTCGTAGGCTGTGAAAAGAGCTTTACGTGGCCCGCTTCCGCGACGTTCTGCAAAACTCCCGGTGCGGCATCTGAAAATTTCTTACATATTTCATAGGACAAATTCTTATCCACCGTCGTTACGGAAATCTGCATGATTTCCGTGTCCTGAACCGACGACAGAGATATACAGCTGCGAAGCTGTGACGTTGTCATTTTAACAGGAAGCGACTCACCAAGCTCACGCAAGAAGTCATCACCCTGAAGCAGGATGGCTTTGTACGTATCGAGCAGTCGTCTGGACGATGTAAGAATCGTCGATGACGTTCTTCCTTCCTCATCATACTGAGCGATAATATACATCTTTGCAGTTGACGTGTAAAGAGGATCTACGAACATCTTGGAATAAACGTATCCCGCAACACCCGTAAGGATAGAAACAATCAATATCCAGACAATGTGCTGTTTATAAAGATTAAAAAGTGCGGTTAAATCAATCTGTTTTTTCATTTCACTATTCTTGCAAAGATGCAATTATCCTTTCTGCTTCATCTCAATTAAATTTGCAGCGCTTGCCTTTTCCACGAAAGACTGTGCATCCTTACGTGCAATTTCTTCATCAATATCATATTCGTTGAGAACCGCTTCAACAAGGTCATCGAATTCAATGCCCTGAGACACCGTTTCCCACAAAAATTTTCCCGTTTTGTTCAATTTGATTATCCCGTTGAACTTCTGCGCCTCAGCGCCAACAGGAACAACAATGTAGGTCTGTCCGATTTCTCTCAAAAGAAAACCGGGTTTTGTCTTTATAAACATAATACTCACTTTCCAATTTTATCTTTATTTCATTCCGTTATAGGAAACTTCCACAGCTTCATCGGATATATTGCAATATAAATCATAAAAGCTGACGTTTTTCATAAATCTGTCAAGCTCATTGAAGAATTTAACCGAATATTCTTCATCAAACGGTCGATACGCTTGGTTTAGTATAGGTACTAATGCATCGTCCGACGATTTGGGTTTTATTGAATTTGTTTCTCCTCTGTGCAAAAAGCAGACCGCTTTTATAGGCGCGGAGGTGTTTCGGTTTATTCCGTCCTTTCCGCACCACGGTGTACCGTAAACGCGGTACTGTCCGTCAACAAAACGCACAATGGGTTTGTCGTCGTTTATAATAAACGCACGGTCGCCGAAATGCTTCAGCCACAGCGACGTATGGGTTGATTTTCCCGTACCGCTGACTGCGGTGAACAAATACGCTTCGCCGTCAAGCACGACAGCGGACGAATGGAATACAAATGCATCAAAATCAAGTATTTTCGTGCATATTTTACGGTAAATTGCAGTATATACAAGGTTCGCTTTTGATGCACCCTTGAATATCTCCATTTCCTTCTGCACATCCTCACGTGTAAGCTCCACTTTAATATCGGGAACACCGTCACTTATTTTGTAAGGCTCGGCAAGCTTAGCAAGTGATTCTATATACGGTTCAAATTCGATCGTAAGATCGGCAATTCTGTATATCGGCATTAATCAACAGGTGTGAGGGTATGATATCCGCTTTCGTCAAATTCATCACTCGGCCAGAAATGAATACCGTCGTATGAATCAATAACATGCACGGTCGTGGTAACACTCTCACCATCCGTTGCATCATTCTGCGAATCGGTAACATCTTCCGAAACTCCATCGGAAACGGCAGCATCCTCGGAAACAGGTGTTGTAAAGTAGTCTGCATCGATGATGTTATCGTTCGTTTCAGCTTCTACGTGTCCCGTTTCAACAGATAAATCATCCGACGGAACTACAGTCCATATATCACCCGTATATTCGGGATAAAGCGTATCTTCGCTTTCTTTATTGCAGGAAACAACACTCGCCGCGCATACAAGCACCAAAGCAAGTGTCAGCATAGCTGTTATAATATTTTTATTTGTTTTTTTGCAATTCATCGCCACTACTCCTTATAATACTACTACATAGCATTATAATCAATATTAAAGCAAATGTCAATACGAAACGAAAATTATTATTATTTTTTTCACCTTCAAGACAACACTTTTCCTTTATTTTCATCACCACTTCTAAAATAAATTTGCAGTGATCTTTTTATTAACGGCTGTACTGCTTTATATCATACATTTGATCTCCTATACATACGTAATTTACACGTATTTGCAGAACCTATCCGGAGAAAACAACAAAATAATATTTTTTTCTAAACAAAAAATCAACGTTTCCTAACTACAAAAACAACCCGAATCCCACCGAGATGGGATTCGGGTATTTCTTCAGATTTTATCAGAAACTGTTTTTTCTAAAATCAGTTCCATGCACCTGTACTGATAAGCTTAGCAAGTGCTGTTGTATCTGTTGCAGCCATCTTGCCACTGCCGTCAACATCTGCTGTAAGATATTCAGGTGTACCCTTTGCATATCTTGCCTTGATGAATGTCTTCAGCTTAGCAACGTCTGCTGCAGCAATACGTCCGTTGTTATCACAGTCACCAACTACGATGATCGGATATGTCTTAACAACAGCGCCGTTAGCATCGAGAAGCTGGATGGAGTAATCACGTGTGATTCTTGTTACGGAAGTAACAACAGAACCGCTTGCATTAACTACACGGTAGTATGCGGAATCTGTAGCGATGTTGCTGAGAACAACGCTGAGGCTGTCGCCCTTGAGAGAAGCGAGTTTAACGAGAATAGAATTTGTTGAAGCATCTATTGTGTATTTACTATCTGCTGTGAGTTCAAGAGCTGTAGGAGCGGAAGGAGCACTTGCCTCAACAGTTGCCTTACCTGCTGTGTTGGAAGTAGGAAGGTATTCTGTTTCGTCCATATCGAGGAACGCGTCACCGATTGTGGAGGGAACATATTCAAATGTGTAAACTGTGCCGTTTGCAGCATTTGCGGGAACTGTGAAGTTAAGCTTGATAAGTGTGCCGTTAGCAACACGTTCTTCGAATGCGCCATCCAAGAGAACGAAATCAACTTCGCCGGAAGCACCGGATACCTTTGATGAAGAGTCGTAAGATGTGAATACATCGCCAACTGTGTAACCTGTGTATGTAAGAGCGGAGTTGTACTTAACAGTACCGTTAGCGTAAACGACGGAAGCATCACCTGTAAGAACTACGGGAACTGTGAGCTTAGCGCCGGGTGTTGCAACGAGGTCTGTAGGAATGCTTACTGCCAAAGAAGCAGCGGGAGCTGTGTATGCGCTGATCTTGATGTTGTCAATGCCGAAAGCTGCTGCACGGGAAGCAAAACCAACTCTCTTGTAGTAAGAGATAAGAGCCTTGTCTGTTGTAGCAACTGCTGTGCCTGCTGCATCATAGATTGTAGCTGTCTTGTAGTATCTTTCGGAGAAATCGCCCCAGGTGCCGCAAGCGAAGTTGTTGTATACACCGTCGTTGGAGTACTTGATTGTAGCAACAACAGTACCTGCAACTGCGATTGTGATCTTGCCCTGGTTATCATCCTTAACGTTGATTGTCTGGAAAGAATCAAGCGAAGGAACTGTAACTGTTGCAGCTATCTTTCCTGCATAGCTGTCCCAGTTAGTATTTGTCTCGTCAAATGTGTAAACAACAATTTCCATTGTTGTAGCACTTGCGAGTCTGAGGAAGATACCTGTCTGGCCGCTGTATGCCTGATTGTTTGCGAAGGGAGCTTCATAAAGTGCAAAGTATGTATCCATGTCAGCAGTAGAAGCCTGGTTGGAGTCGTTTGCATTGTTTACGAACACACCAACAGCGTTAGTAGCGGAATAACCCTTAACGTCAACGCTGAATTCATAAGGAGCGTTCCATCTGTAGTCAGGTGTAAGTTCGAAGAAGCCGTCGAGCTGAGCGTACTTGTTTGTACCGTCAACAACGATAGTAGCAGCGTTACCGCCTGCTGTAACAGGTGTCCAATTGCTTCTTACGGGGTTGCCGGATGTTGTGATGTCAAAACCGTTTGTGAACACATCTTCCTGGAAGTTGAGGTTCATAACGGAGAAGTCACCTGTGTAAAGGCCGGGGATCGTTTCACCTGCAACAGCTGTAGCTGTGAGTGTGAGGTTGATCGTACCAACGATATATTCGCTACCGTCAGCGAGCTTTACGTAGTTATAAAGCTTGTGTGTACCTTCACCGAGGCCTGAAACGGGAACCTTTGTGTAGTAACGAGCGCTGTAAGTCTGGTCAACGCCTACAGAGTCGCCCTTGAAGGTTGCATCATATACAACAGAAGCGCCGTTTATGGAATAACCGTAAGCGGAGATGTCCTGTGTGTTGAGAGCAAACCAACCGAAGAATGTAACGTGTGTCTTTGAACCCTTAGCAATGCTTACGGATACGTCTGTACCGTTGCCGCCACCGACCGTAAGAAGAACGTCGTTGTAGTCAGCACTTGAAACAAAGTCAAGGTTCGAATATGCATTAGCAGAATCAGCGATAGTTGTCCAATTTGCTGCTGCACTTGCAGTAAAGGGAACTATAGCAAGAACCATTACTGCAACAAGTAAAACTGATAATATTTTTTTCATGTTTCCTCCTTAAAAAATATAGTTTACATGGTAGTTTCATTATAGCAAGCAAATTCAAATTTGTCAATACTTTAAATTGTTTTTTTTATTTTTATAGTAAAGTTGCACAAAAAAGCTTGTTTAGCACTGTAAAAAAAGCCGAAAAAGAAGACGGTGATTTGAGCAAAAAAAGCTTAAATCTCCCCGTGTTATTAGTTATTATATATAATTTTCAGTTAAATTCACTATATTTATACAGACTTTGATATCATTTCGGTGCCGATCGACGATTCGGTACATAGCATTCGTTCAAATATTCCGAACGATATGCTCACTGACATCGGAACGCATAATTCTTTGCACTTATATTTTTGGTAATATTACACATATTCCCACCAAAATAACGTTATTTATTTTAAAATCACAAAGTTTTTCTGACAATGCATATAAATTCTTGACAAATCAGCCAAAGAGTAATATAATATGGAATAAATATATATATAAAGAGAGATACATAATGATCTATAGCAATATTTTGGAAGCTATCGGCCACACACCGATGATACGCTTAAGCAATAAAATGGTCAGTGAGGACTCCGCAGAGGTTCTTGTTAAGTTCGAAGGACTCAACGTCGGCGGTTCTATCAAAACGAGAACAGCATACAATATGATACTTGAAGCTGAAAAACAGGGTATAATTAAGCCCGACACGGTCATTGTTGAACCGACGAGCGGAAACCAAGGCATCGGACTTGCGCTTGTCGGCGCTGTAAGGGGCTATAAAACAGTTATCATAATGCCTGACTCCGTAAGTGAAGAAAGACGCTTGCTCGTGCGCCATTACGGTGCTGAGGTCGTCCTTGTTCACGATGCGGGCAATATCGGAGATTGCATTGATGAATGTCTGAAAACAGCGCTCCGTATGAAAGAGGAAGACCCGAACGTTTTTATTCCCCAGCAGTTCGAAAACAAAGCAAACCCCATGGCACACCGACATCATACTGCGCTCGAAATAATGGAACAGGTTGCAGGTCCCATTCACGGCTTCGTTTCCGGAATAGGAACAGGCGGTACTATCACGGGTATCGGTGAAGTTTTACGCGCACAGTATCCCGATATTGAAATTTGGGCGGTTGAGCCCGAAAATGCCGCGATACTCGCAGGCGGAACTATTGGCACGCACATTCAGATGGGCATCGGTGACGGACTTATTCCAGACGTGCTCAACTGTGACGTATACAAAGATATTTGCATTATAACCGATGACGAAGCTATACAGACTGCAAAGAATCTTGCAAGATGTGAGGGACTTATGTGCGGCATTTCCAGCGGCACAAATGTCGCCGCAGCAATCAAGCTCGCCAAAAAGCTTGGAAAAGGCAAAACAGTCATCACTGTACTTCCCGATACAGCGGAACGTTACTTTTCAACTCCTCTGTTCGACGGCGATAACTAAAAATTTTCAAACACAGTAACTTCAAGAACAAACATAAACACGTAATATAACGCAGTACAACATAATACAACGTAATACAACATAATGCAAAGTTACACATCCGCTCATTTTTTTCAAAGCATCATAGTTTTCAAGCGGTTATTGTATGCGTTACAGAAGTGTAAATCCTCAACAGGCAGATACGTAGAAAATTCTATGTACCTGCCTTTTTGTGATATAAGTTTGTTATGATATCAAAAAAGGAGACCGCCATAGGCGATCTCCTTAATCTCAACAATTATTGGTAATATTAGTTGAAGAAGGATGCATCAACAAAGTTGTCAACGCTATCATCAAAACATTCCTGGTTAGCAGGATGTGTAGGAGCGGGAGCAACTGTACTTGTTGTAACAACGTCTGCACAATCAACGGATTCGATTACCATTTCAGGAGCTTCGTAAAACTTTTTCATTATTGTAAATCCTCCTAATATCTAATTAGTTTCTAACTGCGTCAGACTTAACTTCTACGTCGCCGTACTTTTCAAATACAACAACTTCGAATGACAAGTCAGAGAAGATAACAGCTGTGAATGTATCAACGCCGTTATCAGAGCTCTTTACGTTGAAATCTGCAGCAGCGCTTGTGAGTGTGTATGTCTTGCCGTTAGCTGTGATGTACATACCGTATTCATCAGCAGCAGCGTTAGCCTTAGCGATGAAACGAACACCAGCATCTACGCCGCAAGCGTCGCAACCGAGAAGTTCCTGAGCCATAGCGGAAGCGGGAGCTTCGTATGCAGGAGCATCAGCGGGAACAACTGCAGAAACTACGGGAGTTGTGATGAAGAACTCAGAGTCATAAGCAGCCTTTGTTACGTCGTCTGTGATTGTGATTGTTTCGCCGGGAGCAGCAAGAACGTCAAAGAAGTATGTTACCTTGAATACGTTTCTGTAAGGAAGTGTTGTTACAGGTGTATCGAAGTAGCAAGCGCCTTCCAAAGAACCGTCCTGTGCCCAGAAAGCTTCAGCGTAGTCATCTGCGCCTGTACCTTCCCAAACGATTGTGTCTGTGCTGTGGGGAGCGAGCTGTGCTTCATCGTAAAGCAACCAGATTTCCATAGCGCCTGTGTCGATCAAGCCCAACTGTTCGATGCCGAGGTCCAATGTAAGTGTAACAGCAGCCTGTTTGTTGCCGTTGAGGAAGTCGATTTTAACTGTGAGTGAACTGTCAGCAGAGAAAATATTCTCAGTAGCAGCAGAGGGGAAGATTGCGAGGCAAGAAAGTGCCATTGCAATTACTAAAGCAATGCTAAATAACTTTTTCATCTTTTTTCTCCATTATTTTTTTATTTTTTTTGTTTTTAGGATTTTTTAAAAATTAGTTCCAAGAACCTTTACCGATAGCCTTGGAAAGTGCAGATGTGTCAGTAGCAGCCATTTTACCGCTGGCATCAACATCAGCTGCAAGATACTCAGGTGTACCCTTTGCATATCTTGCCTTGATAAATGTCTTAAGCTTAGCAACGTCAGTAGCAGCGATACGACCGTTGTTATCGCAGTCACCGAGAACGATGATCTGGTATGTCTTGTTAACAGTACCGTCAGCGTTAAGGAGCTGGATAGAGTAATCACGTGTGATTCTCGTTACGGAAGTAACAACGTTACCGTTTGCATCAACTACCTGGTAGAATGCTGCATCCGTTGCAATATTGCTAAGAACAGTATCGAGTTTGTCGCCCTTGAAGGAAGCCAACTTAACGATAATAGCACTTACATCTTCTTTAACAGTGTAAAGGCTACCGTCAACAAGTGTGATAGCTTCAGGAGCTTCAACTACAGGGGGTTCGGGATCGGGTGTAGGTTCGGGTTCCTTAACTTCGGGTTCTGTTACTGACTTAGCAGGAACGATCTGGAAGTTATCCATGTGCAATTCGCATGCACGTGTACCGAAACCAACTGTCTTGTACTTCCAGATAAGAGCCTTATCTGTTTCAGCAACGACACCGCCGTTGTTGTAATCCCAGATTGTAGCTGTCTTGTAGTAACCCTGATCGTATGTATGAGCGAACATACCTGCGTCAGCATATGTTACCTTAGAAATAACTTCGCCGTTAACGGAAACGAATACGTTACCGTTATTGTCGTCTGTGATTTCAACCTTTGCAAATGTGTCAAATGCATTAGGAAGTGTGTAGATAGCGTAAATAGCGCCCTTAGCGTTTTCGCCTTCAGCTGCTGCATCGTTGAATGTAGGAACAGCAACGATCATTGTGCTGCCGTTGGGGAAGAGTACGTTGATACCGGAAGCGCCCGCAACAACGTAACCCACGTCAATTGTGCACCATTCTTCGTAAATCATGGGGTTGCCTGAACCGTCAACACCTTCGGATCCGGAGAAGTTTACGAACATACCACGGCTGACAGGCTGAGCATCGGGCACCTTGATATCAGCTGTGAATGTGTAAGCGCCTGTCCAGTCATGGTCACTGTAGTGAGTGTTAAAGCCCCACATAGAACCATACTTGTTGCCTGTTTCAGCATCAACCTTAACCTGCATACCTGCACCGGCGATGGGACGGGGTGACCATTCAGCTCTGAACGGGCTGCCGCCTGCAAACGCAGAACTGGGCTGTGACAAGTCAGAACCGTCGAGGTACTGATCGTAGTCAAACGTACAAACCGAACTTGCTGTGAAAGAGTCGATACCGGACTTGATACCGGCAGGAATCACTTCTTCACGTGTGTCTGTTACTTCAACAGCTACAACACCTCCTACGGTATCACCCACAGTATCACCTACTATCAAACCTACCATCAAACCTCCGACAACCGGATTTGGCGGCGGTGGCGGAATTGCAGGAGTATCGGGAAATCAGCAGAAGGAAGAGGAAACGGAACCTGTAAGATTTACCGATATCATCGGTCACTGGGCTGAAAATG
>JAZKZC010000199.1:0-15930 GCA_045612465.1 Eubacteriales bacterium
AGACCGCTTGGCCTCCGACTTTACGCTTCAACATCGGGAAGCGTAAGCGGAAGCTGTTCTTCGGGAATCGGCACCCAGCCGCACTTTTCGCAGTATACAAGCGGTACGGGCTCGCCCCAGTATCTCTGACGGGAGAATACCCAGTCGCGGAGCTTGTAATTTGTCTTCTTCTCGCCTATGCCCTTTTCCGTTAAGAACTTTATAATCGCTTCCTTCGCCTCTGCAACCTGCATACCGTCGAGGAAGCCTGAATTTACCATAACACCCGTTTCAACGTCTGTGAACGCTTCGTTCTGAACGTCGCCGCCCGCAACGACCTCAATTATGGGAAGGTCGAACTTCTTTGCAAATTCCCAGTCACGTGTGTCGTGTGCGGGAACAGCCATAATTGCGCCCGTGCCGTATGTAGCAAGCACGTAGTCGGAAACGAATATCGGAATTTCCTTGCCGTTTACGGGGTTTATTGCCTTGACGCCGTCAAGCATAACGCCCGTCTTGTCCTTGACAAGCTCTGTTCTTTCAAAGTCGGACTTCTTTGCGGCATCTTCCTTGTATTTGATTATATCATTATAGTTTTTAAGTGAGTCCTTCCACTTTTCAACGAGTGCGTGCTCAGGTGCGATAACCATATATGTTGCACCGAAAAGCGTGTCCGGACGCGTTGTGTAAACTGTTATGGTGTCGCCTGCGGTCGTTTCAAACTTGACCTCTGCGCCGTAGGAACGTCCGATCCAGTTTATTTCCTGCGTCTTTACTCTTTCGATGAAGTCGAGTCCCTCAAGGTCGTCGATAAGTCTGTCGGCATACTCTGTGATCTTGAGCACCCACTGACTCTTGACCTTTCTGATAACCTCTGAACCGCAACGCTCGCAAACGCCGTTTACGACCTCCTCGTTTGCAAGAACGACCTTACAGGAGGTACAGAAGTTAACCGACATTTCCTTTTTGTAAGCCAAGCCCTTTTTGTAAAGCTGGAGGAATATCCACTGCGTCCATTTTACGTAGTTGGGGTCTGTTGTGTCAATTTCACGTGACCAGTCGAATGAAAGACCGAGCATTTTAAGCTGTTTTTTGAACTTCGCTACGTTTACCTCAGTAACCTTTGCGGGGTGGATCTTATTTTTGATAGCGTAGTTTTCCGTGGGAAGACCGAAAGCATCCCAGCCCATCGGGAAAAGCACGTTGTAGCCCTGCATACGCTTCTTTCTTGAAACGATGTCGAGCGCCGTATAAGGACGGGGATGTCCTATGTGAAGTCCCTGACCTGACGGATAGGGGAACTCGATAAGCGCGTAGTATTTGGGAAGCGTGTAGTCGTTCTTCGCTTCAAAAGCGTGGCTTTCTTCCCATCTGTCCTGCCATTTTTTCTCAATACCTGTGTAATCGTATTTCATTATTTCTACCTTCCTTGGGTTATTCTTCGCTGTTTATATCAAGCTCCACAGCCTCGCCCCAGAGCTTATCAAGCTTATAAAATTCTCTTGCCGATTTGATGAAGATGTGTACCATAACGGATGAAAAGTCGAGAACCGACCATTCGCCTCTGCCCATACCGTCGGTGTGCGCGGGGGGAGTGTTGCAGAGTGTCATCTGATATTCAAGCTCGTCTGCAAGCGACTTTACCTGCGTTGTGGAGTTTGCCGTGCAGATAACGAAATAGTCTGCAATTACCGTGCGTGAATGTACTTCAAGAAGCTTTATATCTCCGCCTTTTTTTATGTCGAGAATGCTTACTATCTTATCAGCAATCTTCTTCGGTTCAGCACCCGTCAGATCCTCGGGAACTATCTGAAGGTCGTTTTCGCTGATGTTTTCAAACAGATTTTCCATATTTATATTTTCCTTTCAAGGTTTAAGGTCTTAATTATATCATCTCTGCCCAGAAGGGTCGATGGGTGGACGAATGCGCCCTTTTCGTTTAAATACCTTACTGTATTATCGTAAGCCAAAAGCACTGCTTTGTCAAGATGTTTTCTTATATTTCCGTCATAACATTCGCAAAAAAAGAAGTGATTGAGGCTTTTGCACGCTTCGTTTGTCCGTGTCGGCTCGATGTAATCGGCTAAAAATACGATTTTTTCGTAAATATTCATATTTTCACCGCCCGTACAATGCTTTGAAATTGCGCCGTAAACGTCGGGGGTAACGACGTGCAGAAGCACCTTTTTTGCATACGGCGCACCCGTTATCTGGTGGAGAACTTCATCTGCACGCTTGTCGTCATCAGAGAGGATTATGCCGTTCTTTTGGCAAAAGTCGTAGTGCCAAGTTTTGTCCTTTTCCTTTGTTATGTCGTGAAGATACGATGCTGTCACCGTTTTTTCGGTTTCCTCCTCTGTCAAGGCGAGAAGAATACACATTTCAAACGCTGTTTTTGCAACCGACACGACGTGGGAAAGTCTTTTTTCCGACATCTCACGGCACACCGCCATGTGAAGCGTATTTATATAATCAAGTTCTGAAAAGACCGTGTTCATTTATATATTCTTTCACTTCTTTCGGCACTTTTTTCGATATATCCCTGCTGTTTTTTATGTCATCTCTTATCTCGGTCGATGACATTTCGTAAGGCGGATAGACGGGTGTCATAATACGGGCAGAAAATTTTTCCTCGTATTCTGCCTTTTTTGCCTTTATTTTTTCCAAAATCTCACCGCCGTCATCTCTCGGAAAGCACACAACTGTGCAGAGGGCGAAAATCTCATCGGGAGCTTTCCACTCGTCAAGCGTCAAAAACATATCGTCGCCGACGAGCAAAAAAAGCTCATTATCCTCATTTTTGAAGTGACGGAGCGTGTCCTTGGTGTAGCTTACACCCTCTTTTTCGATTTCATAATCGGAAACGACGGCTTTTTTTATCTTTCCGAATGCAAGGCGTGCCATTTCAAGCCTTTGATAGGGTTCTGCATCTCCCTTTACCTGCTTGTGCGGAGGTGTATAAGTGACGGTTATCAGAAGCTCGTCAAGACGAGCGCATTTTATAAAATGACGTGATGCCTTTATGTGTCCCTTATGGGGCGGGGCAAACGTACCGCCGTAGATACCTACTCGCTTTTTCCTCATTTCGGCAGTATTATGCGTGTTTCACGGCGCTTTTTATCCTGCGTTTCACGGTAGATGACGAACTTTGCGCCGAGAACGGAAACGCCGTCGGCGCCCGTTTCTTCACACACGATGTCACACGCTTCTCTTGCCGTGTAGGGCGAGTTTTCAAGCACGTGTACCTTTACAAGCTCATGCGCTGTGAGCGCATCTGATATTTGCTTTATCATATTTTCGCCGATTTCGTTTTTGCCTATCTGAAAAATGGGGGCAAGAGGCTGCGCCTTTGCTCTTAAAAATGCCCTTTGCTTTGATGTTAACATAATTCTCCTATTTTTTCGGCAAACATTCTGAGTGCGTTTGCCCTGTGGCTTATTTTATTTTTTTCTTCCTGTGATATTTCAGAAAACGTCTTGGAAAGTGACGGGAAGTAGAAAACGGGGTCGTATCCGAAGCCGCCGACACCCCTGCGTTCTTCAAGAATGATGCCCTCTGCCTTACCCTCGGCGGTCACAACCTTACCGTCGGGGAAAACACAGCAGATACTGCAGGTGAAATGCGCCGTGCGCTCGTCAAACGGTACACCCTTCAGATTTTCAAGCAGCTTTTCAATGTTGCCCTCGTCGCCGAGTCCCGAATAGCGTGCTGAATAAATGCCCGGCTCGCCACCGAGATGATCGACGCACAGCCCCGAATCGTCGCCTATTCCGATATATCCGAGCGATGCGGGCACGCTTGCCTTTATTTTTGCGTTTTCGGCAAACGTCTTGCCGTCTTCAATTATCTCACCCTTAAAGCCTATGTCGGCAAGGGAGAGAATTTTAACGTCGGGAAGCGTTTTTGAAAGTATCTCGTTTAATTCTTTTATTTTTTTCTTATTATTAGAGGCAAGTACAAATTCCGTCATTCGAAAAGCGCCCTCACGAATTCCTCTGCAACAAACGGCTGCATATCGTCAGCCTTTTCGCCGACACCGATGTACTTGACGGGGATTCCAAGCTCCTCTTTGATTGAAATTACGATACCGCCCTTTGCCGTGCCGTCAAGCTTCGTAAGCACAAGGCCCGTGATTTCTGCGGCATTTTTGAATTCCTTTGCCTGGATGACCGCATTCTGTCCCGTTGTTGCATCAAGCACAAGGAGCGTTTCACGCGCTGCGTCGGGCGCTTCACGTGAAATAACACGGTTTATCTTTGCAAGCTCATCCATAAGATTTTTCTTGTTGTGCAGACGTCCCGCCGTGTCAACGATAAGCACGTCGGCGCGCTTTGCCTTTGCGGCATTTACCGCATCGTAAACGACCGCCGCAGGGTCAGAGCCCTCGCTGTGCTTGATTATGTCAACGCCGACTCTGTCCGCCCATATCTGAAGCTGGTCGATAGCCGCTGCGCGGAACGTATCCGCCGCCGCCAGAACGACCTTTTTGCCGTCACTTTTGAGGTTGTTTGCGATTTTCGCAATAGATGTCGTCTTGCCGACACCGTTGACGCCGATGACGAGGATTATCGAAAGACCGCCCGAAAGGTTAAGCCCGTCGCCGTCGCCTATCATCTCGGCGATTATCTTTTTAAGCTCCTCGTACACACGCTCGCTTTCCGTTATCTTCTCGGCTTTTACGATGTAACGGAGCTTTTCGAGTATCATTTCAGTACCCGCAACGCCGACGTCGGCGGTGATGAGAATTTCCTCAAGCTCGTCGAAAAGGTCTTCATCGACCTCTCTCATATTAATAAACAAGTCCTTGACCTTGCCGAAAAGTGCGTTTTTGGTCTTGGAAAGACCTGCTTTAAGTTTTTCAAAAAATGCCATTTTATCAGTTCCTTTCTTTATCAGTCGAGTTTACCTATCTTCTGTTCGATTTCGCCGATGTCGACCGAAAGAATTTTTGATATACCCTTTGTGGGCATCGTTACACCGTAAAGACGGTCAGCCGCTTCCATCGTGCCTCGTCTGTGGGAGATGAGAATGAACTGCGTTTTTGACTTGTTTACCGTGAGGTAATCGGCAAAACGGTCAACGTTCACCTCGTCAAGCGCCGCTTCTATCTCGTCAAGCAGGATGAACGGCGTGGGGTTTACTTCAAGAAGCGCGAAGTAAAGCGCGATCGCGACAAACGACTGTTCACCGCCCGACAAAAGCGAAAGGCTCTTGACAATCTTTCCGGGGGGCGCTACGTTTATGTCGATACCCGATTCGAGAATGTTGTCGGGCTCCGCTATCTTTATTTCCGCGTGTCCGCCGCCGAAAAGGTGTGTGAACACACGTCCGAAGCAGACGTTTATCTCCTGTATTGCCTCGGAGAAGCTTGACTTCATTTCCTCGTCAAGCTTGAAGATTATCTCCTCAAGCTCCGTCTTTGCCGCTTTCAGATCTTCCGTCTGTGCGGTCATAAAGTCGTATCTTTCCTTGACTTCCTTGTATTCCTCCGCCGCGTTGACGTTTACGTGGCCTATGGCACGCAGTTTGTTTTTAAGCTCCGTCTGGCGGTGTACAAGCTCGCCTCTGTTTGACGGCGTGACGGCGATCTCCGTCGGCTTTTCCTTCGCCTCGGAGTATGAAAGTCCGTATTCCTCAAACAGTGACGACGTCAGCTTTTCACGCTTTTCTTCAGCGTTATTCAGCTTTGTTTCAGCCGTTGTGAATTCGCGGAACATAAGCTCCTTTTTGTGCGCTTTTTCTTTTTCGGCACTGCGCGAGGCATTCAATGCGCCCTCAAGCGTGAGCGATTTTTGAGAAAGACTTGCGATTTCAGCCTTTATCTTTTCTATCTCGCTGTCAAGCGCGTCGGAAGCATTGCCCGAATCCTTGGCGGTTTCGGTGTTTTTCTCAAATGATGCCTTAAGTCTTTCAAGACGCTCCGACATGGAAATTTTCTTTTGCTCAGCTTCCCCTGCGCGCGCTGTAAGCTCAGCTCCCGATGTGTTTACACCCTCTGTTTCCTTTGCGTTTTCGGCAATTTTAACGTCGAGTGATGAAATCTTCACGCGGAGCGCTTCCTGCTCACCGTTGCCGCGTTCTATTTCCGCCTCGGTTTTCACAAGCTCGTCTGCTTTTGATTTCAAAAGCTCCGAAAGCTCGGAAAGACGCTTTTCGTTTTCTTCCTTTTCAAGTCTTCTGCGCTCGGCACGCTTGCCGATGTCGTTTTTCTCCGCCTTTAATTCTTCAAGACGCTCTGTGTCACGGCTTATCTGCGATTTAAGCACCTGAAGCTGTGTATTTTCCGCATTCAGAAGGGAAGTGATAATTGCTGCGGAGCTGTCGGAGCTTGATGCGCTGTTCTGATGCTCCTTTATGCGCTCATTCAGCTCGTCAAGCTGTTTTTTAAGCGCGTCCATCTTCGCCTTGCCTGCGTTTATCTGCTTTGTAAGGGTGTCTATCTGCGTGTTACGCGACAGCATTCCGCTGTCGTTGCGCGATGAACCGCCCGTATATGAGCCGCCTGCGTTGATAAGCTGGCCGTCAAGGGTAACTATTCTTATTTTATGGTCGTATTTCTTGGCAAATACGGAAGCCTTGTCCATATTTTCAAAAACGACCGTTCTGCCGAGCAGGTTTCCGATGATCCCCTTGAATTTTTCATCGCACTTTACAAGTGACGATGCCGTGCCTACGTAGCCGTCATTTTTTGAAAGCTCACCCTCGCTGTACGACAAATACATCGGCTTTACCGTTGACACGGGGTAGAACGTCGCGCGTCCCGCGCCGTGCTTCTGCAAGTGGCGGATGGCATCCTTTGCCGATTCATCGTCTTTAACCACGATGTTCTGCATTGCCGCGCCGAGCGCTGTTTCAATGGCTGTCGTGTAAGCGTTTTCAACCTTTATAAGACGTGAAACGGGGCCGTATATTTCACCGCACACCGCACCGTTTCGCGTTCTGATGTTGCCTTTTTTGTATTCCTCAACGACGAAGCGCACGCTGTGGGAGTAGCCCTCAAGCAGCTCCTCCATTCGTTTGAGGTTTTCGATTCTGTGTGTTTTTGAAGATATATCAATGTATATTTCGTTTATTTCTTCGCGGAGCTTCGAAGCTTCGTTTTCAGCCTTTTCCGCTTCTTCACGCGCTAAACGTGAAGCGTTTGCCGCCGTTGCGAGCTTTTCCTCGTAGCCTGCAATAACACCCTCGGCTTTTTCGGCACGCTCTGTTATAAGGCGCAGACTCTCCGTGCGGGAGGCGATTTCCTCGTCAAGCGCCGAATCCTTTACAACGTCCTCGCCGCCGCCCGTGTCGGCAACGGAAAGCTTGATGCGGATGTCGGTCATCTGCTCTTTTATCTTCTCGGATTCTTCCGCGATTTCATCGGCAAGTCTGCTGAGTTTTTCAAGCTCCTCTGTAAGACCTCTGTGCGCCTCGGATACCTCAGAATGTTCTTTTTTGAGCGCATCGGCGGTCTTTTCAAGCTCACTTATCTGCAAAAGCTTTTCTTTTATCTTTTCGGAAAGCTCGCGGTATACTTCGGCTTCCGCCTTTATTGCTTCCTCTGTCGAGGCTATATCCGCGCGCAAGTGCTCAATTTCCTTGAGCGCCATGCTTTTTGCGTTGCTTTTCGTGAATTTTTCCTCTGTAAGGGCGGAAAGTCTTGCGTTTTCCGCTTCCTGACGGCGCTTTATCTCGGAGGATTCCGCCATAAGGCTTTCGGTTTTTTCTTCAAGGGAGGCAAGCTCACCCTCGGTAAGCTCAAGCTCCGTTTTGTAAAGCTCGTAGGTACCGCGGAATTTCTTTATGTCCTCGGTCAATACCGCCATATCGTAAAGCCATACGGCGATGTCGATGCTCTTTTTCTCCTCGTGAAGCACAAGGTATTTTTTCGCCTTTTCCGCTTCCTTTTCAAGCGGGCCGACACGGCTTTCAAGCTCTCCTAAAATGTCAAGCACGCGGGACAGATTATCCTCTGTTTCAGCGAGCTTTTTGGCGCTTTCGTTTTTAGAGAATTTGTATTTCGAGATGCCTGCGGCTTCCTCGAAAACGCTTCGTCTTTCTTCGCTTTTTCTTGAAACTATCTCGGCAATTTTGCCCTGACCGATGACGGAATATCCCTCACGGCCGATGCCCGTGTTCATAAAAAGCTTGTGAATGTCCTTAAGACGGCAAGCCTTGCCGTTTATAAGATAGTCGCTCGTACCGCCCTTGAAGTATCTTCTTGTGACGGTTACGGTGTCGTAATCAATGTTGAGCCGTCCGACAGGGGAGGAATTGTCAAGGCACAAGGTCACCTGCGCAAAGCTTCCGGGCTTTCTGCTTTCGCATCCGCCGAAGATAACGTCTTCCATCTTCGTGCCTCGGATATTACGCGAGGAAACCTCTCCAAGCACCCAACGCATCGCATCGGCAATATTTGATTTACCGCTTCCGTTAGGGCCGATAATGACGGTAATGCCCTCGTTGAACGAAAGTGTCGTCTTGTCGGGGAACGACTTGAAGCCCTGAAGCTCTATCGATTTTAAATACATACCGTCACCTCCTTGTGTCGGGAACTACTTTTATTTTTACTTCGTATGAAGCCAATTTTTCGTCCTCAATAACCTTTATTTTATATATACCGTATTTGTTTATCAGTTTTTTCTTATTTGAAGCGCTTACGCCCACTGCTGCCGATGTCTGTCCTTTTGCAACGTACAACGTTACAAAAGCGTTTTGAAGCGTGTCAATATAAGGCTTCAAAAGCTCCTCGGTCATTTCAAGATATATAGCCGAATCAACGGCAAGTCCGACGTTCGGGGAGTAAATTCCCGATGCCATCTCGCCCTCGATGTTGTCCTGTGATTGAAGTCCGAGACGGATAACGGGAACACCGTTTTTTATAAAGACCTTTTTGACCTCTTTGCAGCGGCTTATGATGTCATCCTCGCCGCTCGGCTTGTAAATGCCGTTTTCAGCCATAACCGACAGCGCCGTGTCCTTGAAAACGACCGTCGGGTAAATCCTCGCCCCGTCGGCACGGCATGCGCAAATGTCCTCGGCTGTTTGTATCTCGGCTTCGACGGTTGAGTGGGGCAGTGAGGTCATCATCTGCCCGATAAGCTCAAATCCGTGTGATTTGACGGCCCTCATTGCCGTTATCGACTGTTCCTTTGTATGTCCGCGGCGGCATATTTTCAAAACCTCGTCTGAGGTGCTTTGTATGCCGAGCTCGATCGTTTTCATTCCGTAATGCTTCAAAATGTCAAGTATCTCGCCGTCGATGTAATCGGGACGTGTGGAACAGCGCAAACTGCTCACCTGACCGCTTTTTATGTAGCTGTTTCCGATTTGCAACAGCTTTATCATAAGTTCTCGGTCAATTCCCGTAAACGAATCGCCGAAAAAGGCAATTTCACGCTGTGCGCCCTCGGTCGTTTTCAAGACCGCCTCAATCTGCGGTATGACCGTATCGGCATCGAATTTTTCCGTTTTCGTTATCTTCCGCTGGTTGCAGAAAACGCAGTCGTTCGGACAGCCGAGATGCGGAATGAAAATGGGTATATTTACGTGCTTCATTCTTTTATGACACCGAACAGAATGAGAGCGCCGCGTGCCGCCTCCTGCTCAGCCCGTCTTTTCGATTTGCCCGTGCCTTTGCCGACGACAGAGCCGTCAAGCACCGCATCAACGTAAAACACCTTGTCGTGGTGCGGGCCTTCCTCGCCCGTGATGACGTATTCAAGCACGGCGCAGGGGGTTTCCTGCACGAATTGCTGTAAAACGGTCTTGTAGTCGATGTTGCTTCCGGGTGTTATGTGCTTTTCGATTTCGGGGATTATCAATGGGTAAAGAAAATCAGCCGCGGCATCGCGTCCGCCGTCGATGTAGACAGATGCCAAAAACGCTTCAAACGCATCGGCTAAAATCGATTTTCTGTGACGTCCGCCGTTTTGCTCCTCGCCTTTGCCGAGCTTTATATGTGAGCAAAGGTCTATCTTCTCGGCAAGAGAAAACAGCGTGTCCTCGCATACCACAGCCGCACGTGTCCGTGTCAGCTCGCCCTCGGGAAGATCGGGATACTTGAAAAACATATATTCGCTTACAAGAATACTCAATATCGAGTCGCCGAAAAATTCAAGTCTTTCGTTACATTCCGTCTTTGCCTTCTTGTTTTCGTTGGCAAACGAGGAGTGCGTGAGCGCAAGCGAAAGATATTCTGTTTTTTTAAACGTGTATCCGCACGTTTTGTAAAGATCGTTCAAATTTTCGTTATACATACCTTTTGCCTGTTCGTTTATTTCGTTTGTTGGAAAATAATAAATAGTTGAAAGTGGAAAGTGGAAAGTTGATAATTGAAAGTGGAAAGTGGAAAATTGAAAATGGTAACGGCACCTCGCCTGCCGCCCACATGTAGTTTGCGACGAGTCGCAAACTACCGTAGTTGGCTTTGCCAACTACATCGGACAAAGGGGCGCATATTTCCTTGCGGAAATATGGTTTTCGTTCATTTCATTCGGGGCATTGTTGTAGGGACAGACGTCCTCGACTGTCCGTTTAAACCCATTTTCGTTCACTTCATTCGGGTCGTGTAGTTCGTGGTAGCCACGAACTACCGGGCGCACGCCCCCTACAAATTATTGGGTCTATTTTTAGTCTTCTCCTTGGGAGAAGGGGGACCGCTTGCGGTGGATGAGGTTTAAACCCATTTTCGTTTATTTCATTCGGGTCGTCGAGGCGCCGACCCCTACAAATTATTGGGTTTGTTTTCATTAAATTCAACGTGATAACGGCACACCCGCCCGTCCCCCCTCGGCAGGCTATGCCTGCCGCCCACGGGCATAGGCGCACATATTTCCTGCGGAAATATATTTAAGGAATCAAATCCTTTATCGATTCAATATATTCTATCGCACGTGTTGCGTAATAATCGTATCTGCCGCGTTTGCCGCCCTTTACCTTTCTGTCGGGCGGTGCGATAATGCCGAAATTGGCATTCATCGGCTGAAAATCTGCGCCGTTATAGCACGAAACGTACTTCGCCATTGAGCCTATCACCGACACGTCGGAGAACAAAAACGGCTCTTTGCCCTGCGCAAGCAAGGCGGCATTTATTCCGCAAAGAAGTCCCGATGCCGACGACTCAACGTATCCCTCAACACCTGTTATCTGTCCTGCGAAGAACAGACCGGGAGTGTTTTTTACCATATACGTTTCGTCAAGAAATCCGGGGGAATTGATGTACGTGTTTCTGTGCATCACGCCGTAGCGTAAAAATTCCGCATTCTGCAAGCCGGGAATCATTGAAAAAACTCTTTTCTGTTCGCCGAATGTCAGATGCGTCTGAAATCCGACGATGTTGTACATCGTCTTTTCAAGGTTTTCCGCACGGAGCTGAACTGCGGCATACGGCTCACGTCCCGTTTTCGGGTCTGTAAGTCCGACGGGCTTCATCGGCCCGAACAACAGCGTTTCAAAGCCTCGCTTTGCCATGACCTCGACGGGCATACAGCCCTCAAACACATTCGGCTCCTTTTCAAAGCCGTGAAGCTCGGCGGTTTCCGCCGTTATCAGCGCATTGTAAAACGCTTCGTATTCTTCACGCGTCATCGGGCAGTTTATATAAGCCGCCTCGCCTTTGTCGTAGCGTGACTGCTCAAATGTTATCTCACGGTCGATGCTGTCAGCCGACACGATGGGGGCGGCGGCATCGAAAAAGTGAAGTCCCTCACCTGCCAGCGCTTTGATTTTTTCGCTTAAAGCGTCTGATGTCAGAGGGCCTGTTGCAATTACCGTCACACCGTCGGGAATTTCGGTGATTTCCTGCGAAATTACCTCGATATTTTCGTTGTTTTTTATCTCGTTTGTTATATATCGGGAAAATTTTTCTCTGTCAACGGCAAGCGATGCGCCCGCAGGCACGCTTGTTGCATCCGCCGCACGCATTATCAGCGAGTCAAGACGGCGCATTTCTTCTTTCAGAAGTCCGACAGCGTTGAATATCTGATGAGAGCGCAGGGAATTGGAGCAAACAAGCTCCGCAAACATATCACTTTTGTGCGCAGGTGACTTTTTTTCGGGCTTCATCTCAAAAAGCTTTACCCTGACGCCCCTTTTTGCTATCTGATAGGCGCACTCGCACCCTGCAAGGCCTGCGCCGATTACGTTTACGTACTCACTCATTTGCAGTTTTCGTTCAGACATACGTTCTCACCCGACTTCTTTGTGAACATCGATGAGCCGCACTTGGGGCATTTTTCCTTTGACGGTGCGTGTGACGTTGTAAAATCGCACGCAGGCGCATTTGCGCAGGCGAAATACTCACGTCTTCCGTGCTTTTTCTTCACAACGCTTCCGCCGCACTTGGGGCAGGCAGCGCCCGTAGGCTCTGTCTTCTGGAGCGTATTTTTACACGTCGGGAAGTTTTCGCAAGCGTAAAACTCACCGTAAGGGCCGCTTCTTATAACCATAGCGCCGCCGCACTTTTCACACACCATATCTGTCTTGACGATGGGGGTTTTTTCCTTTTCGGGTACGACGTTGCCGTTTTTATCTATCTTCTTTGTGTTCTTGCACGACGGGTAGTTGGGGCAAGCGGCGAAGTCGCCGTATCTGCCCGACTTGATGACCATAGTCGCGCCGCACTTGTCGCAGATGATGTCTGTTTCTTCGTCTGCGTATTTGTATTTCTTGCCCTTGACGGTCTGGTCTGCCTTTTCAAGCGTTACGCTGAAGTCGCGCCAGAAGCTGCCGAGAACGTCCTGCAAGCTCTCCGTTCCGCGGGAAATGTTGTCAAGGGAGTTTTCCATATTCGCCGTGAATTTATAGTCAACTATCTCGGAGAAAAAGTCCGTCATAAGCTGTGTTGTGACCTCACCCAAGGACGTCGGCGCAAGCGACTTGCCCGAACGCTTTACGTAGTTTCTCGCAACGATAGTTGTGATGATGGGTGTGAACGTACTCGGACGTCCGATGCCCATTTCCTCAAGCTGCTTGATGAGCGATGCTTCCGTGAATCTTGCGGGAGGCTCTGTGAAGTGCTGTTTTTTCACAAGGTCAAGGAGCTTAAGACCGTCGCCCTCGTTCACCTCGGGAAGCTTAACGCCGCGTTCTTCGTCAACGCTGTCCTCAGTTTCCTCGTAAACAGCCATATATCCCTTGAATTTAACGGTGTAACCGCTTGCACGGTAGTTGTAAATGCCTGCGTTTATGTCAAGGCTGACCGTGTCAAGCTCTGCCGATGCCATCTGGCTTGCAACAAATCTGTCCCAGATAAGCTTGTAAAGACGGTACTGGTCTGCCGTCAGCTTGTCTTTGATAAGCTTCGGCGGAAAATCGAGCGAGGACGGACGGATTGCTTCGTGCGCATCCTGCGCGCCTGCTTTTGCCTTGAACACTCTTGCCTTTGAGGGCAGATATTTCTTGCCGTATTCACGGTCTATATGCTCACGGAGCGATGCCAGCGCCGTGTCGGAGATACGGAGCGAGTCCGTTCTCATATACGTGATAACACCCTGCGTTCCGCCAAGCTCAGCGCCGAGGTTGATACCCTCGTAAAGCTCCTGAGCAACCTTCATCGTTCTCTGCGAACGGAAGTTGAGCTTCTTTGAAGCCTCCTGCTGAAGCGTTGATGTTATGAACGGAGGCTGGGGATTTTTATATTTGAGAGTCTTTTTGACGCTTGATACAACAAAAGGCTCTTTTTTGCTTCCTTCCTCAACGGAAAGAGCTTCTTCCGCACTCGTAACCTCTGTCTTTGTGCCGTTTATACCGACAAAACGAGCCTTGAAAACGTCACCCTTTGATGTTTCCAGCTCACTTTCGAGCGTCCAGTATTCCTTGGGAATGAACGCACGTATCTCGTTTTCTCTGTCAACGATGATCTTCGTTGCGACAGACTGAACACGGCCTGCCGAAAGACCGCTTTTTACAGTCTTCCACAAAAACGGACTGAGCTTGTAGCCCACGATCCTGTCAAGTATTCTTCTTGCCTGCTGTGAATCGACAAGATTCATATTTATCTTGCCTGGGTTTTCAATGGCACGGCGCACGGCTTCCTTTGTAAGCTCGTTGTACGTTACACGGCTCGTCTTTGACTCGTCACATTCAAGCGCTGTTGCCAAGTGCCAGGCAATTGCCTCGCCCTCACGGTCGGGGTCCGTTGCGAGGAATATTTCGTCAGCCTGCTTTACTTCCTTTTTCAGGCTGTTTATCAGCTCGCTTTTATCTCTTATATTTACGTATTTTGCCTTGAATCCGTTTTCAATATCGACTCCCAGCGTGCTTTTCGGCAGGTCTTTAACGTGACCGACCGACGCCACGACCTTGTATCCCGAGCCGAGGTATCCTTTGATTGTTCCCGCTTTACCGGGTGATTCTATGATAACAAGCTTTGACATTTCTGTCCCTTTCTGTTGATTATTTTCGTTCATTTCATCTACAAATTATTGGGTTTGTTTTAATTGTTTAATTCGAGGTGGTGCCGTAGGGGATGGCGCCCTCGACATCCCGTTTCAAACCCATTTTCGTTCATTTTATACGGGCGATTCGTGAATCGCCCCTACAAATTATCGGGTTTGTTTTAATTGTTTAATTCGAGGTGATGCCGTAGGGGCGGACGTCCTCGACCGCCCGGTTCAAACCCATTTCATAACGCCTCATCCACCACTATCGTGGTCCCCCTTCCCCCACTGGGGAAGGCGTTTAATTCGGGTCGTGTAGTTCGTGGTAGCCACGAACTACCGGGCGCACGACCCCTACAAATTATATGGGGTTATTTTGCCATTTCCCACATTATTATCGACGATGCGATAGCTGCGTTGAGCGATTCGGAATGCTCCTGTATCGGAATTATTACAGAGCCTGTGCAAAGGTCTATAATTTCCTCTGAAAGACCGTTGCCCTCGTTGCCTATGACGAAAGCTGTTTTCTCGTCCATTTTAACGTCACGGATGTCGAGGCTGTCGCGGTGCAGAGCCGCCGCATAAACGGAAAAGCCGTTTTCACGAAGCTCCTTTACAGCATCCGATGTCGGCTTTGTCAGAAGGCTTTGCGAAAATGCCGCGCCCATAGCTCCCCTTTGTACCTTGGGGGAGTAAATGTCTGCGCAGTCGGGCGATGCGATTATAAGCCCTGTGCCGAATGCGTATGCAGTTCTTATCACCGTGCCCATATTTCCGGGGTCTCTTACGCTGTCAAGTATTATGACACCGCCCTTGATGCCCTGACATAATGTATTATTATATATTTTATCTATTTTTTCCGATTTGTCAATACACCCCGCTACGCATACGATGCCGTCGGGGGATTCATCACCGCTGATTTTTTTCAAAATTTCATCATCTGTCAAAATAATTTCGGCAGTTTGACCAATTTTTTCGAAAATATCACGGCAAAATTCTTCATTTTTATCAAGAAAATTTTTTGTTACAAAAATTGTTTTTGCAGTAAGTGAGCAAGCGGAAGCTTCAGCGGTAAGCTTCCTTCCGACGATAAGATATTCACCGTATTCCTCACGGTATTTTTTCTTCAAAAGCTTCGATGCGTGCATCACACGCGGGTTGTTTTTGCTCGTTATAAGCTCCAAAAAAACGCCTCCTTTTCAAAGTGGTGCAGTCTATACCATACCACACGAAAAAACAATTTTCAAGGGCAAAGATAAATTTTAACATTTGGTGATACTGACTATTCAAATATATTTCCGCAGGAAATATGCGCCCTTTTGTCCGATGTAGTTGGCAAAGCCAACTACGGTAGTTCGCGACTCGTTGCGAACTACATGGATGCGCCGTTACCACGTTGAATTTAATGAAAATAAACCCCGTAATTTGTAGGGGCGATTCACGAATCGCCCGTATAAAATGAACGAAAATGGGATTGAAACGGGTGGTGTAGTTCGTGCGAGCCACGAACTACTTGGCGCCATCCCCTACGGTACCACCACGAATTAAACGCCTTCTCCGGCGGGAGAAGGGGGACCGCTTGCGGTGG
>JAZKZC010000200.1:0-11474 GCA_045612465.1 Eubacteriales bacterium
GAAGCTATCGCATATCTCAAGCAGAACGGTGTTGTAGTTGCTCCTTCCAAGGCAGTTAACGCAGGCGGTGTTGCAGTTTCTGGTCTTGAAATGACTCAGAACTCCATGCGTTTGTCATGGTCTGCTGAAGAAGTTGACGAAAAGCTCAAGGGCATCATGAAGAGCATCTTCACAAACTCTGCGAAGGCTGCTAAGGACTACGGCATGGAAGGTGACCTCGTTGCAGGTGCTAACATCGCAGGCTTCCTTAAGGTTGCAGAAGCTATGAAGTGGCAGGGTGTTAACTGATTTTAAATCAATAACATAAAAGGGGCTGTTGCAAGTGTGAAAGAAACACGCACTTGCAACAGTTTTTTGACTTCTGGATAAAAAAGTAGTCCAAAAAAACAAAAAAATCCTCAAAAAGAGGATAAAAATTATACGACAAAAAGAGAGGTGCAAAAACCTCTTTTTTTAAGGTCAAATATTCAATTTTTATATCACCTACGAGGCATCAAGGTGGAACAAATCTACACCAATTCTACTCGA
Organism: Eubacteriales bacterium; assembly: GCA_045612465.1. Classification (GTDB taxonomy): domain Bacteria; phylum Bacillota; class Clostridia; order Oscillospirales; family CAG-272; genus RGIG7213. Next base: position 529 of record JAZKZC010000200.1, read on the forward strand.
TTGTATCCAATGATTGCGTATATATTTATTTGACTGTGCAATTAATTTGCATTTTTGTATTGACAGTAAGTGTACTTATAGTGTACAATACACATATATACAGTATATGTACTAAATGCAAAATAAAGGGGTAAGCCGTATGTTTAAAAATGTCAGAGGGTATCTAAGCCTTGTTTTATCATTGGTTATGATATTTTGTATGTTTATTGCAAATGCTTTTGCATTGGAATTTGTAACCGATAAGACGGAAAATTATGATGAACCGAGCCTCAAGCTTTCAGCAAGTACATACGCGGAGTTGACTGATGCGATAAAACAAGCAAATACAGCAGGTGGTGCTGTCATTACACTGAATTCAGATATAACTGTAACAGCCGCGTTCCCGAGTATAACCTCAGAGATAATTATAAAAGGTGAATATATGATTTTACGCGGAAGCGGATATACAAAGAAGTTTTTTAGTATAAATTCAGGCGCTGTATTAACACTCGACGGAGGCGTGATAATCGATGGCGGAAATGCATGGGATTTTGATTTCGAAAGATACGTTACCTTTCTGCCGAAATGTGATGAAACCGTTTCACAGCAGGAGCATGATGCATGGTTTATATTTCCCGAGGGCGCCACTAAAGCAACTGAGTATATGTTTGTGAATAACGGTACACTCAATATCAACAATGTAACAGTACGGAATAACTATGCTGATGGCAGTGTAGGTGTGGTAACTTCAGGTTCTAATTCCGTTACGAGATTGAACGGAGCTCATATACATCACATAGCTGCCAATAACGGACAGGGAGTAATAATAAACGAAGGTGGTAGTGGAGCTGAAGCGTATATCGAAGAAGGTACTGTTGTAGAGATATGCCATTCCGGACAGAACTTTGGCCTTTTTGCTGTCAGAAACGGCTCTGTGCTCACGATGAACGGCGGTGAGCTGAAAAATAATCCCTGTTGGGACTCAGGCGGTCCTATTATAGGTATTTATCAAGCAAACAGCGTGTTTAATATGAAAGGCGGTATAATATGCGGTAATATGTGTACTAACGGTTCCGCTGCAACGTATGGACTGTCAAGCGTAATATATCTTCACAGCAGTAGTACGATGAATATGACCGGAGGCTCAATTTGCCATAACAGCGGTACTTATTCAGGAGCTATAATAGCAAGATCGGGTTGCGCGGGAATATATATAACCGGCGGAGAAATAGTTGATAACATCAGCTTGTCAGGTCAGTGTGTATTAACAGATGAGGCGGCCGCGCACAACGATATATGCGGAACTAAAACAAAATATTATATTTCAGGCGGTAAATTTACACAAGAAGTTAACGATATGATTCCGGATGGCTACGGTACTGCCGTTGAATTTGTTAAGAATGCGGATGGCGAAGACATTGTTTATTATACCGTAACCCAAGAGCTTGTAGAGATAAAAGGCAAAGACGGTAAATATCACAGTATATCGGCAGCAGCGGCAGCGGCTGAAGACGGTGATGAGCTTATAGTGCTTGCAGACCACAGTGTATATCGCGTTCCCGAAACAATATCAAAAAATATTACGGTGAATCTCAACGGACACACCGTTTACGGTTGGACTGACGAGCTTATTAATATGTTTGATATTACGGGCAATGTTACGTTTACAAACGGAAGCGCAGATGCAAGAAGAATGGCGGATGCATCGGTATTTACGGTCGGAGAAGTTGCAGGAGAAGCAGGAAAGCTAACCATAAAAGACGGAACGTACGTTGCCGAAGGAAATATAGTAACTGTCGAAAAAGGTGAATTATATATTGAAGACGGATGCTATGAAGTTACACCTATTGACGGTATGTACATGCTGGACTGTAACAATGCGAATTATCAAAATGATACAGCTGATATAGTTCTTTCGGGCGGTATTTATAAGGATTTTAATCCAGCCAACTGCGATGCAGAGGGAGAAGGCACAAATTTCTGTGCTTATATACATGATTCTGTTGAATATAACGGCAATAATTGGAGAGTGGTTAAATTCGATCCGATTTGCAAAAATGTGCAGAAAGATATACTGTACAAAAACGTAAATTCAGCTTTAAACGATGCAGAAGCGGGCGAAACAATACAGCTTATCAGGTCTGCAATCGAGACTGATATTGTACTTCCCGAAGGTGTATCATTTGACCTTAACGGCTTTACACTTGTTGCGGATAACGTCGTTGGTGTCAGAACAACACACGTTTACGACGGCGCCAACAATGCAGAAAACGGATATAAGGCAAACGGTGTGCTTCGTGTGCTCGGAAGTCTTGTGCTTGCGGAGGATAACGGTGCGGTACCTGTATATTCACCCGTTGACGGCGGTTATATTTTTGTTGACTTCCTTTTCAACCAAGGGCAAGATAAGTTGGGGGATGTATCAAGGGTTAATATGCTTGCAACATCAAGAACGGCAAAGGTGATAACTCTCTTAAAAGACGGTGCAAGTGATAACGACATTCAAATAGGAGTGCGTTTGACGGTAAATGGCGAGAAAAGTGTGACATTTATTTTCACAGAATATGCAATAAAAAACGTAATGAACTCCAACGGCGGAAAGTTCAATTTGTTTGACCGTATGTTCTATGCAAACTTCACGGGCATTGAGGACTTTGAAAGTGTTGAGGCGACGGCGGTCGTTATTGCGCACGGAAATGTAATCGATTCACATAAAGACGTGATCGTTTTGAAGTAAGATGGGAGAAAATAAAATGAAAGAATATGTTAAACCTGAGGCTGAGATCGTGACGTTTGAATCGGAAGACGTTACTGCGGTAAACGATCTTTATAAAATAAACTTCGATGGCGGAGATATAAGCAACATTCTTAACTTGGGCGAAGAATGGTTCGTGTAAAAGTTTATTATACAAAAACGGCAGAATAGTCTGCCGTTTTTGCGTAGCTTACAACTGTAAATTTTTCGTTAATTAGCTACATATTTATAATTTGATATTGACAAATATAATATCATTTGGTATAATCTCAATTTGGAAAGCCGAAAATTTACGGCTTCTCCTTGTCACAGATAAACTGTGGCCATAAGTCCATAAGGAGGTGTAAAGAATATGGAAAAAATTGTACACGATTACGAAACCATGTTCATTGTTAACGCTACACTCGAAGAGGATGCTATGAGAGCTATTGTTGATAAGTTCAAGGCTCTTATCGAAGCAAACGCTGAGATTGTTGAATACAATGAATGGGGCAAGCGCAAGCTCGCATATCCTATCGATGATATCAACGACGGTTTCTACGTACTTGTTAACTACAAGGCAGAAGCTGCTTTCGTTGCAGAGCTTGATCGTAACTTCAATATTGCAGACGGCATACTCCGTTCTATGACTATCAGAGCATAAGGAGAAAGCAAGAATGGCTAATTTTAACTATAACAAAATTACCATTGCCGGCAGACTTACAGCAGATCCGGAACTTAAGCAGACACAAAGCGGTGTTTCCGTTACATCATTTTCGGTTGCTGTTAATCGTCGTTATTCCAAACCCGGTGAAGCTAACTCTGCGGACTTTCTGCCCGTAGTTGCTTGGCGCCAGCAGGCTGAGCTTATCGCTAAATACTTCAGAAAAGGCTCATCGATCTGCGTATCCGGTTCTCTCCAGTCAAGAAACTGGACAGATACACAGGGTAACAAGCGTTACTCATACGACATAGTTGTAGAAGAAGTATATTTCGTTGATTCGAAATCTGAAAACACACACGCACCGTCCGCTGCTGACTTTGGCGAGCCGCCCCCCGTGGCACCCGCATACAGCTCACAGCCCTCTGAACCCGTAAATTTTGAGGAAATTCAGGACGATGACGATTTGCCCTTCTAATTAAGGGCTCCAAATTTCATGGAGGTAATCATAATGGATAGAGAAAGAAACGCTGATAAGCCTTTCCGCAATAACAAGAAGAAGAAAAAGGTTTGTCAGTTCTGTGCAGAAAATGCTGAAAAGATCGATTACAAGGATACAGTAAAATTGAGAAAGTGCGTAAGCGAACGTTCCAAGATCCTTCCCAGAAGAATCACAGGTACATGCGCAAAGCACCAGCGTGAGCTTACAGAAGCTGTAAAGCGTGCGCGCCAGATGGCTCTGCTTCCTTACATCAGCGACTAATTAAAAATAAAAATACTCGGTGCTTGCATCGGGTATTTTTTGCTTAATAACGTTTTTGATTTTACTGCTAACAGTTGGAAAGGATAACACTGTGGGAAAAGAAAAAGTTTTACGTCCCGAATCGGCTGAGGTGAAAAAAGTGATAGCTGAGGCTTCACGCATTGATGCGGGACTTATGGCTATGCAAGGCGCTGATAAGCGCCACCGTGATACTCTTAAACAAGCCGCCGAAGCGCTTTATAATGACCGAATTCAAACTGCTCTTGAGGAAATGGACGTTGAGCATATCAACAAAGGCAAGCAGGGAATACGTGTCAGTCTTTTAAGAAATTACGGTATTACCAATATAAGACAGCTTTCACAAATGAGCTTTCAGCAGTTATGCGAAATAGACGGCCTCGGTGAGCAAACGGCTTGGAAAATCAAAGATACGGTCAAGCAAATCGTGGAGAATACGAAGGAAACCGCACGTATCCGCATAAATGCGGAGCATCCGAAAAAGGTTGACGATAACCTCATTCGTGCGCTGTATATCCGCATTCACGCAAGACCTTTGATAAAAAAGGGAAAATCGCTTTATTCCGCTAATCACAAAGCGGTGCAAGAGGAGCTTCAAATGGCGAAAAAAGCCACGTCGGGACTTGGCTGGCTTTTTAAATCGCAAACATCAAAGCGTCAGATAGCAGATGCCTTTGAGAATCTTCGCGCAAGACTCGACGGTGATTTCGGACACGGGCTTGAAGCTTTCGAAGCGGTTGAAAATGTTTCTGCCGACACGTATTGGACGGATTACAGAACAAACGCGCCCGTGTATTATACGGAGCTTGAAGCGCTCGGGCTTCAATGGGATAAAAAAGAAACGGCGGGCGGCTTGCCCGAACAGCTTGCGGCAGAGATCGAAGCGCAGGCGCTTGACCTCAGCCATCTTAAGGCGACACTCCGCAGCTACCAGACCTTCGGCGCAAAATACATTATCCACCAAAAGAAAAGTTTGCTCGGTGATGAAATGGGCCTTGGTAAAACGGTGCAGGCTATCGCTGCAATGGCATCGCTGAGTGCAGAGGGCAAGAGCCATTTTATGGTCGTATGCCCTGCAAGCGTTCTTATAAACTGGTGCAGGGAGATACAAAAATTCAGTGATCTTGAAGTGACTAAAGTGCACGGCAACGATGAAGAAAGCCTGCTTTATTGGCGTGAAAACGGCGGTGTGGCAGTTACTACGTTTGAATCTATAAGCCGTTTTGCGTTGCCTGAAAAATTCAAAATTTCAATGGTGGTAACGGATGAAGCGCACTACGTTAAAAATCCCGAAACACAGCGTACCAAGGCGCTGTTGAAATTGCTCGCAAGGACGGAATACGTGCTGTTTATGTCGGGAACACCGCTTGAAAACAGAGTGGAAGAAATGTGCTTTTTGGTCAGTTGTCTGCAACCGCAGACAGCAAGGGAGCTTCAAAGCGTAAAATTCCTCTCGACAGCCGAGCAGTTCAGATTACAGCTTGCGCCCGTGTATTTGCGCAGAACGCGCGAGGATGTTTTGCAGGAACTGCCGGAGCTTATTGAAAAAGAACAGTGGTGTACTCTCGGTGTGCAGGAAAAGCGTACCTACAGAGAAGCGGTAATGTCGGGCAACTTTATGGCGATACGTCAGGTATCGTGGCACGTAGATGATCTGAAAAACTCATCGAAAGCGGCAAGACTGCTTGAGATTTGCGATCAGGCGAAAGAACAAAAACGCAAGGTTATTGTATTTTCCTTTTTCAGAAATACTCTGCAAAAAGTGACTGAGCTGTTGGGACAGCGGTGTATGGAGCCCATAACGGGTGAGATCTCGCCTCAGCGCAGGCAGGAGATAGTTGATGCCTTTGCCAAAGCGGAGGACGGCGCGGTGCTCGTCAGCCAGGTGCAGGCGGGCGGTACGGGCTTGAATATACAAAGCGCAAGCGTTATAATTTTCTGCGAACCGCAGATAAAGCCGTCTATCGAAAATCAGGCTATCGCACGCGCTTACCGTATGGGGCAGGTGCGTGACGTGCTTGTGTATCGTTTGCTTGCGGATGACACTATAGACGAGAGTATACTTGAGCTTCTGAAAACGAAGCAGCTCCAGTTTGACAGCTTCGCCGATGAATCGGTGGTGGGAGAAGAATCGCTCAAGCCGTCCGAAGCATCGTGGGTAAGTCGACTGCTTGAGGATGAGAAAAAACGCTTGTCGGAAGAAACTGATATATAATTCAAAACGGTAAGAAAATATGTGGGCGGACGGGTGAGTAACGCGATATTTTCTTGCCGTTATATTTATACTTGACTTTTTTTCATTTATATGGTAGAATATTTCAACAGACACAGCACACTGTGGTCTGAAAACATAACGAGGTATGATAATGGAACATAAGTTTATTCTTTCTTGCGAATCGACAGTCGATATGCCGTATTCTTACATAAACGGCAGAGACATTTCCGTAATTTTCTACACGTATATGATAGACGGTGTTGAATACGTTGACGATATGGGACGTGATCCGGGTGCGCTTGATAAGTTTTATGCTTTTCTTGCGGACGGTAAGCTTCCCACGACGTCGCAGATAAACTGTGAGAAGTATTGTGATTATTTTGACAGTCTTCTTCAGAAAGGCGACGTTCTCCATATAAATTTCGGTTCCGGTATGACGGCATCGATAAATAATGCGTACGAAGCGCAGGCGAAAATGAAAGAGAAATACCCTGACAGAAAGCTTGTTGTTATCGACTCATTGTGCAGCTGCGGCGGCTACGGCTTGCTTGTTGAGGATGCGGCTGACCTGCGTGATGCAGGTAAGAGCTTTGAGGAGGTCGAAGCGTGGGTGAATGAAAACCGTCACAAGATGCATCACCAGATATTGTCTACCGACCTCACCATGTTCAAGCGCGGAGGTCGAGTTTCCGGCCCTGCAGCAATGGTTGGAACGCTTCTCGGTATTTGCCCTATAATGCACCTTGATGCAGGCGGTCATATCATCGCATACGATAAGGCGAAGGGAAAGAAAAAGGCGATAGAGAAGAGCGTCGAGGAAATCGTAAAGCATGCGGACAATATGCAGGACTATGACGGTAAGTTTTACGTATGCCACTCCCGTTGCCCTGATTTGGCAGAGCTTACGGTGAAAGCCATTGAGGAGCGTATGCCCAAGCTCCGCGGTAAAATAAAGATCGGCGACATCGGAACGATCATTGCATCCCACACGGGTGTCGGCACGGTTGCCGCGTTCTTCTACGGCGAGCCGAGAAACAAATAACATAAAATTAATTATAAAAATGCAATTTCGTCTTGAAATTGCATTTTTCTTTTATTATAATTGATACATAAAAACAAAGGATGACAAATGATGCTTCTGGAAAAATACATAAAAAGAAAGTCGGTTTTGATTATGGTATACGTTGCTTTGGCAGCGGCGGTGCTCCTTTTTCTCGGTGCTGTATATGCCTTTTCGGTTAATTTTTACGTTGTAAATGCAACGAAAGGTGATATTTTAACGCCCGACGAGGCGAAAAATCTTGAAGACGTTGACTGTATCATCGTCCTCGGCTGTTTTGTAAAGCCAAACGGCGTGCCGAGCGATATGCTCTATGACCGAATAAAAATGGGAACGGAGCTTTATTTGTCGGGCGCATCGCCGAAGATGATTATGAGCGGTGACCACGGGCAGGATGACTACGATGAAGTGTCAACGATGAAAGCATATGCTGTCGATGCGGGGGTGCCGTCTGAGGACGTTTTCTGTGACCACGCAGGCTTTTCAACGTATGAAAGTATATACCGTGCAAAAGAGATATTCGGGGCAGAGAATATCATAATTGTATCGCAGGAATATCATCTGCACCGCGCGCTGTATATTGCACGCTCGCTCGGCATTAAGGCGCACGGCGTGTCAGCCGATTACAGAACGTATACAGGTCAGCTCGGCAGGGAAATACGTGAGGTGCTTGCAAGAAACAAAGACTTTATAACATCTGTTGTCAAGCCCGAACCGACGTACCTCGGTGAAAGTATCCCGATAAACGGTAACGGCGATATAACGAACGGATAAAAGAGTTCTTATGAGTCGTACTCATAAGGACAGTAAAAGGTCGTAGCGATTTGCTACGACCTTTCGTCACTGTAAAAACAATCTAATTTCCATTTTAAAGGATTTGTGTCTATGTATTCCCATATCTTTTGATAATCTTTTTCGCCACGAATTATGTGGTCGTGATATGACCTTTGCCATAATGGTTTTTTAACGGAATGCATAAATGCATTCCCTACAATTCTTGATACTCCCGCTTTAAATTTTCCAACTACATTAGAAATATCATATTCTATTGTAGGGAACGGATTTATCCGTTCCGTTTCTAAAATTATAATAATCATATGAATGTGATTGGGCATAATAACATATTTATCTATTTGTATATTCGGATAATGCGATTTAATTTTCAATATTTCCTGATTAACAATTTCACCTAAATTATTAAATTGCATCTGGGCATTTATTATTTCTCCGAATAAATGTTTCTTCTGATGCGTACATATCGTAACAAAATATGCCCCCGGTGTTGAATAATCATATCCTTTTAATCTTGTTGGTTTCCGTTTGGGTAATTCCATATTTTTTCCTACTTTATTTCTTGTTCAAGGTTTTTGAATTCCTCTGTGTTGAAAAATTCGGTTAGAGTTATTCCCAATCCGTCACAGAGCATTTTCAAAGTGACAATTCCTGGATTGCAACTTTTCCCATACAAAATATTTTTGACTGTTGACGGAGCAACTCCAGATTCTGTTGCTAACTTATTTATTGTAATTCTTTTTTCTTCGCATAAAAATAGTATTCTGTTTTTAACAGTTGTATAAGTATCCATTTCCCTACCTCGTATAAACTTTATAGACTAATTATAGTCTGTTAGTATTGACAAAGTAGGCTATATATGGTATAATATAGAGTATAAAAAGTCTTTGCAGAAAGGCAATTAGGAGGTAAAACAAAATGAAGAAACGATTTTTGCACAAAATGAGTAAAGGGCTTCTTGTTCAAACTATACTTGTCTTGATGCTGTTCATTTGTATGACAGGATGTAGCCAAAGAAATGATATTTCAAATGCAACATTAATAGGTTATGATGCAAGTCCGTTTGAAAAAACAATGACAAACTATTTTAATGATATGTCTAATGATGAGGTTGCTAATATTTCTTACGGTTGGAAAGAAGATTGGGTAGGTGAAGATGCCCCGAATTCTGAATTTTTAATTTCTAACGAGAAAGCTATGACATACGTCGTGTCTGTTAATTTAGCTTATGACGGCGAAACAGAAACAAATCGTATGATTTATTATATGATACATAACACAAAAGAAAACACATTATCTGTACAAGGTGGCTTATTCGATGAAGATGGAGTTATATACCCCATGAGTCTAAGTGAAGCTCGCAACGCGATAGAAATGATATTTGATGAATACAATTAAAACTGTCCTTTACTGTAACAAGCGGGAAAAATGTATAGCATTTTCTCGATATTTAGGATAATCCTAAAACCTTATCAACGGGCGATTCGTGAATCGCCCCTACGATAAAAGGCTGAACGAAATCAATCGTTCAGCCTTTTAAATTACTGTCCTTACGAGTACACACCATGCGAACTCGTTTTTTTGTATTTAATCGTTGTCTGCGACGTCTTCCCACATCTTTTTGTTCTTTGCTTTTTTCATAGCCGCACGAACAAATACAAATACGAGAAGTGCGATTATAACACCTGCGATGATATAAACCGTTGCACCGATGGAGCTTTCTATCTTGAGGTCATCCCAAAGGGAGTTAAGAAGCTCAAGCTGTGTTTCGTTGAGGTTTTTGTAATACTGTGTGGGTATCGTTTCTGCGCTGTTGTAAAGAATGTCGATAGCATCGGGGTGTACCTCTGCCATTGTTTCGAGGTATTCTTCATTCTGCGCTACGAGTGTGTGAGGGCTTGCGTAGCAGATGTATTCAGCGTTTGCAACTGCGATTTCTTCTGTGAGCATAAAGTTTATATAAAGCTCTGCAAGCTCCTGATTTTTTGTGCACTTGGGAATACACATAGCATCAACGAAGATGTTTGTGCCTTCCTTGGGATAGTAAAATCCGAGGTTTTCGTTGTCGCCGTACATCGTGAAGAAGTCACCTGCGTAGTAGGCCGCAACGGAAGCGGAGCCCGATGACATCTTGTTGAATATTTCATCCATTACATAACCCTGAACGATGGGCTTCTGTTCGGAAAGCTTGTCGTATGCTTTTCTCCAGGTTGCTTCATCCTCGCTGTTTATATCAAGACCGAGGTAGTACTGCGCTGTACCGAAAGCGTCACGTGAGTTGTTGAACTGAAGAATACTGCCCTTGTACTTTTCGTTCCACATAAGCTCCCAGCTTCCGAGGGAGGGTTCATCTTCGGGAACGTCCTCTTTGTTGTAGATGATACCGACCATTCCGTAAGTATAGGGAACAGAGAATTTACCGTCGGGATCGTAATATGCGCCCTCGCCCTTGAATTCGGGCTTGATGTACTGCGCATTGGGGATATTTTCCATATTAAGCTCTGCAAGCATATCTTCTTTTATCATTCTCTCTATCATATAATCGGAGGGGATGACAACGTCGTAAGAAACAGCGCCGCTGCTGAGCTTTGAATACATATCTTCATTTGAAGAATATGTTGAATAGTTTACCTTTATTTCCTTGTTGTATGTTTCGAAATACCACTTTTCGAATTCTTCGTTCACGTTGAGCGAGCCGTCCGAACCGTCGGAAATGTATTCGCC
>JAZKZC010000201.1:0-7737 GCA_045612465.1 Eubacteriales bacterium
GATGCTTTTTCGGTTTCGCTTGCAAACGGTCTGAATGAACCACAAATGCGTACACGCAAGATGTGTACCGTTGCAGGTACGTTCGCTTTTTTCCAGTATCTTATGCCTATGATCGGCTGGGTATGCGTACATACCGTGGCGGAACACTTCAAATCATTTGAAAAGCTCATTCCGTGGATAGCGCTCGTTCTGCTTCTTTTCATCGGCGGTAAAATGGTGCTTGAGGGGATGAGAGTGAAAAAGGATGACGAAGAAACTCCGTCCGTCACCTTCGGCGCGTTGATAATTCAAGGTATCGCCACATCCATTGATGCTTTGTCTGTCGGTTTTACCATCTCCGAATACGGATTATATGAAGCGCTTATATGCGGTGCCGTCATCGCGGCGGTGACGTTTTTTATATGTATCGCGGGCGTTACCATCGGCAAACGCTTCGGCACGGGACTTGCAGGAAAAGCTTCCGTCCTCGGCGGCGCGATACTTATATTGATAGGCATAGAAATATTCATCACGGGTATTATATAATAAATTTTCACGTCAAAAAGGAGAGTGCATCACACTCTCCTTTTTTATCAAAATCATTCCTCACACCGACGGTATGCGCACCTTGAATTCAACAAAACCGTCATAGCACACCACCTCTATGTGTCCTTTATGGGAAACACAAATAGCCTTTGCAATAGCAAGACCGAGTCCGTAATGCTTATCTTCACCGCTTCGTGCGGGATCTGCACGGTAAAAACGCTCAAATATCTTTTCGCGGTTTTCTTTCGGTATCTCCTGCCCTTTATTTATCACCGAAAGCCTTGCATATCCGTGCTCTTTTATCAAATTCAGGCTGACGTTTCCGTTTTCGGGACTGTGACGTATGGCATTGTCAAGCAATATTGACACAAGCTGTTTAAGCTGTGTGCTGTTGCCGTCCACGGTTATATTATTTTCAATATTTATACTAAGCGCAAGACCTTTTTCAAAAGCCACACTTTCAAAAGGAAGTGCTTCGCCGTCAACCAGTCGGCTTAAATTTATACGCTCCGTCTGCGGTTTTACGTTTTCAGTCCGCGCAAGGTCAAGAAGCTGGCAAACAAGTATTCCCATACGTTCGTTTTCATATTGGATGTTCTGAAGCCACTTGTTGTCGCCTATTTCACGGCTCAAAAGCTCGGCATTGGCGCCAACTACCGACACGGGTGTTTTCAGCTCATGCCCTGCATCCGATATGAACTGCTTTTGCTTGTGATAGCTTTCTTCAAGCGGATCGACTATCTTTTTTGCGAGAAATACTGACAGAAAGAAAAATAAAACGAGCGCAAGCCCACCGAATATGAGCGTATATCTGAGAAGCGTCACCGCGCTTTCATTTATGACCGTGTTATCCTTGAACGTGACAAGCGTATATCCGTCCTTATCTGCCTTATAAAACGCAACTGAAATAAGATTGAATACGTTTATAAAAAAACTCGCTCCCATAAAGGAACGAGCTTTATAATCTTAAATAATCTGAAGCATACGGAGCTTTTCCAAAAATTCTTCAGTATCCTTTGATGCTTCTTCTTCCGTGGTATCGTATTCTTCCAAAATACGCTTTACAATGTCATCGACGGTTTCAACATCGGGCAGAATATCCCAGATGAAATTACCGAGCTCATTAAGTACGAAAAGTCCTTTGGAATCATATACCGTCTTTCCGACCGGAACAAGTATCGCTTCGCCTGCAAATTCTCTTTTTATAAGTTCTTTTTTTATTTCCATTATTCAATAACCTCTTTCTTCGATCTTGAAACATATGCATCCCACATCTGTGCTATCGTTTCGTCTACCTGCTCGCATACGTACGTAGGAACGCGGTCAAATCCTCCCGTTTCCGTGTAGCATACAGCCGCGCACGAAAAACACGCGTTCTTTTTATGGCACGATGCGCATTTTGAAGGCAAGCGTATCTTTTTGACTTCTGTGTTGATATGCTCCCAAGCCTTTTCAACTCCCACTTCCAGCGGATACGCAACGGGTGTGGGCAACATTCCGCACGGATACATCTTTCCGTCCCACGTAAGCCACATCGAGGATTTTCCCGCCCTGCAGTTGACACCCTCGCTGACATCGCCAAGACATTCATCACGCTCTGTATCAGAGCATTCCTTCATATTCTTTGCGCGCAGTTCAAATTCTTCGTCCGAAAAACGCAGAAGATCCCATTTTACCGTACACTCTGCCGCTTCTTTCGGGGTAAGTCTTGCATTTTCACCGTATTTTTCGCCGTTTATTCTTATCGGCGGGTACATATAGCTGACAGCTTTTGCAACGACGCCTATTTCACTTGCGATGTTGAATATCTTTTCGGTATCCTGCTTGTTATACGGTGTGAGCGACACATTAAGACTCACATCAATTCCCGCTTCCTTGAGTGCCTTTATGTTCTCAAGCACCTTTTCGTACATCGGTGCACCGCACATATTTTTATACGTTTCGGCGCATCCGCCGTAAAGCGATATGTTTATTCTGAAAGGCGGATCCTCAAGCAATTTTCTGCGTATCTCGCCGTCAAGCAAAGAACCGTTGCTGTTTATGGAAATATAAAATCCCATTTTTTTCATTGCCGAGTATATCTCAAAGAAATCCTCTCGCAAGAACGGCTCGCCGCCTGTCAAAAGCACGAATATCGTGCCTTTTTCGCGCGTTTGACGCGCAATATCTATCCATTGTTCCGTTGTCAGTTCTTTTTTTCTCGCCTCGGCATTCTGTCCGCACTGATGGACATAGCACATAGGACAGTTGAAATTACATCTTGAAGTCAATTCAAAGGTCGCGCCGACAGGTAATCCCATTTTACCCGCTTTATTATGCAGGTATGTAACTATTCTGGGTTCATCGCTTCTCTTTCGTACCATAAATATTTCCTCAAATTTTAAAGTTTATTAAGCTCATTTTCAAGTGCCTGCACCGCCGTTTCATCCGGCACACAGGCAAGATAAAAAACGGGAGTCTGCGCCGATACCGACGAAACCGTTTTTATGCAGGATTCCATATCCGTCTTGTTCCACACGTCTGCCGTACAGCCCTCCCACAGTTTGCGGAAAGCTCCCAGCCCTTTCAGACGCATCACCGTGTTTTCGGGTGCCTGCGCAAGACATACTATCGCTTTTATAGGATATTTTTCATTTTTGCAAACACCTGAGCTTCCCGAAAACGGAACACCGTACGCCCAAAAAATACCGTCTTTCATCACTATCGCCGCACGGTCGCCGTTGATAAGCTCCGCCCCGCGGTTTTCGCACCACAGCCTTGCCTGCGTGGACTTACCGACTCCCGACGGTGCCGTGAACAAAACGGCTTCATTTCCGTGTCTTATAAACGAAGCGTGAAGTATAAAGCTTCCGTTTTCAGCCATTATATGTTCAATTCCCAGGCAGTTGAGTATAGCGCGCGCTCCTATGCGTTTGAAATTGCCCTTGAAAACCGTTTGCACGGAAAGCTCCCTTCCGCGTCGGTACAACCGCATATCAGCAGTCGCATATCCGCCCGAAAGGTCACCTGTGTAACGGATTTCACCGTCATGCACACTGTAGACCATTCTGTCGGATGAAGTAAAAACACATTCACCGACAGGCGCCGTCAGCATATCAACTTCTTCAAAGGTGACGGTATAATCCGCATTTGAAGCGGGTACTTCGTACCCGTGAAGCAACGCGTTGTCAGCGTTCATTATCCTATCATCACCGATTATTTTAAACGTGATGTCTGCTATGCAGTAATAAAGCTCCGTCATCACTCTACAATATCAACGGAAACGATCTTACTTGAAGACGGCGAAAAATGTCCTGCGTTCGCCTGCTTTATTTCGCCTGCCTTCAATCCGTCACTTACCGTTATTCTGTATGTTATTCCGCCGTAAAACATATCGTTCGCATAGTTCTTGTAATGTATTACAATATCTCCGACGATATCTTCACCTGAAATATTTTTTATATTGGCAACGCCGTTCACACCCGAAACCTCTATAACCTTTTCCATATTATCCATAGGTGTTTTGAAAAATGCCGTATTTTTAAGCACGCAAGCCTTGGGAGCTGTGTCTCGCGAGGCGGCACGGTTCTTTTCCAAAAGCAAGACCGACTGCCCCGACGGCAGGTTTGTAACAGTGAACTCAGCGGTGTAATCTTCGTATTTTAAGTATAATTCCGAATACTGTAGATCTTTTTCATTCGTATTCAGTACAACTATTGAAAATATGTCATTTACCTCATCTCCGCTTCCGTCTTCCATATAAAGACCGTTATAGCTTCCGATCAAGGTTATTTTAAGACCGTCTTCAAGGTCTATATAAAATTCCGTACCCTCTACGTTATCGGGCGAAAAAACGTCCGTACATTGTGTGAGTATGAGGATAAACGAAATGATAACGGCAAGTGCCGCTATTGCAATAATAATTATCTTTTTATTTTGTTTTATTCGCATAATAACGATTCCTTAAAAAAGGGTGCGGTGTCTCCACCGCACCCTTTTTTGTTTATTATGATTTAAATACGTTGTTGAAATCCGATGGATTGTGATAACAAATTCCGTCGTACTCAGGAGCACCGTCATTAGTAGCTAAATCACAGCCTACCATGGAGCTTGTAAACAAAGTCAATCCGGGAATAAACTCACAGCCGCATATTCCTCTGTCTGC
This sequence comes from Eubacteriales bacterium, assembly GCA_045612465.1. GTDB lineage: Bacteria > Bacillota > Clostridia > Oscillospirales > CAG-272 > RGIG7213. Next base: position 4,670 of record JAZKZC010000201.1, read on the forward strand.
ATTTGCGTGAACTTCACACGAAGCAATGTTTGTGCTGAGTGAAAAATTTTCAAATACAACATCAGGTTTTGTATATACTTTTTTCATCTGTCCGTTCTCCCTTCCCATTATTTACCGAATAAACCGCCAAAGAATCCGTCGAAAATTCCTTCGAAAGCAAAGGAAGCAGATTTTGTAACCTTCACTGTCGTTGAAATCTTTCTGCTTGCAACGTCGTTTGCGCTGTAAGCATTTGCGCTGATCTGTGCCATACCCTTTTCATCAAGAGTAATAGTCACCTTCCAAACACGCTGATCCTTTGATTTGTTTTCAGTATACTTTGTAAACGTTTCGCCGTTTACAACTACGTATTCCGCGTCGGAGCTTGTCGTAACAGTTACTGTAAACGACTGACCTGCCTTCACGGAGCTCTTCATTGTCTTAACGCTGTAAATTTCGGGTTCGGCCTGCATAGCGTTGAGGTAATCAACCGCCGCCTGAGCTGTCTTTGCATTCATGTAAACAGCCGCCGCTGTCTGTACCTGTGCAGATGCTGTGGCAACCTTTGTGAACTTCAGATTTGTGATAGAAACGATACCGTTTCCGTCAACGTTCTGAATAACTATCGTATTAGCCACGTTCTCTGCGAGTATATCGTCAAGATAGTAGTAGAGGTCTGTTGCTGTTTCGATAGTCAAGGTCTTTGACTTGCTGTTTGTAAGGTTCGTCACCTTCAACGCGCCTGTACCCTTAGCGAGCTTAGCTGCGAGCTGAACGGATTCATAACCCTTTGTATTTACCGTGAATGCAACTGCCTGACCCTTTGCGAGGTAAACCTCGTTGTTAGGTCCGTAGTTTTTGTACTCGTTGACTGTGTACGTCTGCTTTTCGCTGTCAGCGCTGTTATCGATGTATACAGCACCTTCAATATTTGCACCGTTCACGTCAAACGCATTATTTTTAATAAGGATGTTTCTGAGTTCCTTGTATTCGGGCATATACTCGCCGTCTGCGATATATGCGTTCTTTATAGTATCGTTATCAATACCGTTGTTTGCGGGATCGTAGATTCTGATAGCATCAAGATAGAAGTCGTACTCACCTGTTCTTGTGATATTCTCCTTGTCATTGGGAAGCTTGTTGTCACCGTACTGACCGTGATCAAATATCCAGTTGTAGGAAGCAGTAATTACTACCTTATACTTACCGTAATCAAGACCGTCAACTTTGATAACGGGAACCTGATAAAGTCCTGTTTCCGTATCGGATGTTGCGGGTACCCATCTGTATTCGTAAACGGGTTTGCCGTTTTCAACGCGCTGGTTGCCGAATCTGTCAAGTGCGGGAACTTCAGCATACTTGTATCCGTAGTATGTATCTACAACCGTGCTCTTAACGGGCTTAGTTGCCGTCGTGTCAGAGTCAAGGCTGTCGTACTTGAACACCTGAACTGCAATAGTACCTGACTTGTTCGTTGTATAGCTTATAACGTCAAATCCTGTACCTGCAAATGTGAATGATGCCTGAGCATAATTACCTGTAGAAGAAGCGATAGCGCCGTTTTCATCGTACTTGTCAGTTCTTGTAACGTGTACCTTCTGTGCGGAACCGAATGAATATGTTGAAGAATCAGCATATGCCGCATCATTACCGTATACGTTTGCAATAACTTCGCCTACTCTGTCATCTCTCTGAACACCGTCTTTTTCCGAGCCGACTTTCGTCCAGCTATCAGCTGTAACCTTGCCGTCAACGTAGTTGTGTACTGTGAAGGATACGAAATCATCTTCAAAGTAGATGAGTGTTGCGGGGATAACCGTGAGATGTGCGTAGTAGTTACCTTCTACGTAATCACTGCCTGCGTATTTTGCGCCGTACGTGATTCTGTCGAAGGAAGTCATCTGCATTTCTGCAAGCTCATAACGGATATTGTTGTTTACTGTCGTAAACGTACCGAACTTGCCGTTGAGAGCTGTCTTGTTCTTGAAGTTATCGAATGTGCTTGTTTCAGCAAGGCTGTAAAGCGTAGGATTGTCTACAACCGTATCCGTGTAACCCAACAGCGTACTGCCGTTATCGTTTGCAAGAACGTCAACGTCAACGGGTATACCGTAGTCAATAACTACCGTATCGTCCGCAACGGGGTTCTTCGGAACGATTGCGAACCATACTGTCGTATTTCTGTAGTTTACATCATTCTGGTTTGTGGAGTTGCCATTTACGGGATTGTGATTGCCTGTAGATTCAATGTAGGTTGTCTTCTTTTCTTCGCCAACCACTACTTGCCAGTTACCCTTATTTGTTGCTTCACTGCTTGCTGTTACTGTGAACTTTGCAAGCGGATCGTAAATTGTGTACTTGGAAGGAACGTTACCGTCTGTAACATCAACCGTAGCCGATCTATCAACGTAGAATTCCTTTGAACCGCCGATGCCTGCAATTTCCGCATCTTTGAAGTTGGCAAGAACAACACCCTTTGTACTGATGGGCTGACCGTTGATGTTTACAAGATAATACTTGTATGTTACCTGCGCTTCGTTGAGAGAAAGCGCGAACCATACTGTCGTATCTCTGTAATTTGCATTACTGTTGTTTGATGAGTTGCCTGTTGTCGGATTGTGTTTACCCGCTGACTCAACATAAGTCGTCGCAGGTGTTTTGCCTTTGACTATAGTCCAGTTACCTGTAGAAACGGAGTTAAGTCCTGCCAATACAGTATACTCTGCCTTGTTATCAAAGATAGTATACTTAGCTGTAGGAATATCAGCCTCGTCTGTAACCTTGATAATAGCGGAGTTACCTACATAAAACTCCTTGGAAGAACCGAGACCTGCGATCTGAGCATCCTTGAAGTTTCCGAGTACTGCACCTGTTGCGTCGATAGGCTGACCGTTTTCATTTACAAGATAATACTTGTATGTTACCTTCGCCTTGGGAAGAACAAGTGCAAACCATACTTCCGTATCTCTGTAGTTTGCATTAGAGTTGTTGGATGTATCCGCACTCGTTTCCACTGTGCCGGAAACAACGTAAGTTGTCTTTGTCTTGCCTTCGCCTACTGTAATTGTCCAGTTACCCTTGTTGTCAGC
>JAZKZC010000202.1:0-16601 GCA_045612465.1 Eubacteriales bacterium
CGGCGCATATCTTGTGTCTGGGGGCGCTACGCCCGGCACGGCGTTGTGCGGTCCTTGCTGCGGCGCAGGCGGCGTACCCTGGAACAACGGTCTTTCACACCGCCACACAACGAGAAACTTTGCAAACAGAGAAGGCTCAAAGCCGGGTGAAGGGCAAATCGCATCAGTTGCGCTTATGGACGCACGCTCCATTGCGGCAACAGCTGCAAACGGCGGTAAGATAACAGCCGCAACAGATGTTGAAGTTGAATACAATACTTATGAATACAAGTTCGATAAGTCCGTTTATACAAACCGTGTATACTTCGGTTACGGCAAGGCAAACGCTGACGAGCAGCTCATTCTCGGCCCCAACATCACAGACTGGCCCGAAATGGTTTCCCTTTCCGACAACCTTGTTTTGCAGGTTGCATCGTACATTACAGACCCCGTAACGACAACTGACGAGCTTATTCCCTCAGGTGAATCCTCGTCTTACCGTTCAAATCCCCACCGACTTTCGGAGCTTACGCTTTCCCGTAAAGACCCTGCATACGTAGGACGTGCAAAAGCAATACGCGAGGTTGAATATGCGCGCCGTGACGGCAAGAAGATATTTGACGGCGAGCTTTCAAAAATCGCCGAAAAGCACGGATTTAATGAGGACAATACCGTTGTCGGAAGCGTTATTTTTGCAAACAAGCCCGGCGACGGATCTGCACGTGAACAGGCGGCATCCTGCCAGCGTGTACTCGGCGGATGCGCAAATATCGCCGTTGAATACGCAACAAAGAGATACAGAAGCAACGTAATCAACTGGGGTATGATTCCCTTTACCGTTGACAATGCTCCCGATTTTTCCGTCGGCGATTACATCGTTATACCCGACATTAAAAAAGCCGTTGAAAACGCATCACCGACAGTTACGGCTTACGTTTACGGCAAAAACGAGGGCACGCTCACACTTACGATGCCCGAGCTTACAGACGATGAAAGAAAGATAATTCTTGCAGGCTGTCTTATCAATTTCTATAAATATTAATTAAGTGAAAACTATCATATATTATTTTTTAAAAGTTTCATTTTCGTATTGATATTATCAGGAAATTGTTGTATAATTCGAGTCAAATAATATATTTATTTTGGAGGATAAAATTATGGCAGTAAAAGTTGCTATTAACGGTTTCGGCCGTATCGGAAGACTTGCTTTCCGTCAGATGTTTGGTGCAGAGGGTTACGAAGTTGTAGCTATCAACGACCTTACAGATCCCAAGATGCTCGCTCATCTTCTCAAGTATGACACAGCACAGGGCAGATACCTCGGCCACACAGTTGAATGTGATGACACATCTATCACAGTTGACGGCAAGAAGATCACAATCTACAGCGAAAAGGACGCAAAGGATCTTCCTTGGGGCGAAATCGGTGTAGACGTTGTTCTCGAATGCACAGGCTTCTACACATCCAAGGCTAAGGCACAGGCTCACATCGACGCAGGTGCTAAGAAAGTTGTTATCTCTGCTCCCGCAGGTAACGACCTTCCCACAATCGTATTCAGCGTAAACGAAGATACACTTACAAAGGATGACACGATCATTTCCGCTGCATCCTGCACAACAAACTGCTTGGCTCCTATGGCTAAGGCTCTTAACGATTATGCTCCTATCCAGAGCGGTATCATGTCAACGATCCACGCTTACACAGGCGACCAGATGATCCTTGACGGTCCTCACAGAAAGGGTGACCTCCGCCGTGCAAGAGCAGGTGCTGCTAACATCGTTCCTAACTCCACAGGCGCTGCAAAGGCTATCGGTCTTGTTATTCCCGAACTCAACGGCAAGCTCATCGGTTCTGCTCAGAGAGTTCCCACACCCACAGGTTCTACAACAATTCTCGTTGCAGTTGTTAAGGGTAAGGACGTAACAAAGGAAGGCATCAACGCTGCTATGGCTGCTAAGGCATCCGCTTCCTTCGGTTACAACACAGATGAAATCGTTTCTTCCGATATCATCGGTTCCACATTCGGTTCTATCTTCGATGCAACACAGACAATGGTTGCAAAGATCGACGACGACACTTACCAGGTTCAGGTTGTTGCATGGTATGACAACGAAAACTCCTACACAAGCCAGATGGTAAGAACAATCAAGTATTTCGCAGAACTTGCATAATTGAATATTGATTGAATTTAAAAGCGGTTGGTTTACACCAACCGCTTTTATTGTTTTAAATGCTTTGTTTTTCAAGAAGCTCGCAAATATTACCTGCTATCTCCTTGTTCTCTATATGGTCTGTTATGGCTTTTTTCATATCGGGATACGTAAATCTGCACCCTGAAAGTGCTTTTGTCACCATATCTGATATTTCCCAATCCATCGCATCGGAATAAACTTGCGCAGTCTTTATATGCCCCGATTCGACCTGAAGCTGAAGCGATATTCCGCCCCACGCAAATCTTTCCTCACAGCTGAACGTAAAAGGAAGCCTCGGACCGTAGAGCCACTCCCATTTTCCAAGCTCCTCGGAATATTTTTCAATCGTTTTGATGTCGCCGTCACTGAAAATAACAGGTTCGGCTTTATGTCCGTAAACCTCGGAAAAGGCTTTTTGCATATATTCTGACATTTTCTCACAGTCAAGTCCCTCTACAAGCGCACCGAGATTCGTCACACGTGAACGGACAGAGGCAACGCCTTTGGCTTCAAGCTTTGCCTTTGACGGTGTAAGATACCTTGACAGCTTTTCCATATCCGCATTTATAAGAAGCGTTCCGTGGTGATACGCATGCCCCTGTGTGTGGTAAAAAGCATTTCCCGAAAATTTGTACCCTTGCACGAGCAGGTCGTTTCTTCCCGATTTTTCGGCATTCAGACCTACGTATGCGCATGCTGTCTGAATAACGGAAAGCTGACGGTCAACGTCAAAATCCTCATCACGTACAAGGAAAGTGAAATTCAAATTACCGACGTCGTGGAAAACAGCTCCCCCGCCCGATAAACGGCGGGCAAGCTTTCCGCCCTCACTTTCCAGAAGCGAGGTGCGGCATTCAAGCCAAGCGTTCTGATTCCGTCCGATAACGACCGTGTTCTGATTCTGCCAGAGATACAGAACACACTCACCCTCACCCACGTTTTCAAGAAGCAGTTTTTCCGTGGCAATGTTAAAATAAGGGTCTACGCATTCGCTTTTGTATACGAAAAGCTTTTCGATCATAACATTTCCTCGTCATATACCGCACGTGCGCCGCCGATGAACTTCGGGCGTGTGCGTGCGGAAAGCACCGTTGCCTCGCCGATTTTATTGTTTTCAAGGCGAAGCGGCACTGCAACCTTTTTAAGGTGCATTCCTATCATCGTAAATCCTATATCAAGTCCTGCATCTGCTTTTATTTCTTCAACTGCAACGGGATTTTTAAAACCGCCGTATGCCTTCGTTGCAAGCGAACCGCCCGCCTTGGGTTGGGGTACTACATTTACAGTTTCGGCAAACGGTACAGCCTCACGCTCTGTTATTATAGCACGGTTCAGATGCTCACAGCATTGAATTGCCAGGAAAAAACCGCCTTTTTCCGCACAGTCAAAAAGCGCATCAAAAATCTCCTTGGCAACGTCGGGATTTGAATTTGTGCCTATCTTTGCCCCCGTAACTTCGCTTGTGGAGCAACCGACGACAATAATATCACCCTTTTTCAGCTTTGCTTTGGCGCACAGTTCTTCGAGTGATGCATACGTTTGTTCATATATAGATTTATTCATAACAATATCCTCCAGTTTAACACGTGGATTATATCATTTTTTTTACATAATGTCAATACAGTGTTTTTCCCTATATTATTTTTATTATTAATTGAATATTGACAACACGTGTAAATAGATGTATATTATAAATGGAGTATTATACGATAAAATTCAATTTTCCCGAAAGGAAGTCATATTTATGAAGAAAAAACACAGGATAGCGGCACTATGTATTTTACTTGCCGTAATAGTAACCTCCCTGCCTTTTCTTACACGTGCGGCGGTAAACATTCCGTCGGACATAAAGCCGATCGTTTTCAATGCAACATATTATGCAGAAAAGAACAGCGATGTCAAGGCGCTGTACGGAAACGATGAAAAAGGACTTTATGACCATTTTCTTGCATACGGAATAAAGGAAGGCCGTCAGGCGAGCCCTATTTTCAGCGCAAGCTATTATCTGAATCAGAACTCCGATTTGAAATCATCATTCGGAACTGATAACGAAAAGGCGATGTCGCACTTTGTGGGCACGGGCGTAAACGAGGTCCGTGTCACCGCCCCCGTAGAAAACCTCGGCGACGGTGTAAAGGTCAGAATAATGATGGCGTCATCGGGTCTTAACGTGGGTTATTATAACACCAACGTACAGACGAATACGACCATACTTGAATCCAATCAGCATTGGACTCTTTCCCGTCAAAGCGACGGCGGATACAAGATAACTAATATTGCGACAGGCAAACTGCTCACCGTCAAGGGCGGCGCAGCCGCCAACGACACAAATGTTGAGCTTGCGGACGACAACGGTTCAAATTCGCAGATATGGTATATCTGCAAGAATATGAACAACACGTATACCATGCGTGCAAAATGCGGTACAAAGTGCGTGCTTACCGTCAAAAACGGTGCAACAGCATCGGGTACAAACGTACAGATGAACACGTTTGCAGGCGGTGCTTCGCAGGAATTCAGCATTGTTAAGGAAAGTGCTCTCGAAGCGATGACACCCGTGGATATCGGATCAAACTTCTGGGGTAATATTCAGGCTCCGAGCTCAAATTACAATCTTGCTTTATCCGGCGATAACGTACTTTTAAGATATGCAAACACGGGCTACAATCAGCTTTGGAGATTTATCCGTTTTTCTGACGGAAGCTATGAAATAACGAACCTCAAAAACGGAAAATCACTTGCTTGTGACGGTTTTCCCGGCACTCCCGGCTCAAACGTGTACGTTAAATTCTCCGACAACACCGCATCACAGCGCTGGTATATATACGAGGTAAACGGTAACTACGTTTTAGGCACAAGGTCAGCACTTTCATCGGTTATGGAGGTTACAGGCGGTACTGTCGCAAGCGGAACGAATATACAGCTTGCAAGCTTCTCGTCATCATCTGCCGCACAGCAGTTCAAGGTAAAGAAGATAGAAAAAACAGATATAGAAAAAAATCTTGCCATAAGCGAGATATGCGAATCCCCCGCAAACGCTTCTTACGAATTTATAGAAGCGACGAACGTTTCAAATAAATCGATCAATTTAAACGAATATTCACTTTACAGATTTGCTTGCACGAACGGAAGCGGTAAATATCAGTATACAGGTTATCAAGCCATCCTCGGTCTTGTTGCAGGAACCGGAACGGACACTTCCCTTTCATTCCTCGCGAAATTGAATCTTTCATCTTACAACACGGTTATACACCCGGGTGAGGTTGCGGTTTTATGGTTTGTAAAATACGCCGACAGAGCGCTCACCGTTGACGATTTCAAGAATTATTGGGAAAGTCAGGGCTGTTCTATGGACGGCGTGAACGTTGTCCGCATTACAACGTACGACGGAACGTCTGACCTTTACCCCGCTTCGGGCATAAACACAAATACAGGTATAGGATTTTTACCCGATAATAAAGTCGGCGTTGCTATTTCGCTTATAAAGAATTCGGCGCTTGCCACAAGACTTGAAAACGGTAAGGTTCTCAAGGATTATACAGCATCATCGGATGCACCGCTTGACGTCGCACTTACAGCACAGCTTCACAGCGTTGCAGACAGTACGGCTGTGTATATATTTGCAGACGGTGCAAAAACAGGCAAATCGCACAACTTCTACAGCTTTGTAGATACAGAAGCATATCTTGACACGTGCAACGAACAGCTTGAAGACTATATGCTGAAATACACGCACGTATTTCCTACGGTTCCCTACTCTGCGCAGGTAACGGGTACGCTTTCCTCCGACGGCTGTCCGTCGCTTTTGGGTGAATATATAAACGTTGACAGCTCGGGAAATCCCGCTTCCATCGCCATAGGCGTTGACAGCGGCAATCTTGACACACCCACACCCGGGGTAAAACGCTTCGGTCAGTTTGCAGGCTTCAAGCTTGTCAATGCTGAAACGGACACATCGGGAAACGTCGTACTTACAGGCTCATTCACAGAGGATATATACAGTAAAGCAGGCTTCATCGTAACCGCCGTATGCGCTGACACGTGCAAGCTGACTGTTAAAAAGACTGAACTTACATCCGACTTCACAATTGAAGGAAACGTATATAAATTCACGGTAAAAATAGGTGGACTTCCAATAACGGATAAAGGAACAGTTCTCAATGTTGTTCCTTTCGGAATTGACAAGGAAACGGGCGACCGTGCTGTAAGCGCTCGCCGTCAGATAAGATGTCCGCTTGTCAACGTAACGATAAACGGTACAAGTATCGAGGGCTTGCGTGTAACGTACCTTGCCGATGAAAAAAATGCCCCGATAAATGACTTGACGGGTATTCTTGATGCCATTGAGCTTCTTGCAGACGATATTGAATATTATACAGGTATAGAAGTCGAAACGGGTATATACGATCCGAGAGCAAACTATCCGCAGATCGTTGTTGCAAGTGAGGGCGACACCTCAGGCGGTAACGCACTTGTTGCAAACAACAAGGCTGTCGGAGAAAATCAGTATACTATCGTTGCAAAGACGAAGCGTGAGCTTTACATCGTCGGTGACAGCGCAATGGCGGCTGAATATGCTTGCCAGATAGTTTCACGTGCTATTTCGGGTGCTGTCGGCACGTTCGAGCTTTCAACGCTTTCATCTGATTACCCCGAAACACTTGACACATCAAAGCATACGCTTGCGATGACTGACGGCGCTGACTACAGAATTATGACGATGAACATTCAGGATCATAAATTCAACACGGCACTCGAAAGATACGATGCACTCGAAGAGGTCGTCAAATACACAAACGTTGACGTTATCGGCTTCCAGGAATACGGCCTTGAGGTTATGAATAACTTTACACACCGCTTGCAGGCAAACGGATACACGGTATTCGGAAATGACCTTTCAAACGGCTTGCAAAACAGAACTGTTATAGCATTCAAGACTTCACGCTTCACTTGCGTTGAAAAGGGCTTCTTCGCTCTCCCCGGTGACGATAACAACGACAACCCCTGGTACGCTACAAACTGGGCGGTGCTTAAAGACAAGCAAACAGGCAAAACGTTTGCCGTAACTTCATCTCACTTCTTCAACAGAGGAACGGATGAAGAAAAGCTGTCGACACGTATTCTCAACTCCGAAAAGATAGTTGCGTTTACAAAACAACTTCAAAGCAAGTACGGCTGTGAGGTCATAAACTTCGGTGACTTCAATATGCGTTCATTTGACGAAGCATATCACGTTATGGTAAAAGACGGTTATCTTACAGATTCAAGATTTGATTCCTACAGAGATGACTTTCTTGAGCGTATAGGCCACGTACTCGGCACGACTACATCACACGAGGGCTCACCGTCAAGAACCATTGACTTTTTGTTCACCACGGAGAAGGTAAACACGCTCCGTACAAGAGCGGTAAGAAATATGCAAACAGGTATCGGAACAGACCACTATCCGATATACGTTGACGTTGCAATAAATTAAACGATATTATCAAGAAAGCTCCTAAATTACAGGAGCTTTCTTCGTATATATTATTTTTAAAAATTTCGATATTATTTTCAGGTTTCTGCCTAACATTTTCAAAAACACACCGACTATATAAGTGAAAGCATTGATCAAAGCTTGGAGAAAGAAATGAAAAAACAAGACTTGCTGAATTATTTTGACAATACCCTGCTCGATAAGCTGTTCGGCTTTTGTTATGCAAGAACGAACAACAGCTATGAAGCGGAGGAGCTTTGCTCCGACATTATTTTTGCCCTTGTAAAAGCTTCAAAAAGCGAGGGAGAAATAGAAAGCATCTATCCGTTTATATGGAAAGTTGCAAGAAACGTATATGCCGACTTTTCAAACAACCGAAAAAAGCACACGGAAAAGGTATATGAGGGGGATTCGGAGGATATTCTGTTAAAATTGGCAGAGGAAGATTCCTCCGACAACACCGCAGAGCTTTTACGTAACGTATACCGCAGGATAGCATTTTTGACACGGGCATACCGTGAGGTGATGATTTTGTTTTACATAGACGGTCTTTCCACCGCTGAAATAGCAAAACTGCAAAATACAAGCGAGGGCGCTGTCCGTCAAAGACTTTTTTCAGCAAGAGAAAAGATCAAAAGTGAGGTAGAAGAAATGTCAGATACTTATAACAGACCCGTAGCACTTGAGAAAATTGATTTTGTAATTTGGGGAACAGGAGATCCCTCTTGGGGTGACCCGCGTAATGCACACACGAGGATGTTTTCAAATCACATAATATGGCTTTGTCATAAAAAGCCTATGAGCGCATCGGAAATTGCCGAGGAACTCAACGTGCCGACGTTGTATGTGGAAGAAGAGCTTGAAATACTGACAAAAGGCGCAAACGGCGAATACGGATTTTTGCGCCGTCTTGAAAACGGAAAATATGCAATCAACTTTGTTTTACTTGACGCGGACGTGTTTGAAAAAGCAAACTCTATCTATACAGAGCAGTTACCGAAAATTTGTGAGACCATATTGAACTACATCGAAGATAAAAAGGCTGAATATCTTGCTTTTCCGTATCTTAACAAGAAGATAGATATGAACCTTATTCTTTGGCAGCAGATATCGAGTATAGCCGATTCTTTTGCAACCTGTGTTAAAGACAGTTTGCAAAAAAATCATTTTTCGGATATTGCCGTAACAGAGCGTCAATTCAGTATCTTCGGCTACGTTGACAACGGAAAGTATTACGGAAACGGTTGGGACGGTATCGGAGCAAGGAACATTTGCGGTTTTTCCGATGTACGTTTTGATAACATCTATATTACACGCATTCAAAAGCATTTCGACTGCGGACACAACATATCAACAGACCCGCTTTTACAGCTTGCGCTCCGTGCCATTGAAGGGCTTGACATTTCATCATTATCTGATGATGAAATGGAACACGCCGCTAAAGCCGTTGAATGCGGATATCTGTACCGTGACGGCGATATGCTTTACACGAAGATTCTTGTAAACTCTCTTTCCGACAGAAACAGACTTTTTGATATCAGCAACGGATTGGGAATCGGATATTTTGATGCTGATGCCGAGATCGTTGCAGAAAAAATCGCATCGCTTATCAAAAAATCCGTTCCGAATTATCTTCTCGGTGAATGGAGATTGGCAAACAGCCTTGCCGGCATGCCTGTCCTTGATGCAGTTGTTGAGTGTCTTATCGAAAAAGGTGTACTGACTCCTCCCGAAAACGGAATCGGCGCTGAGGGTTGTTGGATGAGTGTTGAAAAGTAATATAATACCGTCTGTAAACCAAACGGTTATACAGACGGTATTTAAAACGAATTTATCACAAGTTTTTATAATTTATTGAGTATACGCCATTTTATGCAGTCTTGTATTTTATAAATAGATTTCCGTAGGAAATCTGCGCCATTTGCCTGCAGGCAGTTCGTTTGCATACGCAGTTGCAAACGAACTGTGGGGGGGTGCAGGCATGGCGACTATACTGTAAAGATTCAGATAAAACGAAGCAGTTTCAAACACAATTTCTTTTATTATGTCATTCGTGAATGCTCCTACGTTTTTTAAACACTTTGTTTATTCTGTAAAATTCGGTGTTGTAGGGTTGATTCACGAATCAACCGTTTTAACCCATTCGGCGATAACTATATTTTATTTCTATAAAACACAAGGGACGGTCAACAAACCGTCCCTTATTTGATTTAGTGATTTTAGCTTCTTATTGTTATGCCAAGCTCTTTGTCGAGGTTTGCGAGCATCTTTGAAATTGCCGCTTCTGTTTCCTCTGCTGTGAGTGTTCTGTCGGGAGCACGGAGGGAAACAGAGTAAGAAATACTCTTTTTACCGCCTGTCTGCGCACCGATGTATATATCAAACAGCTTGATACCGTCAAGGAGCTTACCGATTGACTTTTTGATGACCTTTTCGATCTTTGCCGCTTCAAGGTCAACATCGCACATAAACGAGAAGTCACGTGTTACTGCGGGGAACTTGGGAAGAGGCTTGTACTGCGCAACGTCACCTGCGTTTGCAAGGAGAAGCTCAAAGTCAAGGTCTGCAACAAATACGGGCTTGTCTATTGAATAGTTTTCGCCCACACCGTAGCTTATCTGACCGAAGATACCGAGTGTCACACCGTCTTTAACTACCTTTGCGCATCTGCCGGGGTGGAAGATGGGGCAAGAGCTTACTGCCTCAAATTCAACGTCCTTGACACCTGTGAAGTCAAGAACTGCCTCAACGATACCCTTAAGCGCATAGAAATCGCCTTTGAGCGTACCGATAACGACCTTCGTCTTTTCCTCGGGAAGTGTTCCGGGGATACCCTTGTCGTTTGTTACAATTCCCTCACGGGGGATATATACCTTTGCCATTTCGTAAAGGCTTGCATCGGTATTGTTGTAGTTATTGTTTCTTGCAAGCACTTCAAGCATTGAAGGAATTGCAGTTGTACGCATTACGCTTGTGTCTTCGCCGAGGGGGTTGCTGATAACAACGCTCTTTCTGATCTCGCTTTCCTCGGGGAGATTTATCTTATCGTAATACTTCGGGGAGATGAATGAGAATGTCTGTATCTCGTTGAGTCCCATACCGCAGAGCGCTGTGCAAAGTCCTCTGTAATATCTCTGCTTGGGTGTAAGCTTACCTTCAGCGGCTGATGTGCGGAAGCGTGTAGACTCAATTTTGTTGTAACCGTAGATTCTGATAACTTCCTCTGCGATGTCGTTCATACACTCAACGTCGCTTCTGTAAGACGGAACGTATATCTTGTCACCGTCAAGACGGAAGCAAAGCTTTTCAAGCGTTGCACGCATATCAGCTTCGGAAATGTATGTTCCCAAGAAGTTGCTTATTCTTTCGGGTTCGAGCTTGATAACCGTTTCGGGCTTCTTTTCGGGATAAATGTCGATAGTTCCCTCTGCAACAGTACCTGCACCGAGGAGCTGAACAAGCTCACACGCACGGTTTACGGCATCCATTGTAAGCTCGGGGTCAAGTCCCTTTTCAAATCTGCCCGACGATTCCGTTCTCATACCGAGGGCACGGGAAGTAATTCTGACACCTGCGCCGTAGAAGTTGGCGGATTCAAATACGACTGTCTTCGTATCGTCTGTTATCTCGCTGTTTTCGCCGCCCATAATTCCCGCCAAAGCAACGGGCTTTTCAGCATCGGCGATAACGAGCATGCTTGATTTGAGCTGTCTGTCTGTGCTGTCGAGAGTTTTGAATACTTCTCCCTCGTCAGCGCATCTTACAACGATCTGCTTTCCGTCAAGGCACTTGTAATCAAATGCGTGCATCGGCTGACCGTATTCAAGCATAACGTAGTTTGTAATGTCAACGATGTTGTTTATAGGTCTTACACCTGCCGCTCTCAAGCGTGAACGCATCCAGAGAGGCGAGGGTTCGATTTTTACATTGTGAACGACCTTTGCCGTGTATCTGGGGCAAAGCGTCGGTTCGTCAATACGAACGGAAATATAGTCCTCAACCTTGCCGTCGCACGCCTTTATTTCGGGTGTGCGGAGCTTGAGCTCCGAATCCATCGTTACGGCGCTTTCTCTTGCAAGACCGATAACGGAAAGACAGTCGGGACGGTTGGGTGTGATTTCGAATTCAACGACTGTATCGGAAAGCATCAGGTATTCCTTGATGTCCGTGCCGACGGGCGCATCTGTCGGGAGAATGAGTATTCCGTCCTCAACAGCACCCGGCATATCGTGTGTTGTAAGGTTAAGCTCACCTATCGAGCAAAGCATACCCTGTGAGGTTTCGCCTCTGAGCTTGCCCGTCTTTATCTTTACACCGCCGGGGAGATTTGCACCGTTGAGCGCAACGGGAACTTTATCGCCGACGTTTACGTTTTTAGCGCCTGTTACTATCTGAAGCGGCTCGTCGTCGCCTGTGTCGATACTGCAAACAACGAGCTTGTCTGCGTTGGGGTGCTTTGCTATAGCGTTTATTTTACCGACAACGACGTTTGTTATATCCTCGCCGAGAATTTCAAAGCCCTCGACCTTGGAGCCTGTCGCCGTCATTTTTTCGCAATAATCTTTTATATCGGGATTACCGATGTTAACGTAATCGGCAAGCCATTTAAGCGGTAATTTCATACTTATTCCCTCCCTTAAAACTGTTCAAGAAATCTTACGTCGTTTTCGTAAAGCAGACGCATATCATCTATATTGTAACGGCGCATAACGACACGCTCAATACCAAGACCGAATGCAAAACCGCTGTAAACCTCGGGATCGATTCCGCCCATACGGAGAACGTTGGGGTGTACCATACCTGCGCCGAGAATTTCTATCCAGCCTTCGCCCTTACAAAGTCTGCATCCCTCGCCTCCGCATACGAAGCAGGAAACGTCAACCTCTGCAGACGGCTCCGTGAACGGGAAGTGGTGGGGACGGAAACGGATCTTTGTGTCAGCTCCGAACATATTTTTTGCGAATATTTCAAGTGTTCCCTTAAGGTCGCCCATTGTGATGCCCTTGTCGATAACAAGACCTTCTATCTGGTGGAACATCGGGGAGTGAGTTGCATCAACCGCATCGGAGCGGTAAACACGTCCGGGGGAGATGATACGTATCGGGGGTTCTTTATGCTCCATTGTACGAGCCTGAACGCAGGATGTCTGTGAACGCAGAAGAATGTTCTCTGTTATATAGAATGTATCCTGCGTGTCACGTGCGGGATGGTTTTCGGGTGTGTTGAGCGCTGTGAAGTTGTAGTAATCATACTCAACCTCTGGACCGTCAACAATTTCAAAGCCCATACCGATAAATATGTTTTCGATTTCTTCCTGAACCTGCGAAAGCGGATGGCGCTTGCCTATCTTTATCTTGCTTCCGGGAAGCGTTACGTCGAGCTTTTCCTTTGCAAGCTTCTTTTCGTTTTCCTTTGCCTTCTGCTCAACAGCGGCATCAGCAAGACGTTCTTCAATATACTGTCTTACTTCGTTTGCAAGCGCACCGATGACAGGTCTTTCCTCGGCGGAAAGCGCCCCCATTCCTCTCAAAACAGAAGTGAGTTCACCTTTTTTGCCGAGAAATCTTATGCGGATCTGTTCAAGGTCTGCATTTTCAGCTTCAAGCATTGAAACAGCTTCAAGCTTGATTTGTTCAAGTTTCTCTTTCATACTGAATTCCTTTTCTTAAATTTGTTTTTGGGGACGAAAAAAGCCCCGCCCCAAAAGGGACGAAGCCGAATACTCCGCGGTACCACCCTATTTTCCCGTCAAACGGGACACTCATCAGCCGTAACGGTGCCAACCGTCCGTAACTACTGCTATTTCATCACGGCTGTCTGTCAGAAATCTGACCGCAGGGGGAAATGCAAAGCACGCAAGCGATACTGCATCACAGCACACACAGCTCTCTGAAATCGCATAGCGGTAAGCCAACCCTGCCGACATTTACCCTTACACTCTAACATAAATATATTAAAAAATCAAGTATTTTTTTAATTTTATGCAAATATTTTTTCAGTTCTCAAATTATTCTTACATTTTGTAATTATAATTTAAAATTATATGGTAAAATGCGTATTATTATTGCATAGTTAGGTATAGATATGTCCGAAATCATAGTACATTCTTTAATTCACTCACTTAAAGATTCGCTTATTGCGCTTCCTTTCTTGTTCGCGGCGTACTTTTTGCTTGAATTTTTGGAGCATCGCTCCGAAATAAAGCTTGCACGCGCACTGTCAAGCGAAAAAATAGGCCCGCTCGGCGGTGCTGTCGTCGGCTGTATTCCGCAGTGCGGAATGGGAGTGCTCGCATCTCACCTGTTTTCATCGGGAATGATAAGCGCAGGTGCGCTCATCGCCGTATTCGTTTCGACCTCGGACGAGGCTCTGCCCGTCATTTTGTCGCATCCCGACAGAATCGCCGCTGTGTTTCCGCTTTTGCTTTCGAAAATTGCGGCAGCTGTATTTGCGGGATATATATTTGATTTTATCTTTTCCCGCTGCCGTCACAAGCACAAGGAAATTCATCACGACCACAACAGCCACGGCGAATGCGGAAGCTGTGAAGATATTAAAAGCCTTGAAGACCATCACTGCGAAGACGAGTGCGGTGAAAACATCTTCATTTCAGCAATAAAAAGAACGCTTCTGATTTTCTTCTACATCTACGTTGTCACGGTGGTATTCGCCGTTTTGACCGAGGTTATAGGAGAAGACACGATATCTGCATTTTTAAGTGAAAGCTATTATCTTCAGCCCATAATCGCATCAGTCGTCGGTCTTATACCCAACTGCGCCATTTCGGTTATCATAACGGAGCTTTATCTGTCGCAGGCAATAGGCTTCGGTGCTGTTATTGCAGGTCTTTCGACGGGCGCGGGCATCGGCTACGTCACGCTTTTCAAAACGAACAAGAGTAAAAAGGAAGCCGTTATGATAGTTTTATACACGCTTTTATTCTCAATCGTATTCGGTGAGATACTTCAATTTTTGTTTGCATAAGCTATGTTTGGATTTATCAAGCCATACACACCCGAACTTAAGGTAAAGGAAAATGAGCTTTACGGCGCCGTCTACTGCGGACTTTGCCGTTGTATGGGCAAAAAAACGTCGCGCCTTTCGCGTCTTGCTTTGAGCTACGATTCAGTTTTTTTGGCTTTACTGCGGATGTCGGTGTTTGAAGAAAAGCTCGAAACGGAGAAAAAAAGGTGTCCCGTTTCTGTTTTCAAAAAAAGGACGTCGGTCTTACCCACTCCACAGCTTGAATATACAGCCGCGGTGTCGTCATATCTTATATATTATAACGTGCTTGACGACATAAAGGATTCAAAGGGATTCAAAAAGCTTGCAGCGTATCTTATTTATCCGTTTGCAAAGCGGATAAAGAAAAAAGCGGCACCTTTACCCGAAATAGAAAACGAAATAATCAATCATCTTGCTGAGCTTGAAGCCCTTGAAAAGGAAAATACACCGTCGGTTGACAGAACCGCTGATGTTTTCGGCAGGCTTCTCGGAAAAATCGCTTCGTACGGTATCGATGATGAGAAAAAAAGCGCCATCGCTTACGAGGCAGGCTACCGCACGGGCAGATTTATCTATATCACCGACGCAGTTGAAGACTACGAAAAAGACAAAAAGAGCGGACAGTACAACCCGTTTACAGCTTCAAATACCGATATGTCAACAGCTTACGGACAGATATACCGGGCGCTGTGCAACGAATCGCTCAGTGTTTATAACGCCTGCGTTTTACTCACATTCGGTATGTGCGGTGCAATTTGCGAAAATATCGCACAGCTCGGACTTGTGCATACGGCAAAGACCGTAACCGAAAAATACGCAGACACCCGAAAGGAAATATAATGAACAGAGATCCCTACTCCGTCCTCGGTGTCAGCCGCGACGCCTCAGACGATGAAATAAAGAAGGCATACAGAAGCCTTGCAAAAAAATACCATCCCGACAATTTCACCGACAGCCCTTTAAAAGCACAGGCTGAGGAAAAAATGAAGGAGATAAACGACGCTTACGACCGCATACAGAAAATAAGAAGCGGAAAAGAAACGTACAGCTCCTTCGGCGGTACCTACGGAAATTCATACGGCACGAACAGCACGGGTGTTTATCATACTGTACGTATTTACATCACATCACGCCGTTTCTCCGAAGCAGACGCGCTTCTGGACACAGTGCCGATAAACGAGCGCACCGCTGAATGGCATTTTCTCAAGGGCACAGTATATTACAGCCGCGGCTGGTATTACGATGCGGAATCGTCAATCCGTACCGCTTGCGATATGGACCCCGACAATGCGGAATACCGCCAGGCGCTTGATATGATAACGTCACGTGCAAAAACGGCAAGCTCGCCATACACAACAGCAAACCTCGACAACGCTTGTTGTACGTGTGACTTATGCACCACGCTTATGTGCATGAACTGTTTATGCAACTGCTGCGGCGGCGGATGCTGATGAGGTAGAGATTTGGCAGGAAAAAAGCTTTCAAACACAAAAAAACTTGCGCTTTGCGGTATCTTATCGTCGCTTCAGGTGGTAATACTGTATTTTTCATCGGTATTCAGCATAATCGATCTGACGCTTGCCGCCATGACCGTGTTCGTTATGATATTCGCGGTGCTTGAAATAGGCGGTAAATATCCGTTCATTATGTACGCCGTCGTGTCGATACTTGCGCTTATCATTCTACCGCAAAAATTTTCAGCCGTGGTATACGCTCTGTTTTTCGGCTGGTATCCGATGGCGAAAGCATTTTTTGAGCGTTTCAATCCCGTTATCGCATGGGTATTGAAATTTATCACATTTAACATAAGTTTTATTGTTATTTATAAAATCTGTATCTCCGTGCTCGGACTGGAGGGATCGGGAGATATGGACGTCACACTTTACAATGCGGTAATGCTAATTTTGGGAAACATCGCTTTTCTGATGTTCGACGTAATGCTCCGCCTT
>JAZKZC010000203.1:0-5080 GCA_045612465.1 Eubacteriales bacterium
AGCAACTGCTTGATTGTGATAACAGACATAATGTCCTCCTTGGTTTTTTCCTCCATCTCAAAACCCCTGTGCGAGTACAAGTACCACCGGGCACAGCTTATGAGATGTGCGGATTTTTATAGTCGCATTTCAATGCGCCGAATAATAATAGCATAAAATACATATATTGTCAATGTTCATCGCGAAAACTTATAAGAACGTTTATATAAAATTAACAATTAGTATCATTTAAAAATGACGTTCCCATCCCCGATAAGCTTTTCAAGTCTGTCAACAAGAAGCTTTGTAGGGGTTATTTTTATGTTTGCACGGCTGTATTTTTTGTCTTTTTCGGAATAAATAACGACCTCGTATTCAGCACCGTCAGCTTCGTATATCGATACAAGCCCCACGGCACGTTTATATATTTCGCCTTCAAAATCGGGAAGCTTTACGTACATCGTTTTCTTATTCTGCGTCGCCTTTGGCTCGTCTTTGTATTCGGCATTATCGCGCAGTCTGAGAACGGATGCGGCAAGTATCTTAGCACCTTCTTCATCAAAAGTGACCTCACCGTGTACGACAACAGCCGTATCGGTAACGAGGTATGTTCCCGATGAATTAAGCACTTTCGGGAAAACAACCACCTCTATTTCCGAAAATCTGTCCTCAAGCGTTATAAACGCCATAAGATCGCCCTTTTTGGTGTTTTTATTTATTCTCCTTCTTACGATACCGCATAAAGCGACACGCTGTTTTTCCGTGTATTTTCCGCTGTCGTTTTCAAAAGAAGAAATAATTTCCGATATTTCATCGGGTTTTATATTTTTGATGTTATTGCTGAAATTATCAAGCAGATGCCCCGAAAAATAAAGTCCCGATGCTTCTTTTTCAAAATTCAATCTGTCTTTCAAGGAAAATTCCGGTATGTCGGGATATGAGTAATCGGTAGTTTTTACGCTTACCGCATCGGATATATCAAACATATCCATTTGTCCGGATATATTCCTGCGTTTCACATCAAGCTCAGCATCAAGCATTTCTTCGTATACGGCAAGCAGACGGCTCCTGAAAACTCCCATAGAGTCAAATGCGCCGCATTTTATCAGCGATTCTATTTGCTTTTTGTTGCTGTCATATTTCGCCATACGGCGGATAAAATCGTCAAATCCCGCAAATGGTGTCCGACTGCGTTCTGATATGATATTATCAACAAATGTCCCGCCGACGTTTTTCACAGCAAAGAGTCCGAAGCGTATCATCGTTTTTCCGTCTTTTTTGACAACGTTGAAATATTTTCCGCTTTCATTGACATCAGGTGGTAAAACATCGATACCGTTACGCTGACAATGTGTGATGTACCATGATATTTTTGTAAAGTTTCCAAGTTCGCTTGTAAGAAGCGATGCCATATATTCGGGGAAAAATTTGCATTTGAGATATGCCGTTCTGTACGTTAAGAAAGCATACGAAGCCGCGTGCGACTTGTTGAACGCATATTTTGCGAATCCCGCAAGATTGTCAAAAAGCTTGTCCGCTTCCGCCTCGTCTACACCGCGTTCTACAGCACCCTTGACGAATATTCCGCGGTGTTCTTCCATTTCTTCCGCTTTCTTTTTCGACATAAGACGGCGCACTATATCAGCCTTACCGTAAGTGTAGCCTGCGAGTGTGCGGAATATTTCCATTACCTGCTCCTGATACACCACGACACCGTTTGTTATATCAAGTATGTCGTTAAGAAGCGGTGTGGGATATGATATTTTTTCGGGATTTGCTCTGTTTTCAAGATACTTCGGAATCGAATCCATAGGCCCCGGACGATAGAGGGCTATTGCCGCTATTATATCTTCAATGCACCTCGGTTTAAGCTGTGTCAGCAGCTTGCGCATTCCCGCGCTTTCAAGCTGAAAAAGCCCTTCACTGTCGCCTGCGGTTATCATTTTATATACGTCATCGCAGTCAATGGGTACGTTGTATATGTCAAAGTCAGGCTGCTCCTTTTGTATCTGTTCAACGGTATTGTCGATTATTGTCAGATACTTTATACCCAGAAGGTCGAATTTCACAAGTCCCAATTTCGAAACGGCATCCATATCGTACTGCGTCAAAACAGCATCACCGTTTGTAGCAAGCGGTACGTACGTATCGACCGTATCTTTTGTTATAACGACACCTGCGGCATGCGTGGATATATTCCTCGGCATACCCTCGATGCTCATTGCGGTATCAAGCAGTTCACGCACTTTTTCATCTGAATTGTAAAGTTTCAGCAGAGCTTCGCCGTCGGATGATTCAAGTGCGTCCTTTATCGTTATTTTAAGTCTTTGCGGAATCAGTCTTGCAACCGCATCAACCTCGGAATACGACATTCCGAGCGCGCGTCCGCAGTCACGCACCGCCGCTTTTGCGGCAAGCGTGTTGTAGGTTATTATCTGGCAAACGTGATCTCTGCCGTATTTTTTTGTAAGGTATTCGATGACAAGGTGACGTCTGTCATCGGCAAAATCAACGTCAATATCAGGCATACTTACGCGTTCGGGATTCAAGAATCTCTCGAACATAAGTCCGTAGGTTATCGAATCGATGTCCGTTATACCTATCAGATACGCAACCAGCGAGCCTGCTCCCGAGCCTCGTCCGGGTCCTACTGATATTCCGTTATTTTTAGCATATAAAACGTAATCGGAAACAATGAGAAAATACTCCGAAAATCCCATCTTTTCTATCACCGAAAGCTCATAATCTATTCTTTTGGTGTATTCGTCGCCACGAGGCTTTATAATTCCCTTTTCGCATTTTTCATTGTATCCTTTATACGCGAGTGCCCTTAAATATTCCTCAGCAGAAAGTCCGTCGGGCGGTGTAAATGCGGGCAAATAAAGCTTTGAAAAATCAAAGTCAAAATTACATTTTTCCGCAATTTTTTCCGTATTTTCAAGCGCTTCGGGGATACGGAAAAATATACGCTTCATTTCTTCCTCGGATTTGATATAAAACTCATTTGTTTCAAATCCCAAAGGTCTGCCGTTGGTTATAACCGTATTCGTCTGCACGCACATAAGGACGGCTTGCGTGTCGGCATCTCCGCGTCTTATATAGTGAACATCATTCGTTGCAACAGTCGGTATGGAAAGTTCCTCGGCAAGCTCACAAAGCGAGTATAAAACTTCTTCTTCCTCCTCGGTGTTGTGATTCTGTAACTCTATATAGAAATCGTCACCGAAAGCGTTTTTAAGCAAAACGGCATATTTTTGAGCAAGATCGGGTAAGCCTTTTAAAAGCATAGAGGGAATGTACCCTGCAATACAGCCCGAAAGACAAATAAGACCTTCCTTGTGTTCAAGCAAAAGCTCCGTATCTATCCTCGGTTTTGAATAAAACCCTTCCGTAAAACCCGTTGATACGAGCTTTATAAGGTTTCTGTATCCCGTTTCGTTTTTGCACAAAAGGACCATATGGTAATACGCTCCGTCTGCGCCTTTTGTCTTATCGAATCTTGAATGAGGAGCAACGTACACCTCACAACCGATTATAGGCTTTACACCTTCCTTTTTGCAGGCATCGTAAAAAGCCACAGCGCCGTACATAGTTCCGTGGTCGGTTATAGCTATTGCGTTTTGTCCGAGCTTTTTAGCCTGCTTTGCCATATCGGTAACGCGGCACGCGCCGTCAAGCAGACTGTATTCGCTGTGATTGTGAAGATGTATAAATCCCAATTATTTTTTCATCCTTTCGTTTGCAAAAGCTGTTATACGGCGAAGTCTGTGAGAAAGCCCCGATTTTGATATGGGGGGATCGAATATTGAGGCAAGCTCCGAAAGACTCATCCCGGGGTTTTCATATCTTATCCGTGCTGTTTTTTGAAGCTCACTGTCGAGTTGATTTATTTCACCCGAATCAATAAGATACTTAATAAGATTGTTTATTTCGTTGCAGGCGTTTACCGTTTTTTCTATATTCGCAGTTTCAAAATTAACGCGTCGATTTGCGTTGTTTCGGTATTCTTTCATTATTTTGCGGTTTATGACCTCGAATGCCGCGGTCGTCGCGCCAATGGCGTTCAAAAAATCAACTATCTGCTCACTGCCCTTGTAATATATCACGTTGCTTGATTTTCTCACCGTTGAACGCGGAGGAAATCCCAAGTCCTCCAAAAGCTTCATTATATCCTTTGTAAGATTCGTGTACGGTGTTGAAATCTCAAGATGGTACGACGATTTCGGATCGGAAACCGTGCCCGATGCAAGAAATGCACCTCTTATAAACATACGGCGGCAGTTCTCACATTCGAATATCTTTTCATTTACACGGTAAAATGATGCCGCACCTTCGGGTACAAGCTCGCGCAGAGGCTGAAGTCTTTTAGCAGAAACAGCCGTTATTTTATAACTGTTATAAGTAATTTTTTCACCGTCATCGGTAATGTGCTTTTCGGTTACATATTCATTTGTATCGATGCCGTAAAGCTCGCGCAAAAGATTTACGTAAAGCCCCGCTGTATCTTTATTTTCCGTTATGAGCTTCAACTTATCCCACTGGAATATGTTTGAAAATACAAGCATACCCGAAAGCAGTGCACGTTTGCAGCAGCTTTTATTTATTTCAAAATTGCATAAAGCTGTTTTTGTTTCGCTTGAAAAAGACATTTTTCACCTATTTTATAAATCGGATCTCACACTCGATCTCGATTCCTTCTTTATCCTTTATAACTGACTTGACCGTATCAACAAGCTGTTTTATATCACGGCAAGTCGCCTCATTTTTATTGATTATAAATCCTGCGTGCTTTTCTGAGATCTGAGCTCCGCCCACAGAATATCCTTTGAGTCCTGCCTCATCAATCATTTTGGCGGTATAGCGTCCGGGATAACGCTTGAAAGCAGAACCGGCGCTCGGATAATTGAGCGGCTGTTTATCACGCCTTTTTTGAATTATCTCGCTCATTTCCCTTTTGATTTCATCTTTGTCACCGTATGAAAGCTCAAAGTTAACACATACGACGATAAGACCGTTATCTTCAAATGCAGAATGTCTGTACGAAAAATCACATTCCTCTTTTGTAAGCGTTATAAACTTCAATGTTTCGGGATCAAAGCAG
>JAZKZC010000204.1:0-3229 GCA_045612465.1 Eubacteriales bacterium
TGGGGTTCGTTCTGGAAGCCTCTTTCAGCGTAGAAAGCCTGCTCACCTGCTGTGAAGATGAATTCTTCTCCGCAGTCTTTACAAACCAATTTCTTGTCTTCGTACATGATTATACCTCGCTTTGGTAAAAAAATATTTTATTTGCCCCACGGGCGGACTTACACCGCCACCTTTGAAAATCAACGCTCTGTTTAAGCTACCAGGACATAATGACGTAAATTATATAATTTTTCTGAGCTTTGCCTTTGCACGCGCCATAGCGTTAAGCACAGACTTTTCGCCCACGTTGAGTATTGCCGCCGCCTCGGACGTTGCCGCACCTTTTACAATAAGCGAAAAGACGCTGTATTCATAATCCGTAAGCGCTGCACGTATCTTTTTCTGAAGCTGTTCGACTTCTTCCTCTGATATAAGCATCTCAAGAGGCATGTCCTCCGTCGGAAGCACCGAGGAGTCAATGAGCTTTTCGAGCGCTTCTTCGCCGACGCTTGTCTTTTTTGCGCAAACGCGGCGCAAAAAAGATACGAGTCTGTTTTTTATACAGATCTTTGCGTAAAGTCCGAAGGTGGTATTTTTCCCCTCGGTGTACGACATAACAGCATTGTAAAGCGCGATGCTTGCTTCCTGTATAAGATCGTCGATGCCCGCATCCGCGGAAATATCGTCCGAATAAAACTGATTGGCAAGCGATATCATCAGCGGTGAATACGCTTCAAGGAGTCTTCCGAATGCATCACGGTCGCCGTGCTTGGCAAGGTTAACGTCTGTCGTTTGCTGCATTGGTTGCCTCCCCTTTGTGCGCTCGTTTTAGGAAGCGTACGATTTTACTATCTATATTATAAAGGTTTTTTTGAAAAATGTCAATAGAAATTAAAAAAAAATTTACTAAATTCACGGCAAAATATTGAATATTTGGACGATTTTGTGATAAAATCAATGTCACAAGCTGATTTTTAACAAAGGGGCACACATATTTTGAAACTTAAAGAACCTGCAGATATAAAACTTTATATATTGACACTTATGCTTTATGTGGATTATCCTTTGAGATATTCACAGATAAACGACATCGTCGTTCAGGATGAATTCGTAAGCAATTTTGATTTCATCGACCAGTTTGAGGAGCTTAAGGAAGCACAGTTTGTCAGATGCACCGCACCCGATATGTACGAGATAACGGAAACGGGCGCGTTTATCGCGCGCACTCTCAAGGGTGACATTTCGGGATATATAAGAGAAAAGGGCATCCGACACGCAATACAGCTTTTGTCGTTTGAAAAAAGCAAAACGAAGATAAAGACGGAGCTTACACCGGGCGACGGCGATACGGTCGACCTTACGCTTCAGATATACAGACGCGGTCAGCGCGTTATATCCGTCACGGTCAACGCAGAAACGGATTTTCAGGCGAAAAGAATGGAGCATTCGTTCACCGAAAACCCCGAGCATCTCTATAAATTTATATATTCATTTCTTATGGGTGAAGGTAAGATGATATAATTAAAACAAGGTTGGCAGATACCAACCTTGTTTTAATGTATATATTTTCTTCTCATCACAAGATACAAAGTTATGATCGCGGCAAGTGCTGCGGTGACGAAGATGCCGAAGATAAAATCACCCGTCAGCGGATTCACCGCTTCTTCCACCGTGCCGTCTGCGCCGACCGATGTGTTTTCGGCGGCAAGTGCGGAGGCTGAAACGAATATCGTGCTGATAAAAGCAAATATCATAACGACCGAGATTATCTTTTTTATGTTCACAATTTACTGCCTCCTTCTTTTCTTTGTGTTCATTTTACCACACTTTTTTGCGCTTGTCAATAACTTTTTAAAAAATTATCAAAATTAATTAAAAAATAAGCAAATTTTAATTTTTTTAAAGTTTGTTTTAATAAACATTTGGGTGATTTTTTGTCAACATAAAACTGCGGGCACTTGGTATAATGTAAATAAATAATTAATTAATTTTCGGAGTCCAATATGAAGACCGTGATAATATCGGGTGCGTCGGGCGGTATCGGCAGGTGCGCCGTGCGCACGTTTGCAAACAACGGCTTTAACGTGTTTATGCTTTACAACAAAAACGAGGACAAGGTGGCATCTCTTTGTGACGAGCTGACAGCTCTCGGAAAAAGCGTTTATCTCTGCCAATGCGACATAACGAGCGAGAGCGACGTTCGCCGCGCCGTGTCGCTTTGCCTGTACAAATTCGGAGGACTTGACGTTCTTATAAACAACGCGGGCATTTCCGAGTTTGCGGTCTTGGAAAACATAACCGAAGAAATGTGGGACAGAATGATGAATGTAAACGTCAAAGGCGCATTTCTTCTGACTCGCGCGTGTCTTCCCTTGCTGCGTGAAAACAGGGGGAAGATAATCAACGTGTCCTCAATGTGGGGCCTCGCGGGCGCATCGTGCGAGGTGCACTATTCCGCGTCGAAGGCGGCGATAATCGGCTTTACGAAAGCGCTTGCCAAGGAAGAAGCTCCGTCGGGCGTAACCGTCAACTGTATTGCCCCCGGGTTCATCAGAACCGAAATGAACGGTATGCTGTCTGATGAGACCGTCGGTGAAATAATCGAAAAAACACCGCTCGGCCGTGCAGGTGAGCCTGACGACGTTGCAGGCGTGATGCTGTTTTTGTCATCATCCGCCTCCGATTTCATAACAGGACAGACCATAACCGTCGACGGCGGATATATATTGTAACAGAAATATTATAAACTACATAAATTTCAGGAAGGAATACAAAATGAAACTTTGCGACGTTATTTGCAACACACCCATACACCCTATCACTCCCTTGCACGATACAGGTAATGAAATTTATCTCAAGCGTGATGACCTTCAGCCGTTTTCTTTCGGCGGAAACAAGGTGCGTATTGCGCAGAAAATAATCATGGATATGCTTGAAGAAAAATGCGACGTGCTTATCACTTACGGAAATAAGCTGTCAAACCTTTGCCGTGTTACGACGAACCTCTGCTGCTCACTCGGAATTGAGTGCTATATGATCTCCGTTTTCGATGATGACCACGGCTGTGCGCGTGCATTCAACGGCACGATGGCTGAGCTTTTCGGCGCAAAAATAGTCGAATGTGCAAAGGCTGATGTTGATAAGGTATTGAAGGAGCTTCAGGATAAGCTCGCCTCCGAGGGTAAAAAATCGTACTTTGTAAACGATCCCCACGCAATAACGGCTGAATGTATGGCATATAAGGAAACGT
>JAZKZC010000205.1:0-2669 GCA_045612465.1 Eubacteriales bacterium
ATAGCCTCAAGAAGCTTTCCGAGAGTTATCAAAGCAAGTATCATCGCGGACGATTCAAAATAAAGATCGTGCAAATAGTGCGATGCCATAACAGCCTCACCGTCCGCCATATAGGAAAACATAGCAAAAAGCGACGCTGTACTGTAAACAAACGCCGCAAATGAACCGAGTGAAACAAGCGTATCCATATTGGGCGCTTTATTTATAATACCCTTTATACCGTTTATATAAAACTTGCGGTTTATAATAATTACAACTGCCGCAAGTACCATTTGCACAGCACCGACGTATGCAGGATTATTTTCAAAAAAAGAGGGCAACGGCAGGGACAGCATTGTGTATCCCATTGAAAAGTACATAAGTACGAGAAGAAAGCCGACCGACAAAATGAGTCTGCGTTTAAGCGCCGACACTTCCGTATTGACGTTTTCAGCTTTCGCATATTCCCTGTTGCTTCCCTTTTCAAATGCGCCGTAGCCTGCATTTTTCACCGCTTTGATAATGTCATCCGAGGAAGCCTCGCCCTCAACAGTCATCGTATTTGTCAAAAGGCTGACGGAGCATACGGTCACACCGTCAAGCTTTCCGACAGCATTTTCAACGCGGGATGAGCATGCAGCGCAGCTCATCCCCGTTACAGTAAAATGTTTCATAATATTATTTTTTGAACTTTGACAATAATTTTTGCACAGGCTCGAATCCGTGCTTTGCCACAAAGTCCGTCATTCCGAGCTTGACAAAAGTCAAAGTTATTTTATCGTATTTATTTGAAATCTTGAAAAATTCAGAGTAATACTTTTTCAGAAGATCCGTCGCTTGCTTTTGAACGGGTGTTCCCAAAAAGCATTTTTCGCACGTTTTTATTTTCAGGTAATGATAAAAATGACGCATACTTATGTTATAAAGCTCACCGTCAAGTGCTTTGAAACGTTTGCTTCTTTCATCGAGATGATGAGTGAGCGCCATTATATTTTTCTGCTTTGGAGCCGTTATAATGCTGTTTTCTCTCTTTATGTAGCAGTAAAGCGGAGATTCGAAAAATACAGTTTTTTCACTTTTTTCAATGAGCCGCGGCACGACCTCATCATCCTCAAACGCCGTACCCTCTGTAAAACGTAAATCCTTGAAAAGTGTACTTTTATATATTTTGCTCCACAAAGCGCATGCATTGGTGTAGTGACATCTGTATATACGCTTGAGCGACTCTATATTGTTCAAAACCTCAAGCTTCGGCAGTTCATCGATTTTATCTGTCTGCAGATTTTCAATATCACGCACATGCGAGCATTGAACGACATCAGCACCGTATTTTACAGCGGCACCGTGCATTATTTCAAACATATAAGGTGATATTATATCATCCGAATCAACCCATCCGATATAATCGCCCTTTGCTTCGTCAAGTCCTCTGTTTCTTGCAGATGCAACACCGCCATTCTCCTTGTGGACGACGCGGATACGGCTGTCACGTATTGCAAGCGCATCGCAAAGCTCAGCTGAGCCGTCGGTTGAACCGTCATTTACAAGTATCACTTCGAAATCCCGATATGTTTGCGAAAGAATCGACTCCACCGTTTCCGTGAGATAATTCACAGCGTTATAGACAGGGATTATTATACTTATCATCACCGCACACCTATCCTTAATACGATCTGATTTAAATAGTCCGCATCTTCCTCGCTGTCTATCTGGTCCGCTACTTCCTTCACGAACTTACCGACGATTGCCGTTTTTTCCTTTGCACCCTGCAAAAACCATTCATATTCAATGTCGATGTGCCCTATATCAAGCGCTCTTATACCGCTTGTATAAAGATCGTACGCAAGCACCGTTGCCGTCTGACCGAGTGCTATCAAAACAAGCTCACCTCGCCATATTTCCTTAACGGAGCCGAGTATTTCATCATAAGAAGAAAACGCGCTTTTTGAAGGACACAATACTCTTTTGACGCTTTTGGCGCCGTCGAACAGATCGTTTCCTACACCGAGCCGTGTTTTTTCACCCTCTACGATAAGAATGTCCTTGCCGCACCACACCTTTTTGAGTCTTTCGAACCATTCTCCGCTTTTTCCTCCCGGCTGATAGTCCATATAAAGCCTTGTAACGTGGGCATTGTAATACTGAATTTTCGGAGAAAGTAATTTTGACACACCTGCTCCGTACTGTTTTAAAAAGAAATTCCAAAACGACACCGCACTTTGAGTCCTGAGCGGAGTATCGCTTGTAACGTTTGGAATACACAGCAAAACACCGTCATTTTCGGAAACAATTACCTCTTTAAGACGTTTTGCAAGCTTTTTGTCCTTTTGCTGAAAGCCGTTCGACTTACCAAGCATCACCTTGAATTCACCGTCACCGTACCGACACATTGAGCAGTCGCTTTCAAGCAGTTTATCAAGCGTTTCATCGATAGATAAAACGTTTTGCAAGGGATAACATTTTTTTGCTTTTTCGTAATTTCTTTTGTAAACAAACTTCTCTATTTCATAATTCAGCTTGTTCTTGATCGTACCAAACAAATATTATCCCTCCTTTCATAATCTTTATTTTTTAAGTGTATTTACAAAATTTCCTATTCGTTCAAGTGCCGCGGCTATATGCTTAAGCGAATATGCATACGAAATTCTCGCAAAACCCTCGCCGCATTCACCGAATGCAGTACCGGGAAC
>JAZKZC010000206.1:0-8646 GCA_045612465.1 Eubacteriales bacterium
CGCAAACCCCTTGTAGTTCGCTGCAAACAGCGAACTACCGCAGTTGACTTTGTCAACTGCATTGTGCATATATATTTTCTTGCGGAAATATGTTTTACGGAATTTTGAGCGATTCAAGGGGTATAGACTTTTTTGGAAAAATATGTTATAATACACACAGAACGCTTTTGGAGGTTGTTATGAGAAAAACAAAAATAATTTGTACGATAGGCCCTGCGTGCGATAACAGGGAAACACTTACCAAAATGTGTCTTGAGGGAATGAACGTCGCAAGACTCAATTTTTCACACGGCACGCATGCAGAGCATAAAATACTGATAGACCTTATAAAAAGCGTCAGAGAAGAGCTTGGCTTGCCCATAGCGATAATGCTCGACACAAAAGGCCCCGAATACAGAATAGGTACCTTCAAAGAAAAAAATATCACACTTAATGAGGGTGACACGTTCATTTTCACAACAGATGATATTGAGGGCGACAAGACACGTGTTTCGGTAAACTACAAAAATCTGACAGAAGACCTTTCAATCGGTGACAACGTGACTGTCAACAACGGACTTGTTGCCTTTACGGTTGAGGAAATAAAAGGACACGACGTCATCTGCCGTGTCAAAATAGGCGGTGTGCTTTCCGACAAAAAGAGTATGCATTTCCCCAACAAGGTGTTGAAGCACAAGTTTTTGAGCGAGCAGGATAAGTCCGACCTTTTGTTCGGCATAGAAAACGAGATAGATTTCGTTGCCGCTTCATTTGTGTCATCAAAGGAAGATATTGCAGAGCTTCGTGAGTTTTTGGACGAAAACGGCGGCAGTGCGATAAATATAATCGCAAAGATAGAAAACCGCTCGGGTGTTGACAACATAGACGAAATATGCAGCATCGCCGACGGAATTATGGTAGCTCGAGGTGACCTCGGCGTTGAAATTCCGTTTGTTGAAGTGCCGTCGGTACAGAAATATCTTATAAAAAAGTGCCGTCTGCTCGGTAAGCGTGTCATCACGGCAACTGAAATGCTTGAATCGATGATACAGAATCCCCGACCTACAAGGGCGGAAATTTCAGACGTTGCCAATGCCGTTTACGACGGTTCATCGGCTGTTATGCTTTCGGGTGAAACGGCTATGGGTAAATATCCCGTTGAGGCTGTTATGAATATGGCGCAGATAGCAAAGTTTACAGAGGAAAGAATAGATTACAAAAATTGGTTCGTGTCAACGGAATTCAAAATAAGAAATACGCTTGATGCCATATCGCATGCAACGTGCGCAATGGCAATAGACGTCGGGGCAAAATGCATTGTTGTAAACTCAATTTCGGGCAACACCGTGCGTATGGTCAGCCGTTTCCGCTGTCCTGCCGATATAATCGGCATCACAACGAGCAAGCGCGCGTGGCGTCAGCTTAATTTAAGCTGGGGTGTAACACCTGTTATGAGCGAGGAGTACAACTCCCTCGACATCGTATTTTTCCAGGGACTCAACCACGCACAGCGTATATTCTCACTCAAATCGGGTGATAACGTAGTGCTGACGGGCGGTATGATAAACGGCACGTCGGGCAACACGAACACCATTAAGGTTGAATGTGTTAAATAAAATTATACGGCAGGGGTATCTCCTGCCGTATTCTTTTCGTTATACCCAAAACGCCGAGCCTGCGCCCCCCACAGTTGACAGGCGAAACGCAGTTCGCCACGTCAACTGCCCGCAGGCAAGCGGCGTATATTTCCTGCGGAAATATATTCTATTCACCATGAAATTACAAAACGGCGGGAACAAGCCCGCCGTATGCTTTGATTAAAGATTTGTAAGCGTTCCTATGAACAAAGGAAGGTTATTTTCGCAGTCGATTATCATATATACAAACGGACGGTCAAGCGTTACGAAGTACATATCGGCAGGCATTATTGCGCCTTCGTTTTCCATTTCCACAACCGTTGCGGCTCCTGCCTTTGTTCCGCTTTCGTCAACGGAAATGTACGTTTTGTGTATTACACGGCTTATGAAAATGTTTCCGTAATCACTTTGTCCGAGGGCTGTAAAATCGGCAAGCGTTCCTTCAAATGCCTTTTTTATGCCCATATCGGAAAGCGCTTCGTTTAAAAGGCTTGAATATTCCGCAGTAAATTTCGGTGTTTTTGTTATGACCTCGACACCCCTTTTGCGTTCGGTCAGAAGCGTTGAAATTTTATCACCCGTAAGGGATGAGATGTAATCGGAAAGGGAAACGCCCTCATTCGGAAGCAAGGCGGCAAAGGCATATTTGCGTCCTGCGTAATACTTCACAAATCCCGCCGATGTGTCATCGGAAAGGTAATCCGATACGTCACAGCTCATAAAATCGACCTGCTTTGTGTTTCCGTTCAAGCAGTTGAAATTACCCTTGTTTATCTGATATTCATTGTATTTTTCTTCCCATTCGCCGTCAAAGCAAAGAGCATTTACAAGATACATCACGGCGTCCTCCGGAATTTCGTCTATGACGTTATCTATCATTCCGTCGGTCTTGTTCTTTATCCAGCCGTTTATATCGTTGCGTGTTTTTTCGTTAAACGGTACTTTATAAAGTCCTGCGCCGTAGTAGTTTGCGTTTGTTTTCAAAAAACGCTCGTTTACGGTAAGCGATTCATCATCAGAAAACCAAATTGAATTCGCAAGGCTCAATTTGTACTTTTCGCCGTTTTCAAGACTGCTCATATACGAAAGGATAAACTCGTTAAGCTCTTCACGTGAAAGTCCGAGTGTGTTTTCCATTTCTTCAAGTGTGTCCCCATTTGCACCGTTTGACGTCATTGCAAGGGCTGAGATGACGGAAAGCGGTGAAATGAGCGTGTTTTCGTCCTCTGTATAGCACCCCTTGAAAAGCTTTGCGGTAAAGTCTGTATAAAATGATGTGTCTTCAATATCCTTCGGCGTGATGCCCTCGTCCTTTTCGATGCCTTGCATCAGATCGTTTGCAGAAACGGAGAGAAAAATGTCATCTTGCGAGCAACCGACAAAGCTCAAAAGCAAAACGGAAAGCAAAATTACCGATAATGTACGCTTGAAAATATTATTTTTCATTGTTTTCTCCTTGTAAAAGTATAACTGTGTCGGAATAAAGCGTGTCTTTGTCTTTATTATCTTCAAACGCTGAAAATTGAACTATAAATGTGTCGCCGATATTGAACAGGCTTTCATCAAACGGCATAGTTTTATTTATCCATCTGCCCTCCTCGACAGGAACGGAAAACCATATTACAGGCTCAAACTTGATAATGACCTCCTCATCACCTTTCAAATATGATGCCATACCGTCTTTTACCGTTGCAAATACACCGCTTTCAAATACGCCCGTTACCTCAACCTTTATTTCGGGAAGCTCCTGACCGTCAGCATTTTCCGGCGCTTCGCCCTCGTTCGGGATAACGTCGGCGGCGCTTTGCGTTTCGGCGCTGCCAACGCTTTCGTCAAGCGTCGGTGTCATTTCATCACGGTCATCGGTTTGAGCATCTGCTACCTCGTTCATCTCACCGCTGTCGGTGACGTCGTTTACATCGGCAAATCTCACGGCAAGATACACACAGCCAATACACAGAAAAAGGCTTGCCGCAACTGCTGTCAGCTTGTATAAGGGAAGGCTTTTCTTTTTGTTTCTTATTTTTTCCGCATTTATTATAAGTTCTTCGTCAATGTCGCCCATGGCGTTTATTATATCGTGCTCGTTCATACTTCAAAGCCCTCCTTTAAAAGATATTCACGCAGACCGTTTCTGAGTCTGTGCAGGGTGGTTTTTACGTTGCTTTCTGTGATGCTGCAGTATTTTGCAATATCCTTTACCGAATCAAAATAGTAATATCTGAAGATGAAAATATTGCGCTGTACTTCGGAAATACTGCGCAGATATGCGCTTATTGCTTCCGATAAACGCTTGTTTTCGATGATTTCGTCGGGGGCGGGAGTGCTTGACGTGCAATCCGACATTTCATCAAGCGAATATGTAAGCTGTGAGCTTTTACGCTTTTGGCTGTTCTTTTTTCTGAATATATCAATGCTTATCCGTCTTGTTATGCGTGAAAGATACACGGAAAGTATTTCGGGGATGTTCGGCGGTATGGAATTCCACGCCGCTAAATACGTGTCGTTTACGCTTTCCTTGCTGTCCTCACGGTCGTTTAAAACGTTGTATGCTATTTTCATAAGATACCGTCCGTACTTCTTTTCGGTTTCCGATATTGCAGTTTCGTTTCTTGAAAGATACAGCGATACTATCGCCTTGTCATCCATATTTCCACCTCCTACAGTATAAGTCGCAATAAAAAAAGAAAGGTTACAAAAAAATCCGTTTTTTTTACGATAACATAAAAAATTTTCCCCGTCAATCGGTTTTAAAACAAAGTTTTTACTTATTTTTTGAAAAAACAACATATTTTTTTCGCTGTGTGTGGTATAATTAAACCACCGAAAGGTATTTTAATTGACAGGAGAAACAAAAATGGATAAGAAAGTACACGAGCTTTTGAATCAGCAGATAAACAAGGAGTTTTATTCTGCATATCTTTATCTTGATTTTTCAAACTATTTTGAACAGGCAGGACTCGACGGATTTGCAAACTGGTACAAGATACAGGCGCAGGAGGAAAGAGATCACGCAATGCTGTTCTATACATACCTGCAGAACGAAAATATGCCCGTAACGCTTGATGCTATTGCTAAGCCCGACAAGGTTTTCACTTGCAATATGGATGTTCTTTGTGCAGGACTTGAACACGAAAAGTACGTAACGTCGCTCATCAACGATATTTACGGTGCGGCATACGACGTAAGAGATTTCCGCACGATGCAGTTCCTTGACTGGTTCGTAAAGGAGCAGGGCGAGGAAGAAACAAATGCAAACGATCTCATTTCCAAAATGGAGCTCTTCGGCTCTGACCCCAAGAGCCTTTATATGCTCAATCAGGAGCTTGCGGGAAGAATTTATAACCCCCCGTCCTTGGTTCTTTAATGGCGCAAAACCACGAATTACCCGTGCGAAAAACAAAATGTATATCAAATAAGCGCCCCACCGCCACCCCCCCTCGGCGGACGGGGCGCACACCGCTTTGCGGTGTATAGAGCATTAAAGCCGACCCTGTTTGAGTCGGCTGTTTTGTTACGGTGTTATATCGTTTTCTGAAAGCGCATCAAAATCAACAGGGAACGTGAGTGACTTTGTAAGGTCAACCCCTGCGACGATATGGTGCTTTACACCCATATCCATCATAAAGCGTCTTACTTCCGTTGTCTGGTAAATACCCTGTTTGTTTTCGTAAACCCAGATGGGTGTCGGCCACAGACACAGCTTCGGGGACACGGCTTTGTAAACGTCAAACGTCACTCCGTTTTGCCCGTGGTGAGCCATTTGTACGATGTCGCTTTTAAGCTCTGCGCAGTATTTTTCAATGAGTCTTTCGCTGACCTCAAGGTGTCCGTCACCGAGGAAAAGTATGCTTTGAGAGTCTATATACATTCTGAATATCATCGACGTGTCGTTGATATTCTTTTCTTTTTCTTCATCTGACACGGTGAGCATTATTTCGATCTTCACCCCGTCAATTTCGATCACGTCGCCTTCGAATGCCGTCTTTCCGCCCGCCTTTTCAAATGCGCCGTCACTGAAGAAACGGTCATACCCCGACACGAGCTTGTCGTAAAGATACGCAAAGTGTCCGCCCTCGGAGCTTTCCATAAATTTCTTCGAGGTGAAATTCATATAGACCTTTTTAACGGTTATTTCCTTTTCTTTGTCGTTTGAAATGAGGATAAATTCATTCGTGTGGTCGTCGTGCATGTGCGACAAAAACCACGCATCGATCACGGGATGCTCACATCCGCTTATTTCCTGAAGCTTTTTATATAAATATCCGTTGTTCGCCTCTGAGCCTGCGCCGCCTCCGTCTATGACGATAAGCTTTCCGCATTTCGTCTTTATGACGTAGCAGTTCATAAGCATATCGCAGTCGGGCGTTATCTGGTAAAGTACGGTTTTTTCTGACATATTTTTTCTTCCTTTACTTTCTGCGTTTTATACAATATACCACATAAATTCAAAAAATACAACGCTTTCGGTGTGATTGACCGTGATATATATAAAAAATTATATTTTGTGTTGACATTCGATAAAATATATAGTAATGTATTTATAGGGTGTCCTCGACTTGTCGGCAGGACACAGTAAATCTGTTTTGGGAGAATGTTATGAACAAGAAAAATCTGGTGCGTATCGTGTGCCTTGTTCTTGCGGCGGTGTTCGTCCTCGGCGCGGTGTTTATCGCAACGTCGGACGTTGTTGCCCAGGTCGTGTCGCTCAAATGCGACGTCAACGGCGACGGTGTCGTAAACGGCAAGGATATAATACGCATATTGAAGCACATCAAAAACCCCGACGAATATCCGTTCAGTCCAAACGCTGACGTGAACGTAGACGGAATTATTACAAACGAGGATGTGGAGGCTGTGTACCCGTTTTTCACAAAAGAAACGAAAATTATTGAAAACGGACGTGCGAACTATACCGTTTTGTATTCCGAAGCATCATCCGATGCCGTGCTGACAGCGGTAGAAACTGTTGTCGAGGGTATAAAAGCCGTCACGGGCATCACGCTTCCGACGGCATACGACACGGAAGCTGTGTCGGGCGGTAAATACATCATCATCGGTGAAACCTCGCTTTCCGAAACGGCTGACGTAAGGGCGGTGTTCAACAACGCTTCCGATACTTACGCTATTGCACAGACGGAAAACGGTAATATCGTAATCGATGCAAATTATGAAGAACAGCTTATCAAGGCGGCGAATCATTACGTTGAAAATCTCATTTCACCGTATTATACCGCATCGACTGCAACGCTTGTTTTTCAAGGGTATTACAATCAGGGAGTTGATATACTTCCCGACGGCTTCAATGTAGCCGACCTTAAAAAGACAAAGATAGTATACGCAACGAATCTCGACGGCTACCGCATCGTTGCCGAAACGCTCAAAAGCAAGATAAAGAGCGTGTATAACGTAAACGTTCCTGTTTATTCGCAGGATGAGCAGCTGCCCTCGGGCAGAGAAATACTCATCGGCGAAACCGACCGTGAGCTGTCAAAGTCATATTATGCGGATAACGGCTACATTATGGAATATAACGTAGTTGCCGAAAACGGCAGTCTGCAGATACTTTGCGGCGGCTCGTTCACGGCAAGAAAGGCTGTTGAATATATAAACTCAAATCTTCTGACAAGCGCAAACGCAAATAAGACCTTGTCAAAGGGAAGCTATACATCGAAAAATCTCAAAAGCGCTTCCGTTGCCCACGAAAGAGGCACGGACGTGCGTATAATGACTCTCAACATAATGCCGTACGTTCTCGGCGAAGCGGAATATGCAAATTCGCTCCCCGTAAGGGAAAGAGCTGAAATCGTTGCAGGTATGCTCATTTCGCACACTCCCGACGTTATCGGACTTCAGGAAGCGGACTTCAAATGGCAGGAGCAGATACCGTATTATATGGACGTGCTGAACGGTAAGTATGACCTCGGGTATGAGTTCGTGCTCAGCACCTACAACGGCAAAAACAGTTACACACCGATAATATACCGCGCGGACAAATACGATGCGCTTGTGTGTAAGCATCAGCACTACGATTATCATACAAGCTCCGCAAACAAAAACGGAGTTTATCTCAGAGGCGCCGCACAGCTCGTTTTGCAAAACAAAACGAAAGCTGATGAAAGATTTGTCGTTATCAATGCCCACTGGGACCACGGCGGTCAGACAACGACTGCAAATCCGCAGTATATGAATGAAAACGCAACGTCAGAGGCGGCAATCGTAAACGAATACAAGCTTTTGTACCCCAATACGAGAATTTTCTGTATCGGTGACTACAACAGCCACAGATATAACGGCGTATTTTTCAGACAGTTCTGCTCTGATATAAGCGGTACTGTTTCAAGCGAAGCGGCGCGCTCGTCGGGCACACTCAAGGTTGCAGGCGGTTATCACGGAAGCGTTCCCCCCGAAAACGGAACGAGAAGCGACGGAAACCCCACGACCAACTCGTTTATCGACCATATCGTGTTCACGTCGTCAAGCACGTCAGTAAAAACGTCCGTGCTTCGCCACGACACGCTTTATACAACAAGCGGTTATCACCATATAATTTCCGACCATTGTCCCGTGTATGCGGACTTTGATTTCACAGCAGGCTGATAGCAGGAGGGTAACATTATGAAAAAGTTAATAGTATTTTTCAGCGTAATGCTTGCCGTGCTGTCGGTTTCCTCGCTCGGTGTCAATGCGGCGAGCGATTATACGGTAAGCGGTACCGTGTTCACGGTATATACGGCAAAGGGACTTATGGACGTTGCCGCAAAGATAAATTCCGATACGGCATATTCATCATACGGCATCACGCTTGCAAACGACATTGATATGTCGGGCAAATCCTGGGTGCCGATAGGCAAGGACGCAACTTATGCGTACAAGGGTA
The DNA here is from genome assembly GCA_045612465.1 of Eubacteriales bacterium. Lineage (GTDB taxonomy): Bacteria > Bacillota > Clostridia > Oscillospirales > CAG-272 > RGIG7213. The sequence goes on from JAZKZC010000206.1 coordinate 8,497, forward strand.
CGTTCAACGGCGCAGGCAAGACTTTGAGCAACCTCACGGCGACCGGCTACACATCGCAGAACCTCGCTCTTGTCGGTGTTGCGGGCAACGGTGCGACAGTCAAGGACGTGCATCTTAAAAACGTTAATTTCTCCTCTACAGCAAGAGGTG
>JAZKZC010000207.1:0-4587 GCA_045612465.1 Eubacteriales bacterium
CTTTCAGAAAACAATCTTTATATTTTCGAGTATTTGGAGTATTATAGTAAATTTAATTCACTATGTTTAAAGGCGCATAAGTTAACACAAAGAACCTCATCAACCTTTGCGTTGTATATTTTGCACAAATTATCTTCCGTTTTTTCTACTTTTTGACCAAACGAAATTACGTTAATAAATCGTAACTTTTCTGTTTCGAAATGCATTTTTCGCATTTTTTGATAAAAATTCTCGTATTGTATTTACATTTTTATCCATTCGGAGTATAATATTGTGTGACACCAATACACGAAAGAGTGCTTCAAATGGAAAAGATCATATTGAGAAAATACTTCAAATACATTCCCACCCTTGAAACCGAAAATCTGATACTGCGTAAAATAAAGGTTGCAGACTACGCAGATATGTTTGAATATGCCCGTATGGAATCGGTGACGAAATATCTTACGTGGCGCGCACACCCCGACCTTGAATACACAAAGCAATATCTTTATCTCGTCAAGGATCAGTACAGCGACGGCGAATTTTACGATTGGGCGGTAACGCTGAAAGAATCAGGTAAAATGATAGGCACGTGCGGTTTTACCTCGTTTGATGAAAACAACAACGCGGGCGAGGTCGGTTATGTCATAAACCCCGTCTTCGCAGGGAGAGGATATGCCTCAGAGGCGCTTAAAGAGGTCATAAAAACAGGCTTTCTCACTCTCAATCTCCACCGTATCTACGCGCGGTGTATGGACGGAAACGGTGCAAGTCTGCGTGTTATGGAAAAATGCGGTATGACTTACGAGGGATGCGCACGGTCAAGTATGTACGTTAAGGGAAAATACGTGTCAATACACACAAGCGCCATTATCAGCGACGAATTTATAAGAAATTTAAAAAAATAAAATGTACTTCTAACGGGTTGTCGAGGCGCCAATCCATACAGCATCGCTTCGAATACACAAAACCAACAAGGTCGGTTTGGAAAACCCAAACCGACCTTGTTTTAATTTATGCTTTTGTACATTTGTCCTATTCGGAAAACGACCTCGTCTTCACGCAGGCGGTCCTCTGCATAGGCATCACGGAGAAGCTCGTGGGGGATATACTCGTCGTATTTTTCAAATATCGGCACCTCGGCAGGCGACACAAGCTCTTTTCTGTCAAAGCCGTCACACGTCAGGGCGCAGAGCTTATTTACAAGTTCCCTTTCGCTGTTACCCTCATATTTGAAAGTCAGATAACAGCATCCGTCATACTCAATATTCGATATCTGCAGATATTTCGCATTCTTTGCCAGAAGCTTGCGGAGCGTTCTGAAGCTCCTTGTGCCGAGCCACGGGAACATACAGTACGTAAGACCGCCGAGGGGAATAATGTACCTTTGGCAAACACCTGCATTTTGCGCTACACGGCGGGCAATATCAAGACGCCGTCTTGCATTCGGCTTCAGATACGGATAGACCTTATCCTCGCACAGCACCTTTCTCATTCTTTCAAGTACACGTGTGTGTATTTCTCCGCTTTCACCCGGCCACGTGACCTCCATTTTACCCTTTACACCCTTTACGTAGATGAGCTTTCTCGGTATATCCAGCTCCGTTACCTCCCAGACTCTGCCTGCAAGCGCAAAGCGGTCGCCGACAGGCGGCGGTGTCGTTATCGTACCGATTTCATCGGATTCACATCTGACGGAAAAGTTTTCGCTGTCCTTGAATACGGCATAAAACTTGAAGCTGTTTACTATTCTCTCACCGGCAAGACCGATTATAAGCGTTTTTTCCTCAGTCATTTGCAGATAATCGCATTTCAGCATACTGATAAGAAGCGATTTGTACTCCTCTTTCGTAACATTCGCAAACGCGGGGAGCGACAAAACACGCTCTGCAAGCGCCTTTGCCGTAAGCTCACCGGATGCAAACAGTATCGATAGCGTTTGCTGGAATAAAAGCGAGAACGGCAAGCGTTTTTCGCTCGGCGGTTCTATAAATCTTTCTTCGATATAAAGTTGAATTATGGCTATTGCCCTTATAAGCTCCCATGGGATAAGCTGCGGCATAGGTGTTTCGGGCAGTGGATTTTCCTCCCTGAACACCATAAACATTTCCGGCGGCGCGCCGCGTCTTCCGCTTCTGCCGAGTCTTTGCAAAAAGCTCGACACGGTATTCGGCGATCCGTTCTGCACTACCCTTTCAAGCCTGCCTATGTCAACGCCAAGCTCAAGCGTTACCGTCGCACACGTCACGGCATTGTATTCATCGTTTTTCATTTTGAATTCCGCTTCCTCGCGGAGCGATGCGGACAGATTTCCGTGGTGAATGAGGAAAATATCGGGCTCGTGTCTGTTGTCGGCAATTTGTCGGAGCGTTGCCGTTATATATTCCGTTTCCTCCCTTGAATTTGAAAAAACAAGTCCTTTTTTGTCCTTTACGCAGTCGTAAATGTATTCATATCCCGCGTCGATTTTAGCACGTGCAGGTATCGGATTTTCTTTCTTTTCATCGGTAAACTGCGTTACGTCCTTATCCGAAAAGGCATCGGCGCCCGACTGGTCAAATTTTTCGTTTTGTATATAAAAATGCTCAAGTGCAAGGCGCCACGACGTTTTGCCCTCGTTCAAAATCGGCGCTTCGCATATTCTTCCCGAACCTCCGCTGAGCCACTTTTTCGCTATCTCAACGTCGCCGACGGTCGCAGAAAGTCCGACACGGCGAACATCCCTGCCGATAATTTTTGAAATTCTGTTGAGCTGGCAGATTATCTGATTTCCTCTGTCCGTGCCCGTCAGTATGTGTATTTCATCAATGACGACAAAACGCAAATCACAAAATAAGCGTACAATGTCATTCGACCTGTTCATCAGCATACTTTCAAGCGATTCGGGGGTAATTTGCAATATTCCCTTCGGTGACTTCAACAGCTTGTTTTTGTGCGAGGAAGACACGTCACCGTGCCAATGAAACACGGGAATATCGCATTCCTTAAGTATTTCATCAAGTCTTAAAAACTGGTCGTTTATAAGGCTTTTCAAGGGGGCGATATACAAAACTCCCACGCTTTGCGCTGGGTTTTCCGTAAGCATTGAGATTATCGGAAAAAATGCCGCCTCGGTCTTACCCGATGCCGTTGAAGACGTCAGAAGAAGATTATGCTCTGTTTCAAAAAGCACCTGTGCCGCGGCATTTTGCACACCACGCAGCGACTCCCAATTATTTCTGTATATATATTCTTGTATAAACGGCGAAAACCTGTAAAATATATCCGACATACCCTGCCCCTTTTTACGTAAGTGCGTATTTTATTTATTTTATCACATTTATTCGTTTTATGCAACCGCTTTACAAGAAAATTAACAGAAAAAGGGACGTCGAGGCGCCGTCCCCTACAAAACAACAAAAGAGTCGGTACAAACCGACTCTTTTAAAATGCAATTATCTGTTAAGGATAAGCTTTGTGAGCTCAACGGGTTCAACGATCTTGTCGCCCTTATATACACGCATATTGCCCGATGCAATTTCGTCAATAAGGATAACCTCGCCGTTGTTGTAACCGAATTCAAACTTGATGTCCCAAAGGTCGAGACCGATCTCTTTAAGGTCGTCTGCAACGATCTTTGTTATTTTAAGTGTCTGTTCCTTCATGCTTGCAAACATTTCGGGAGTCATTACATTAAGCGCAGCAAGACCTTCGCCTGTTACAAGCGGATCGCCCTTTTCATCGTTCTTGAATGTACATTCAACGTAACCGCCTTCAAGAGGTGTGCCGTCCTTGATGTATTCGCCGTATCTGCGGATGAAGCTTCCCGTTGCAACAAGTCTGCAAATTACTTCAAGTCCGTGACCGAACACAGTAGCGGGGAGAACCTCCATTGTTGCGTTTTCAAGATCCGCACTTACATAGTGTGTCTTGATGCCCGCATTTTTAAGCAGTTCAAAATAACGGATAGACGTTTCAAGATTTGCACGGCCGATGCCTTCGATAGTAAGTCCGACTGTATTTTCACCGGGATCGAACACGCCGTCCTTGCCCGTGCAGTCGTCCTTGAACTTGAGCATTACATTGCCGTTTTCAAGCGAGTAAACATCTTTTGTTTTGCCTTCATAAATCTTTTTCATAACGCAAGACTCCTTTGAGTAATAAAATTACATTCATCATATTACCACATTTTTTTCGATTTGTATAGTATTTTTTCAAAAAAAATTCTGTATTTTTTATGTTGACAAACAGCATCTTGGGCGATATAATCAAATTGACGAAAAAAATTCAAATCAGGAGATAAATATGGAAAAAATAACTCTTAAAATAGAAGGTATGATGTGTCCGATGTGCGAGGCGCATATGAATGATGCCATACGGAACGGCTTTGATATCAAAAAGGTCGTGTCATCTCATAAAGACAAGCAGACAGTTATACTTACAGAAGCAAAAATAACAGATGAACAGCTTAAATCCGCCGTCGAAAAAACAGGCTACAAGCTTTTGGGAATTACCCGTGCGCCTTACGAGAAAAAAGGAATACTTTCAATTCTGAAAAAGAAATAACAAAGAGGTCGGATTAGGCTGGTTCTCATAAGGATGTTTGTATTTTGTAGGGGCGATTCA
>JAZKZC010000208.1:0-5334 GCA_045612465.1 Eubacteriales bacterium
CTTTTTATTACATTCTTATACATTTAGACAAGCTCTCCTGTAGTAATTTTAAAAATTACAATATCTTAAAACATACGTACGCATATTACTTCGTATAATTTATCACCAAAATACGCATACGTACACTTTAATCATTTTTTCAAACAATACCACACAGTCTTCAAATGACCGATACAGGCTGGCTCAAACAAAAATTCGAGCCAGCCCATAAAACCTATTTCCGCTGTTTTAGTTATCTTTACAGTCAAGGTTCTTCATTTTCGAGCGTTTTAAAAACAGCCGTTATTATCAAAATTAACCTTTTTCTTTGATAGTCATAAAAATTTTGATATTCACAACAACTTGTTTATATCACTTCGTTTTCGGAACGTAAAACAAATCGACTACGTTTTTGAGAACAGAGTCTTCGTCTGCGTAAAATTCAAGGAATTCTTCGCCGTTTCTTCCATCTCCGTCGATTTCTTTTATGCCTGTGAATTCATAGTTTTTGAACTTTTCGGCATATTCCTGCATTTGTTGATCCGATGAATCGTAAACAAGATACTCATCCATTTCGTCAGCAAACTTCACGGAAAATTCCGCATCGGACTCAAAACGCGACACCGCTTTTTTGTAAAGCGCATCAACATACTGACGCTGGCGCGCCATTCTCGCGGTATTATCGCTGTTTTCAAGGCTCTGTCTTGCACGTACGTATCTGAGCGCCTGCTCGCCCGTAAGCGTTACGGTTTCACCTTTTACGAGTGCATCGTCAACACCCGCAAAATCATCAAGCACCGTGACCTCAACACCGCCCAGAAGGTCGTTCATCACAGCCACGGAATCCATCGTAAGGGATAAATAGTGGTCTATATGCATCCCCTTCAAAAGGTTTTCAACGGAAGTCTTTACGTTTCCGCATTTTACCTTTTCGTTGTCATCCTGCACGTAGTTATACGAAAGCGCTATTTGCTTCGTGAACGAATCCACCTTCATACCGCCGATAGCAAGCTTATTTACGTTCACCATCGTATCACGGTTTATGTGGAGAGCTGTGAATTTCTCCTGCGCGTTGTCAAACACGAAAAGCATAAGGAAGTCCGCCTGAACTCCGCTTTCGTGGGAGTCAGCCGTTTCCGAACCTTGAAATCTGTCAACACCGAACACAAGAAACGTTTCGATATTCTCTTTCAAAGTGTACTCTTGACCTTCATACGTAATAACGCTGTTATCTACCGTATCGGGTGGTGAAAAGCTTTCCTGCTCCTTAAACTCCAACACAAACAAAACGGCGGCTACGATTAAAATGATCGTCAAAGCAATAACTATATATTTCGTATAATTTCTTCTTTCCATAATTTTCTGACCGCCTATCTGTTATTTGTAAGAGATCAACCTCTCTGCTTCTTGCTCTTTACAACAACTACAGCAATAGCCAATGCAGAAACGAGCATCATACCTGCGTAGATGTAAAGCTTACCGCTGTCACCTGTTTGAGGTGAATCGCTGCTTGTATCAACAACGATTGCAAAGGGTGTAAGCGCGTCAACCGTGAATTCAAGGTGTTCGCCGTTGTTTGTAACCTTTGCGTCGTCAACCAATACCCATTCACCGTTTTCATTCATGTGAATGAGAGCAACAAATCTGTCGAGCGTATCAGCGTCAAGTACGATGTCACAGCTGTAGTGACCGTCGTGTTCCTGACAACCTTCGGGGCTGATGTCGAAAAGATCGCTTACAGCAAGGTCCTTGCCCTTAACATTCTTATCTTTTGCAAGCTTTTCAAGATCTTTGTTAAGCTTTGTGAGATCATCTGTTCCGGCAATATCATCATACGCCTTTTCCATCAATGCTTTTGCGGCATCATCAAGCTCGCTGCGTTCAGCATAGGGAGTTATAACAAGCTCAGCCGTACAATCATCAGATTCAAAATCAAACGAAACCAACTCAGGTGCCGGATTTCCCGAAGGGCTGTTCAAAAACGCACCTGCGGCAAACGTGTTAACGCTCGCAGCGAACACCATAACTGTCATCAAAAAAATTGCCAATACTTTTTTCATTTTAAAATTGTCCTTTCAAAATAATTATTTTTTATAACTAAGCATGGATTTTCCATACTCATTCATCTGATTTAAAAATTCAACACCGATCTTTTTACAAACGGTATCAAATGCCTTGCCGATATTGGGAGGCCTTGTCGCTGTGTTGTGGCAATCAGAGCCGATAAAGTGAACGTATCCTTCACTCAAAAGCGACACCGCGCGCCGTTTCGTTGAAAACGAAGCGAAATAATCCGCGCTGACCTGCATAAGAATATCGCTTTCCAAAAGTCTTTTGTAAACTTCCTTGTTCTGAAATTTCATATACCTTTCACTGTGTGCAAGTATTATCTTCAAGCTGTTTTCGCTTGAAAGCTCCGTAAGCTCACGAAGCATATATTCAGTCCACACAGCCATCGGCATTTCCAGAAGAAGAAGCTTGCTTCCCTCTATGCAAAACGACTTGAGATCTGCCATTCGGCTTATTCCCTGATAGTACCGCACCTCAGCTCCCTTGAGTATTCTCGGTAATCCTTGGTGCATTTTTTTTGTAAGCTCATCAAATGAGGACTGCCGTCTTTCGAAAAAACGCTCGGCAGATTCATCGTTTGCGTAGAAATGCGGGGTTGCAATAACCGTATTAACACCTTGCAAAGCATGCATCTCGAGCATCTGTATGCTTTCCGATACACTTTTGCTTCCGTCGTCAACACCCGGTAAAATATGATTATGCCAATCTATCACTTTTTCGCACCCTTGGAACTGCTGCGGTAATTAAAATACTTATAATATTTATTCCGCTTATATTTACCGTAGGAGGAATGCACGAACTTCGCATCGTTCAAAACACAGCCGAGGATGTTTACATTTGACATTTCAAGCTGTCTGAAGCAACGTTCAAGCTCTTTTTTCTCGGTGTATTCCTCGCGGATGACCACTATCATACCGGAGATAAATCCCGACACCGAAACGGCATCCGATACAATATTCACAGGCGGCAGGTCGATAATAATGTAATCAAACATCGCCCTCAGTCTGTTCAAAAGGTTACCCATTCTGTTTGAGCCGAGAAGCTCCGACGGGTTCGGCGGAATATAACCCGACGGGAGAATATACCAGTTATCAAGCAGATACGAGCGTATATCCGATATTTGCATTCCGCTTCCTCTGAGAAGGTCCGCAAGTCCCGGAGCGTTTTCAATATCAAGCTTTTTGGCAATAGACGGTATTCTCAAATCGCCGTCTATAAGAAGCACCTTGCTTCCCTTTTCCGCAAACACGTATGCCAGGTTAAGCGCCGTTGTACTTTTACCCTCGCCTCTCATTGAGCTCGTTACGCCGATAACGGGGCACATTTCATTCTCGGGCAAAGTGAAGTCAAGGTTGGCACGGATGAGCTTATACTGCTCAGTTGCGGTAAATTCCAGATTTCTGTGAAGTGTTTTTTTATTTTTTTCGTTACCGAACACAAATTGAGTGTTCTTGTTTTTTCTTCCGAACAATCCCATAATTCAAACCGTCCTTTCCTTGCCTACTTGTTTTTTGTCCGTCTCTGGGTGTAATTACCGTAAGAAACGGTGCCGGCATTCAAAAGGTTGGGCACTTTACCGAGTATGGGATAATCGTACGTTCTGAACAAATATTCCTCATCGTGTATAGCATCGTCAAGCAATGCCAGAATAACGACTATGGCAACAGCGAGGAACACACCGAGCAAAAAGCCTATTACAACGTAACGTGTTATACTCGGAGCAACCTTCTGAAGCTCAGGTATTGCAGGATCAACGATTTCCATTGAAGCGCCGTCGATAATCTCCGAAATACGCGCGGGAAGTACCTCAGCTATCGTGTTTGCAATTTTGCTTGCTTCGTACGGATCTTCACAAGTTACTGTCACCAGCATTATTTCAGTACCGTTTGACGGGGAATATTTGACCATCTTTGACAGTTCTTTCCACGTGTAATTGACTTCGGATTTTTCAATAACACGCTCATACGTACTGCGGCTGTCTAAAATGTTTCCGTATGTTTTTACAAGCCCTTGCGCCGCCGTAAGCTCCGACGCGCTTATACTGAAGCTTGTGCTTCCCAATGAAAACGAGCTGTTATTTACATAAAGCTTAACGTGTGAGGAGTAGGTGGGCGATATTAAAAATACTGCTATCAAAAAACCTATCACACCGGTCCACAATCCGCTGAGCACAATAATCCAGATACGTTTCCACAGCGTTTTGGCAATATGCATCACGTCAATGACGTGATATTCTTCCGTAATTTTTTCTTGTTTTTCCATTTATTTTTTGCTCCTGTAACACAAATGATGCGCTTTAAAGTCGGTATACCGCAGACGTCGGGACAGCATGCTTCTGAATGTGTATTCCGGCAATCGATCGTTCATCGTTCACCAAATCATCTGCGTATGGATAAAATAACCCCATTTTGTATGCAATTATATCACATTTATTATAATTTTGCAATAGAAATAAGCACATTTTTTCAAAAAATAAAAAGAATATTCCATCAGTCGCGGAATATTCTTTCAAAATTATAACACTTCTTTGAAAATGATATATTATTTACACACAAACGAAACTTCACCGCCAACAAGACCTTCGCCGTCACAGCGAACGACAGCCGCCCCCTGTTTACCGTTACTGCGCACACAGCAGACCAACATTCCCGAAAGCGCCTTTTTATCGGGACGCAAAAACGTTTCCGTTTCGCGCTGATCGCCCGCATCGGTGGTGTATACCTCCGCACATCCGCTTGCGCTGAAAGTGAGCCGCCGGCACTCGTTCGGGCAAACGTTACCTTTTTTGTCGACGATACGCGCCGTGATATAATTGAGAGCTTCCCCGTCTGCTTTGATGTTGTTGTAATACGCTGTAAGCTCAATGCGGTGTGCCTTTCCTGCCGTGCATACCGTCTTGCGTTCTGCCTCTTTTCCGTTTTTATACGCAACTGCGCAAAGCTCTCCCTCGGTATATACGGTTTCGTTCCACATAAGGCGGAAACGTTCGAGCTGACTTTTTACGTCGTTGCCGTGTGAAATACGCTTTCTTCTTCCCTGCGAGATACCGTTTATAAAAAGCTCAACCTCGTCATAATTAGTGTAAATATGAACAGGAACAACACTTCCCTCTTTCCCCTTCCAATTCCAATGAGGGAAAATATGAAGCGTGGGGACATCCGTCCAAGCCGATTTATAAAGATAATACCTGTTTTTCGGAAGTCCCGCAAGATCTACTATACCGAAATAGCTGCTTCTTGACGGCCACTCGCTGTAATACGGTGTCGGCTCGCCGAGATAGTCGAA
>JAZKZC010000209.1:0-2820 GCA_045612465.1 Eubacteriales bacterium
CTCTGTATATGAATCCGACGCGGTTGAATGTGAGCTTTGCTTTGTAGGACTTGTGGGTATGATCGACCCCGTTCGTCCCGAGGTTAAGGCGGCTATTGAAGAGTGCCGCTCGGCAGCTATCCGTCCTATTATGATAACGGGTGACCATATAAATACGGCAGTGGCTATCGCCAAGGAGCTTGGAATAATCACCGACGCGTCCCAAGCGATAACGGGCGCTATGCTTGACAGTTATTCCGATGAGGAATTTGCAAAGATAGTTGATAAATATTCAGTATATGCACGTGTTCAGCCCGAACATAAGGTTAAAATCGTAAATGCATGGCGCGCACGCGGATGTATTACAGCAATGACGGGTGACGGTGTAAACGATGCGCCCTCAATCAAGAGTGCTGACATCGGTATCGGTATGGGTATTACGGGTACTGACGTTACAAAGAACGTTGCCGATATGGTTTTGGCGGATGATAACTTTGCAACGATAGTTACGGCTGTTGAAGAAGGAAGAAGAATATACGACAATATCAGAAAGTCCATTCAGTTCTTGCTTTCGTCGAATCTCAGCGAAGTTGTGGCAATATTCACGGCAACGCTCCTCGGATTCACACTTCTCAAGCCCATACATCTTTTGTGGATAAACCTTATAACCGACTGTTTCCCCGCGCTTGCTCTCGGTATGGAAAAGGGCGAGGCTGACGTTATGAAACGCAAGCCGAGAAACCCCAAGGACGGTATCTTCTCCGGCGGTGTCGGTGTAGACGTTGTATATCAGGGTGTAATGGTTGCCGCTATCACGGTTATTTCGTACCTTGTCGGTCATTATATGGAATCGGGCGTCTGGTCACTTGAAACGAGTGCAGACGGTATGACAATGGCATTTTTGACTATGTCAATGGCTGAAATTTTCCATTCGTTCAATATGCGTTCGGTAAAGACGTCTGTTTTCTCAATGAAGACGCATAATTTCTTCCTGTACGGTGCTATGGCATTGTCGTTCATTCTCACAACGGCGGTCATCTATTTGCCCGGTATCAGCACAGCGTTCGGATTTGAGCATATCAGCCTTGCAGAGTACGGTGTTGCGCTTGCACTTGCCGTAACTGTTATACCGATAGTTGAAACTGTTAAATTTATTCAGAGAAAGATTAGAAAATGAGATTTGACTCTATCATAATCGGCGGTGGTCCTGCGGGTATCACCGCCGCAGTTTATATAGCGCGCGCAGGCTTTTCGTGCGCAGTTATCGACGACGGTCGTTCGTCACTCCTGAAAACCGATAAAATCGAAAATTACTACGGTTTTGATACCGTTTCGGGTAAAGAGCTTTTTGAAAAGGGAATCGCGCAAGCGGAAAGACTCGGTGTAAATGTTCAAACAGCGCAGGTCTTGTCCGTGGACTATGAAGATACGTTTGCAGTCGTGACAAGCGAAGGTAAGCTTTACGGTAAAGCAGTCATTATTGCGACGGGAAGCGGTGTCAAGGGCAAAAAAATAAACGGTGAGGAAGAATTTGAGGGCAGAGGTGTGAGCCGATGCGCTGTTTGCGACGGATTTTTCTTCAAGGGCAAAAACGTTGCGGTCATCGGTGACGGTCAGTTTGCACAACACGAGGCGGAGGTATTGTCGGACGTCTGTGCAGGCGTTACGCTTTTGTCAAACGGAAGTGAAATGACGAGTGATAAATTCAAAGTCATAACCGATAAAATTTCGCATATAACGGGCGAAAACACCGTAAGCGGTGTTGTGCTTGAAAACGGGGAAAATGTACCGTTTGACGGCGTATTTATCGCAAACGGTGTGCCGAGTGCCGCTGACTTTGCCTTGCGTATAGGTATTTCCGAAAACCGCGGTGTCATCATAACGGATGAAAATATGAAAACGTCAATTCCGGGGATCTTTGCCGCGGGCGACTGTACTTCATCGCCCAAGCAGATAGCAACGGCGGTATATACGGGAATGAAAGCTGCGTTTTCGGTTGTTGAATACCTGAAAGGAAAAAATGACCGTGTGTGAAATAAAAAAAGGTAAATACAGACATTTCAAGGGGATGGAATACGAGGTGATAGGTGTAGCACGTCATTCCGAAACACTTGAAGAAATGGTCGTATATAAAGCACTTTACGGTGACGGAGGTATATGGGTGCGACCGCTTTCTATGTGGTTTGACACGGTCACAAAAGACGGTGCCAAATATAAAAGATTTACGTATATAGGTGAATAATGATTTATTTGAAATCTTTTAAACTGCCGAGCGAAGTTGACGAGGACGGGGTAATATTAAGCACAAAAACGCATCAGCTTAATATGAGCTGTTATACTGACACTCCGTACCCGTTCAAGATATTCCCTGAAAAACGTTTACAGAATATTGAATTTGAGCCTGTGACGATGTTCTGCGGAAGTAACGGCTCGGGCAAGTCCACGCTTCTCAACGTGATATGCGAAAAGCTCAAAATCAAAAGAACGTCGCTTTTTAACGACGCTCCGCTTTTCAATACATATACGGATATGTGCAAATGCTCGTATTATGATATACCGAGCGGCAGTAAGTATATTGCAAGTGACGATGTGTTTGATTTTATGCTTGATATCCGCGCTATAAATCAAGGCATTGACAGACGGCGTGAGGAGCTGTTTTACGAGCATTATATCACCAAGGAAACACCACTTGAAAATTTGCAGTCACTTGATGATTATGATGAATTCAAGCGTGTGATGAACGCAAAGCGCAAAACCAAAAACTCATACGTCGCGGAAAGACTTGCAAAAAAAGATTTATATACCGCCTCGAACGGCGAAAGTGCATTTTCGTATTTCACA